>CANHZI010000006.1 GCA_947464955.1 Oxalobacteraceae bacterium
GCTTCTTCCTCGGCACTCCATGTGCCGCCTTTGCCTTCGATACCATCACGACGCACGGTTGCCAACACACTCGCCGCTTGCTCGCCCCCCATCACCGAGATACGGGCATTTGGCCACATCCACATGAAGCGTGGAGAGTAAGCGCGGCCGCACATACCGTAATTACCGGCGCCAAAACTACCACCGATAATCACCGTGAACTTCGGCACATTGGCGGTGGCGACTGCGGTCACCATCTTGGCGCCATTGCGCGCAATACCTTCGTTTTCGTATTTGCGTCCGACCATGAAGCCGGTGATGTTTTGCAAGAACACCAGTGGAATCTTGCGTTGGCAGCACAGCTCAATAAAGTGCGTGCCCTTCAATGCAGATTCGGAGAACAAAATACCGTTGTTGGCAATAATGCCGACTGGCATGCCGTGGATATGGGCAAAGCCACACACCAAGGTCGTGCCATAACGCGCTTTGAATTCATCAAAATGACTGCCATCAACCACGCGCGCAATCACTTCACGCACGTCGAAAGGTTTGCGTGTATCGACGGGAATCACTCCGTACAATTCACTGGCTGGATACTTCGGTTCTTCCACCGCTTTCATCACCACGTTATGTGGTTTTTGACGATTCAAGTTCGATACGATCTGACGCGCCATTGCCAAAGCATGGGTATCGTTTTGCGCCAAATGATCGACCACGCCGGACAAACGCGTGTGGACGTCACCGCCCCCCAAATCTTCCGCACTCACTACTTCACCCGTAGCGGCTTTCACCAATGGAGGGCCACCCAAGAAAATCGTGCCTTGGTTCTTCACGATGATCGATTCATCACTCATCGCTGGCACATAGGCACCACCAGCTGTACAAGAACCCATCACCACAGCGATTTGTGGGATGCCTTTAGCAGACATATTGGCTTGGTTATAGAAAATACGGCCAAAGTGATCGCGATCAGGGAACACATCATCTTGGTTTGGCAAGTTCGCACCGCCACTGTCAACCAAGTAAATACAAGGCAAGTTATTTTGCTCGGCGATTTCTTGCGCGCGCAAATGCTTTTTCACTGTCATCGGATAATAGGTGCCGCCCTTCACCGTCGCATCATTACAAACAATAACGCACTCTTGACCCGCTACGCGACCAATGCCGGTAATCACACCCGCGCTCGGCGCCGCATCCACATCGTTCTTTTCCTTATACATATTGAACGCTGCGAGCTGAGAGAATTCGAGGAAAGGTGTACCTGGATCGAGCAGATTTTGTACACGATCACGTGGCAAGAGCTTGCCGCGACCTAAATGTTTTTGGCGCGCTTCTTCACCACCACCCAAGGCAATCTTGGCGACCTTTTGTTTAAGATCATCAACGATCAATTGCATGGCCGCCGCGTTAGCTTTGAAGTCCTCAGAGCGAGGGTTTAATTTGGATTCTAAGGTTGTCATAATGTTTTATCCGAAAAACTTCCACATTCTTAAAGCGCTGACTGTGATGCGCAAAGCCTTAAAGAGAAATCATTCTCTGTACTCTGCACCTTTACAGCTCACTCTTTCTTATTCATAAATTCCGTCTACATAAAACCATTTGCCATCAAATTTCACGAAACGACTTTTTTCGTGCAAGCGATGGGCTTTACCGCCAATTTTGTAACGAGCGACAAATTCCACCATCGCCTCTTTTTCTTGTGTCGTGTGTTTCTTCACTTCCAAACCTAACCACTTGGTCGGCTCACCATGCACGATGGGCTCTTTCGGACAAGTCCGTTCATCCCAAGTCGCACGCAAATACGTTTCATCATCAAGCGTGTATGCGGTGTAACGCGAACGCATCAAGGCTTCTGCCGTTGGTGCGACTTCTGCACCGCTGATGTAGCGTTTGCAGCATGCATCGAATTCTTTGTTTGAGCCACAGGGGCAGATTGTTTTACTCACGCTTTACCTAAATATTTCTTTGTAGGGCGGGTGCGATCCGCGCTAATCTCACAAAACCAAATTTTTAACTTCGATCAAACTCAACGCGTACAGGTCGGGTGTGGCCCGAACCGCTACTTACTCCACCACTTTCAATTCAATTTCCGCACCATCAGGCAAGTCTCTAATTTGAAGACCAATATCTCCAGAAAATCGTAACTGGTCGATCTGATCAACAGTTACCAAATTACTTCCCCCGTATTCGCCTCCCAAAACCCCTGGAACCCGAAGGTGATACTTTCTGTTTTTCGCTAGCGGCCCACACATGTCCTCTGCCAGTGAGACGAGGGGTCTCATATACCAATCGTCCAAAAAAGACTGATCTTCAAATAAAAGATCGAGTTCTAATCTAGAATCTGCAATGATTTCGCAGCTCACTTCCTCAGGACACAATCGCCAATACCGTCCATTCGTATCCTGAATGAGGAGATTCCCGAAAGGATTTTCTTTAACAACTTGGACCGGTTTAATTCCCGTCCACCCCCAGGACTGACCAATCTCTATCAAAAGCGTAGTGGCGCTACTCATCTCGATTAGGCTTTCTTACTTTCTTTCACCGCCGTAGGCGCACCCGCGGCCTTCCATGCGCCAAAGCCGCCGTCGATGTGGGCGACATTTTCTAGGCCCATGTCTTGCACTGTTTTTGTCGTCAACGCACTGCGCCAACCTGCTGCGCAGAACAGGATGAATTCTTTGTTTTCGCCGAATACGGGTTTGAAGTAAGGTGAATCGGGGTCGACCCAGAACTCGATCATGCCGCGTGGTGCGTGGAATGCGCCGGGAATGATGCCTTCTCTTTCGAGCTCACGAACATCACGCACGTCGATGAATTGCACATTGGGGGCGGCCAATTTGGCTTGCGCTTCTGCCACGCTATAGGTTTTGATTTGCGCGTTTGCTTCGTCGACTAATTGTTGGTAGCCTTTTTTCATGTCTCTTCCCATCTCGTTTTTTAGGTCAGTTCGTTCTCGTAGGGCGGGTGCGACACGCGCTGCTCTTTGTTTAAAGGACTGGCGGCGCGGGTTGCACCCGCCCTACATAAAATCAAAACCCACCTGTTGCTAACCATTTCTCAAGTTGGGGCAACCTATCATTACCCCAGAATGGCTCACCATCCACAATCACCCATGGTGCGCCGAACACGCCTTTGCTGACGGCTTCTTCGCAGGCAGCGGCCAACTGTGCTTTATAGCCTTCGTCTTTACAGGCGGCCGCAGCGGCTGCGCCGTCTAATCCCATTTGGCTCACGTATTCTGCTAACCATGCAATATCATTCAATCCTGCAGGGCCAGAGAAGTAAGCTTTCGTTACCCCACGAGTGAATTCACCTACACGTTGTGGAGCAACTTCTTTCATCCACAAACACACGCGTGCCGTGTTTTGCGTATTGATCGGAAATGGTTCTGGCAAGACAAATGGCAAACCTGCAAAACGCGCCGAGCGTTCCATATCATGTTGGTGATAATTCGCCATGATCGGTGGACGCATTGTCAATGGACTGGAGTTAGTGGTCTTAAACACGACGCCCAATAACATCGGCTTCCATTCGATTTCGCGGCCATATTTGGCGGCGAGCTCTTCAATCACTTGCGTGGTCAAATACGCATAGGGTGAAACGTAGTCAAACCAGTATTCGATGCGATTACTCATGCTTATTCCTCTTTTAAGGCCTACCGTTTACTGCAACTTCCGTGTTTGTCATTCCTGCGAAGGCAGGAATCCAGTGTCGTTCGCCGAACTATCAACCAAATTCATAATCGCCAACCAAAATTCAAAGCCACTGGATTCCCGCTATCGCTATGGGAGTCATCGTTTGCAAACGATGACCGTTACATGGGCAAGCAGCACGCTGCTTGAATTCCCCATTTCACCCTTCGCGGGAATGACGGTTAATTGAATGCTCGGTTAACTTAAGCGTTGAATTATCAAGTGCGCACTCAAACTCAATCCATCAACCCACGGCCAATCAAAATTTTCTGAATGTCGGAACTACCTTCATAGATCTGGCATACACGCACATCACGATAGATTCGTTCGACGGGGAAATCACTCACATAGCCATACCCGCCATGAATTTGAATCGCATCGGAGCATACTTTTTCTGCCATTTCAGACGCAAATAACTTCGCCATTGCTGCCTCTTTCAAGCATGGCTTACCTGCATCTTTCATACTTGCCGCATGCCAGATCAATTGGCGTGCTGCTTCAATCTGTGTCGCCATATCGGCCAAACGGAATTGCACCGCTTGATGTTCAAAGATCGCTTTGCCAAAGGTACGGCGATCTTTAGCGTAGGTGAGGGCCGCTTCAAATGCAGCGCGCGCCATACCAACCGATTGTGAAGCGATACCGATACGGCCGCCTTCCAGTCCAGACAAAGCGATCTTGTAGCCCATACCCTCTTCGCCGATCAGATTGGCGGCGGGGATACGGCAGTTTTCAAACAAAATTTGTGCAGTGTCAGACGAGTGCTGGCCCATCTTATGTTCAAGGCTGGCAACGATATAGCCTGGCGTTTTAGTATCAACCCAAAACGCGCTGATCCCTTTTTTACCGGCTGCTTTATCGGTCACGGCCATCACGATCGCGACATCAGCATGTTTACCACTGGTGATGAATTGCTTCACGCCATTCAAGACATATTCATCGCCTTCTTTCTTTGCCGTCGTGCGCAAGTCAGATGCATCACTACCGGCATGCGGTTCGGTCAAACAAAACGCGCCGAGTCTTTCTCCACTCGCGAGCGGACGCAACCATTGCTCTTTTTGTTCTGCGTTCGCATACATCATGCCGATACTGCAAACAGGGCAGTTGTTGACCGAAACGACGGTCGAAGTTCCACCATCACCCGCAGCGATCTCTTCGAGCACCAAGGCCAAAGACAAATAATCCATGCCTGCGCCACCGAGTTCTTCTGGCACAGCGACACCATAGGCACCCATGGCCGCCAATTCTTTCAATTCCTCAGCAGGGAAATGGTGTTCTTTATCCCAACGCGCTGCGTTTGGTGTGATGCGCTCTTGCACAAAGCTACGCACGGCGTCGCGGATCATTTCGTGTTCTGATGTTAGTTGCATTTCTTACTCGTTTCTAAAAATTTTAAAATTGAAAATTAAGATTTCGACTTCTCGTCTTCCATAAGCTTGTCGTAATCAATGAAATCCGATGGAATCTCTCGATTAAAAGTCGCAATCGCTTCATTCATCAATTCTAATGAAACAGACTCTTTAAACAGTCTTATTGTGCGAGTCTTCTCGCTATCGTCACGAAAAATTTCAATCACAAGTTCATCGTTACGGTAGATCTCAATACCAATCCCGTCACGCGAACTGACATCGCTTGCGACCACCACTCGATCTTTCGGCCGTTTAGTCATTCAAACGATATCCCTAAATTTACCAATCCAACTGCGTCCCGTTGTAGCTCAAAAACCAGCCATTCTTTTCTCGACTGCTTTCTGCCAACACCTTTCGCATCCCTGCGACACTCACATCGACGGTAAGCTGCGCACCTGGACCGCCCATATCGGTCTGCACCCAACCGGGATGAAATGCGATGCAGGTCGCGCTTTGTGCGCACAAGGACGTATCTTTCAACACTGAATTCAAGGCCGCCTTACTCGCGCGATACAACCACGCTTGCGGGTTATTGCGGCTGCCAATAGAACCCATATCTGATGACAGTACAGCCAATTTCCCCGCCGCGTTTTCGACCAATGGCAACAGCAGAGGCAAGATGCGCATGGCAGCTAGTACATTGGTATGCATGACTTCATCAAAAGTTGTTTGCTCGGGCGATTGCATGCTTGGCGTACGAGGGCCGAGCATGCCCGCATTAAAGATAGCGACATCAATCTTTTCATCATCAAGTCGCCACGCCAAACCAGCACAATCGTTGAGCTTATTCACATCCAAAGGCAATGCTTCACAACCATGCTCAGTCAGCTCCGCAAGGTCCTCGGACTTGCGAGCAGTGGCGATAACACGCCACCCATCCGCTTTGTATTGACGTGCAAATTCACGACCAATACCGCGTGAGGCTCCGATGATTAAGGCTGTTGGCATTACTTGCGCTCCGTTCTGTTAAGCTAAAAATCAGTTGTCGCTCCTGCGAAGGCAGGAGCCCAGCGTCTTTCCTTGCTCAGACGACGCCGCTGGATTCCTGCCTTCGCAGGAATGACTCAACAATTACACCAACTCAATCGCCATCGCAGTTGCTTCACCACCACCGATACACAAAGAAGCCACACCGCGCTTACCACCGCGTGCTTTTAAGGCACCGATCAAAGTAACGATGATACGCGCGCCAGAGGCGCCGATTGGGTGGCCCAACGCACATGCGCCGCCGTGCACGTTCATCTTGTCGTGAGAAATACCGAGTTCATGCATCGCTGCCATTGGCACCGCGGCGAAAGCTTCGTTGACTTCAAACAAATCGACATCAGCTGTTGTCCAACCGACTTTTTTGTATAGTTTTTCGATAGAGCCCACTGGTGCTGTGGTGAACCAACCTGGTTCTTGTGCGTGCGTAGCATGACCCAAAATTTTCGCGATTGGCGTCAAACCCAATTCTTTCGCTTTCGATTCACGCATCAAGACCAAAGCTGCTGCGCCATCGTTAATCGAGGAAGAAGATGCGGCTGTGATCGTGCCATCTTTTTTGAATGCTGGTTTCAAATTAGGAATCTTGTCGAGCTTGGCTTTCAACGGGCCTTCGTCTTTATCGATGACGACATCACCGCTACGACCAGATACTGTGACAGGTGTGATTTCCCAAGCAAATGCACCGCTACTAGCGGCTGCTTGCGCGCGTGTCACGGAAGCGATCGCAAATGCATCTTGCGCTTCACGTGTGAAGCCATATTTGGAAGAACAGTCTTCCGCGAACGTGCCCATGCTACGGCCTTTGTCATAGGCGTCTTCCAAACCATCGAGCATCATGTGATCCATAATCGTGCCGTGACCGATACGATAGCCACCGCGTGCTTTAGGAATAATGTAGGGCGCGTTAGTCATCGATTCCATACCGCCAGACACAAGTACTTCATTGCTGCCAGCGAGGAGAGCATCATAAGCCATCATCGTGGCTTTCATCGCGGAACCGCACATCTTCGACAAAGTCACTGCACCCGTCGAAAATGGCAAACCCGCTGCCAACAAAGCTTGGCGCGCTGGCGCTTGACCTTGGCCTGCCATCAAGCAGTTACCAAACAAGACTTCTTCAATCAATTCTGGTTTAACACCAGCACGTTCAACCGCAGCCTTAATCGCCACAGCACCGAGTTGGCTCGCTGTCAAAGAAGCGAAATCACTTTGAAACGCACCCATAGGTGTACGAGCAGCGCCGACGATTACGATAGGATCATTCATGGTTTTCTCCGGATTTATTGGTAACTACTTTTTAAAAATTTTTTTAACTACTTCGATACAGAACAGAATTTTTACTTTTCAGCGCGGGTTTCACCCGCCCAACAAAACTTTTTCAAATACTCGAGAGGCTAACCCTATCGCGTCCCAGCTAGGCGTGTCGTCGAAGACAGTGCGCATGCACGGCGAGACGGCACAACAACGCTGGGGCATACTTTCTTTAAGCTCCCTCAACCTCAAGAGGCTGACGCAATCGCGTCCCAGCTAGGCGTGCCGTCGAAGACAGTGCACATGCACGGCGAGACGGCACAACAACGCTGGGGCGTGATTTCGTTAGCCTCCCCCAAATCGAATAGATTGGGGATAAGGAAACACATCATCCACCTTCCCCTTCACAATGCGATCTTTACGCTCTTGCCAATATTTCGCCGTCAGCAAATCAGCGTGATGTTTCATAAAATACTGTTTGACCTTGGCATTTCCAAGCAAGA
Organism: Oxalobacteraceae bacterium; assembly: GCA_947464955.1. Classification (GTDB taxonomy): domain Bacteria; phylum Pseudomonadota; class Gammaproteobacteria; order Burkholderiales; family Burkholderiaceae_D; genus Undibacterium. The sequence goes on from CANHZI010000006.1 coordinate 7,822, forward strand.
AGGTGCCGAACTGTTCTGGGAATACATCGTTCTTGGCAATCGGATACCAAGGCTCTGCCGACATTTCATCTTCTTCATTGCGTGGCTGTGGGATATTCCTGAAATTGCAGTCGACGATGGTTTCGATTTCATCGTAGTCATAGAACACCACACGCTTATGGCGTGTCACACCAAAATTCTTGTACAACATATCGCCAGGGAAAATATTTGCTCCGACTAATTCCTTAATCGCATTGCCGTACTCGACAATCGCATGCTCCATCGCCGCGTCATCGCCTTTTTGTTCAGCTTCTGTTAGCCAAATATTCAAAGGCGTCATGCGGCGTTCAATGTACAAATGTTTGATAATGACTTCATCATCACTGACTTCCAAAATCGATGGCGCATAACGACGGATTTCCGCCAACAGATCTTCGGAGAAGCGAGCGCGCGGAAACGCCACATCGGAATACTCTAAAGTATCGGCCAAGCGCCCTACGCGATCATGGTTTTTAACTAGTTGATACTTCTCTTTAATCAAGGCCTTAGTGGTTTCTTTCGGCGGCGGAAAGCTATCTTTGATCAACTTGAAGACATAAGGGAACGAGGGCAAGGCAAACACCAACATCACGAGACCGCGAATACCAGGCGCAGCTTCGATCATGTCTGATGAATATTTGAGGTGATGCAGGAAGTCACGGTAAAACAAATTCTTGCCGTGCTTTTGCAAACCCAACATCGTGTAAATTTCACTGCGCGGTTTGCGCGGCAAAATGCTTCGAATGAACTGCACATAGGCCGAAGGGACATCCATATCGACCATGAAGTAAGCGCGTGTAAATGAGAACAAGACGGTAATGTGCATGTTATCAAACAGCACTGTGTCCAGAATCAATTCACGATTTTTATTGTGAATGATAGGAATCACAAACGGCATTTCTTGATTGCCGTTTATACTCTTACCGATGATGTAGGCAGCCTTATTGCGGAAGAATAAACTTGCCAGTACTTGGAACTGATGATTCGGTTCGAAACGCATATCACCAAATTGTTCGAGCAGCCGCGCTTCTACTTTCGCTAAGTCGGCATCGAGATGCGCAAATGGTGTTTGCAATTGGAAGTTAGTGACGATGCGTTTTAAGCTAAAGCTCAAGCCATCGGCAGCTGGATAATAAACGCGGTAAGTCGCTGGCGTATCTTCGCGCTCGATGTAGTCAGTCGCTGTGGCGGGACGCACGAAAATGAAGTCGTTGTGAAAATACGTGCGATGTAAGAGTTTCGTACAGACCGTATTGAAAAAAGTTTCCGCTAACTCGGGGCGCAAATGATCGATCAGCAAACCCATGTAATGTAGCTTCACTTCACGCCAAACTTCATCGGTCAGATCGTCGCTATCGTACTCATCTTCCAGAATCTGTACGCATTCTTTGGCACGCTTGTCATAGTAAGCTATCCGCTCACGCGCATCTTCTTGCGCTGCTTTCCAATCGCCACGTTCGAAGCGCTGCTTCGCCATTTGCGTCGTCGCTCGAAACAAACGGTAATGCTTATCAAAACCGTCGAGTATGGTCCTTGCAATGTCAAATGCAATTTGCGAAGACAACAATTTAGGAAAGGCGATTTGGGGCATAAGCGTCAACCGTTTCAAAACCTCTCAACACAAACTCGCAAGGAACCGAGTTCAACGATTTTCAGAATTGCGTACTACGAACCAATGACCGTTGAGAAATTCGATTATGGGGAGGCAGTTTAAGGCGCCGCCCGCAGCAATATGTCAATATTGCGAGGACCGGCAACGCCGAAATGCACCCCAGAATCGGATTTATCAATGCGTCATTAAAGTGTTTCGGCGAAAAGCTCCCGTCCTATCAGCATCCGACGAATCTCACTCGTACCCGCACCAATCTCATACAACTTCGCATCACGCCACAAACGACCTACTGAGTATTCGTTGATGTAGCCATTGCCACCCAAAGTTTGGATCGCTTCACCGGCCATCCACGTTGCTTTTTCAGCGGAGTACAAAATCGCGCCGGCTGCGTCTTTACGCAAAGCACGTGTTGCTTCTGGTGTTTTCGCGCGTACACAAGCTTCACCCACTGCATAGACATAAGCCTTACATGCCATCATGGTGGAATACATATCAGCAATCTTGCCTTGCATCAGTTGGAATTCACCGATGGCTTGACCAAATTGTTTGCGTTCGTGGATGTAAGGAACGACGACGTCCATACACGCTTGCATAATGCCCAATGGGCCGCCAGACAAAACTGCACGTTCGAAGTCCAAACCAGACATCAAGACATTAACGCCTTTGCCAACACCACCGAGTACGTTCTCCACTGGTACTTCGCAATCTTGAAAAACCAACTCGCCTGTATGTGAGCCGCGCATACCGAGCTTGTCGAGTTTTTGCGCGATGCTGAAACCTTTATAGCCTTTTTCGATAATGAAAGCCGTCATGCCGCGTGGGCCTGCTTCCAAATCTGTTTTCGCATAGACCACTAAAGTATCGGCATCTGGGCCATTAGTGATCCACATTTTGTTACCGTTCAAGACGTAGCGATCACCTTTCAAATCAGCGCGCAATTTCATGCTCACAACGTCGGAACCAGCGTTAGGCTCAGACATCGCCAAGGCACCCACGTGTTCACCGGAAATCAATTTCGGCAAGTATTTCGCTTTTTGTTCGGCATTGCCGTTGCGATTGATTTGGTTCACGCACAGATTGGAATGCGCGCCGTAAGACAAACCAACGGACGCGGAAGCGCGAGAGATTTCTTCCATGGCGATAATGTGTGCCAGGTAACCCATGTCGGCACCACCGTATTCTTCAGACACCGTCATGCCGAGCAAGCCCATTTCACCCATTTTCTTCCACAGGTGCATAGGGAATTGATCAGTCTTATCCATTTCCGCTGCGAGCGGTGCGATTTCAGCAGCTGCAAATTGTTGAACTGCTTCGCGCAAAGCGGCAATGTCTTCGCCGTGATCAAACGTTAAACCTGGTAAGTGCAACATAGTTTCCTCGATAAAATGGGGGTGAATCGATCTATACAATTTGGGCACATGACACGGCTATTTTGGTCAGCCTTTGATTATATGCCCAGCGTCTGCTTCACAGTCGCCGTTTTCACTACTAATTCCTGAGATAGTCGTGCGCTTATTTACATGGCTATCGAATGAGGAAAATGATACTTTGAATTGACGTTAACGTAAACGTCAATTCGCGTCTTCCCTCAACAATTATTTTGCCGTTTTAGCAATCTCCAGCAAGCGTTGACTTTCGTCCTCATGCGCTTTGATTTCAGCCAACATCACTTCGATGTCTTCCCTTTGTTGCTCCAAAGACGCACGGTGCTTGGCCAAGACTTCTAGAAAACTTTGCAATTGAACTTCCGTGTCTTTGGGCGAGTCATACATCGTCACTAGGTGCTTGATATCCGACAGGCTCAAACCCAAACGCTTACCACGTAAGGTTAATTTGAGATGTGTGCGCTCACGTGCCGAGTACACACGGTTGCGTCCACTAGGGCCTTCCCGCTTTGGACTAATGAGACCTTGGTCCTCATAAAAGCGGATCGCACGCGGGGTAATGTCGAATTCTTTTGCTAATTCGGTAATTGTATAAGTTGCCATTATTAAAGTTTTTTTGGTCAAACGGAGGCGAAAACTGATTTTCAGATCGGTTTTGAATTTAGAATCTTACCTGAAACGCAGTTAACGTAAACGTCAATTTACAACAACATTTACATTGTGATTGAGCAATAGTTCAAACGAGCGATAAAGTGTTGCCAAAGAATATAGAACCCATGAAGCTTCATGGTCAGCGCAAAGAAACAACAATGAATCACTTAGAACAAGAATTACATTACCCCTTACAAGACCGCATCCCTGAAGCAGGGCAAACCATAGAAATTGCGCCAGGTATTTTGTGGATACGCATGGGGCTACCTTTTGCGCTCAACCATATCAATTTGTGGATGATTGAAGATGACTATCAGACAGATCTAGGGCCAGTGCATGGTTGGACGGTCGTCGACTGCGGCATCAATAGCGATGCCACACGCGATGCTTGGGAAGTTTTATTTGGCAGTCATTTACGTGGCTTACCGATCGTGCGCGTCATTGCGACTCACTGCCATCCAGATCATGTTGGTCTCGCTGATTGGCTATGTTCGCGTTGGAAAGCGCCGCTATTCATGAGTACCGGTGAATATGCGTTTGCCCGAATGATGTCTGCAGGCTTACCCGGTGTTGATGGTTCGGCGATGTTCCCGCATTTCCGCAAGCATGGTTTAGTAACGGCAGAAATGCAGGAGAAAATTCAAGAGCGCAAAACCTATTACACGCGCTTAGTGCCGACTGTACCGACTTCCTATCACCGACTGCAAGACGGCCAAACACTGAAAATTGGCGACCACGAATGGCGCATCATCACTGGCTTTGGTCATTCACCAGAGCATGTTTCTTTACATTGCGCGGCCTTGAACTGTTTGATCTCGGGCGATATGGTCTTGCCGCGAATTTCAACCAATGTCTCGGTGTTCGCGGCTGAGCCTGAAGCCAATCCGGTCTTGCAGTATTTGGAATCCCTAAAAAAATATGCCGACTTACCTGAGCAGGTTTTGGTACTGCCATCCCATGGCAAACCCTTCACCGGCATTCACACGCGAATTCGACAACTCCAGCAACACCATAGCGAGCGTTTAAACGAAGTACAGCAGGCCTGTAGCACGCCACAATCGGCTAATGATATTGTGCCGATGATGTTTAAGCGTCCCTTAGACGCGCATCAATTAACCTTCGCTTTGGGCGAAGCATTGGCGCACTGCCATTACCTATGGTTGGAAGGCAAGCTCAAACGTGAACTCGGTAGCGACGATGTGTATCGCTTTGTCGCGCTGGCTCGCTAATTACTCATCTCAGGTCCTCACGCAGGCTATGCAAACCCCTCCGCTTTCGGTCTATCTCAAATTAGTGTGTGTCGCTCTTTTCTGGGGCGGTACTTTTATTGCTGGACGTATTGTTTCGACAGAAGTGCCGCACATGATTGCTGCAGCTGGTCGCTTCCTTGTCGCTTGCGTGTTTCTATTGCTGCTCGCCTGGAAAGTCGAAGGTGGTTTGCCTAAATTATCTCGTCAACAAATCCATGCTACGTTTGGTCTTGGGGCGACCGGTATCTTCTTATACAACCTCTGTTTTCTCGCAGCATTGCAACGTATGCCAGCAGGCCGTAGTGCCTTGTTTGTGTCCTTAAGTCCCATCGTCACAGCGCTTTCCATGGCGGTGTTATTTCGTGAACGCTTAGGTTTGATGAAATGGTTTGGTATCGCCATTGCTTTCTTCGGAGCGGCCATCGTATTGACACGCGGTGACTTGTATCAAGTGGTCCACGATATTTCAGCAACCATGGGGAGTGGTGAGCTATTTATGTTGGCCGCAGTGGGTTCATGGACAACCTACACCATCCTCGGCAAACACGCTTTGCAAGGTCTAAGCCCTATCGCTGCGACCACCTATGCCTCTCTTTGGGGCTTGTTATTGCTCTCCATGGGCGCTGTCATGCAGTTGCCGCAACTCGATCCATCCAGACTCTCATGGCAAGTGCTGACATCAATAGGCTTCTTAGGTATCTTCGGCACCGTGATTGGTTTTGTCTGGTATTACGAAGGCGTAAAGGCGATAGGCCCAGCGCGAACAGCGGTCTTTAATAATCTAGTGCCCGTGTTTGGAGTAGGTCTAAGCGCATTGATGCTCGGCGAACCTATCCTCATTTCGATGGTGGTGGGTGGTCTATTGGTGATTACCGGCGTGATGATTACGAATAGGCCGCGACAATAAATAGTAAGGTCGTAGCAGCTAATGCTGCACCAACCCAAAGACCGACAGCGGGTTGATCGGCTTGAGTAGCCTTAGTTCGCAACTTCTGAGTAGACGCGATCTTTCGGGCAAAATCGGCATCAATAAGCTCAGGCTTGGATGCCAAATCTAGCAGAGGATTAACACGATAATGTGGCATGCTTTGCGCCCCAGAAAATAAAGGATCAGCAATTAAATCACAGCTCGCGATATCTACTTTAACTATCTGGGAAGTAGCGAAAACCAAACAATAAGGTACTGAAAAGTACTACGATTTTGCTCTTAACCAATAGTCCATCACCAAATTGCCTCGCCAAACGCACTTCTCACCCAAGGCCAAGCGAAATAAATAGACACTCTCACCTCACGCTTTAACAGTGCGAATTTGACACCAGAATTCAATTGCGGTTACAGTAGCAATTATATTTTTGACATCAAGAAGCACGTATCAATGAAAATCATCTCCTTACTGTTGTGCGCAGCGCTTACCGTTTGCCTACCCCATTCACAACTTTTTGCTGCCGATCAAATTCCATTAGCAAAAGCACTCACGCCAGAACACCCTGAAGCGAATGCACAATCAAAGCAACTCTTCAACCAACAACTGACACAAAATCTAGAACGTGCAAAACAAATTGACCAAGGACGCCTGTGGTATGCAGGACTTGGTCTTGATTCGGGGTCGAAAGCCTTTCGTGGCGATGTCGACTTGGTGCAGAGACGTATTTCGCAAATCAATGCCTCTCGCCTTAGCTTTGTGATGGATAACCATCCTCAAGCGAAAACTTTGGATAGACCTTTTGCCCATTTTGGTAACCTCAATGAGGTAGTCAAGAACATCGGTAAGCATAAACGTGAGAATGATGTCCTCGTCTTGTTTTTGTCAGCGCACGGGAATGTCCCATTTCTCGCAACTGAAATTGGTAATCAACGATATGCGGACATTCAAGCAAGCCAGCTGGCAAGCACACTCGAACAAGTCAAAGATTTACCGACGCTCATCATTATCTCTGCGTGTCACTCCGGTTCCTTAATCCCTGCGCTGGAAAAACCAACGCGCATTATTTTGACGGCCGCTGCCAAAGAAAAAACCTCCTATGGCTGCCAACCGCTTTCGAACAATACTTTCTTTGTCGAAGAATATTTCGGTGAAGCTTTTGATCCCAGATTATCGGTGAAAGCAAATTTCGACTCGGCTCGCAAGCGCATTTCTGAACGTGAAACGGCCGAAAAACTCATTCCCTCAGAGCCGCAAATCTTCGTTGGAGAAAAAATGAAGGCCGTGGCAGATAAAGCCATGAACGAATGGCTCAGCTTGGCGCTACCGACTCCGCCTGCGTCAGCAAAGGACGCAAAATAAAGTAGGCAGCGAGGGCAGCAAGTAGATGCTTCAATGTATGGCCACTGATTACACCCGTCATGTTCAAGATCGTCGCATCTGCAGTCTCACACAACTTCGCCACAACATAACAGACGATTGCCGCGGCAAACGACATGCGCTCAGCCACCGGTCGTTGATAAATACTTTGCCATATAGGTGGCAAAAGAACGGCCATGATTTGAAGCAGTAAATACGGTCGAAGGTCTTCCGTTGCTTGCCACCAGATCACAGAAAAAACCGCAAAACCACAAAAGGCGAGAAGCTCAAGGCGACTTGAGTTCTTTGTCCCAAAGCACTGTGCCCGTACCAAAGCGAGCAATGACGCACAGGCAACAGCAATAGGCAGGCGATCCCAAAACAAGCGCGCGTTATCGGGTGCTAAGTGATAGTAGGACGAGCACCATGCTGTCGCCACGATGCTCAGAACAAAAACAACTAGCGCAGGTACTTCAAGCCTAGTTTTCAAATCCCTGCTTTCAGCCATGTGTAGCATGCGCGATACAGCCCAAAGTCCGACCCACAAAAATGCCAAGTTCGACAAGACATCACTCGCATGCATCAAACCAAATAACTGGCTTTGATCGGCGAATTCATGATAGTGGTCGAGCTGCGGTATCGCACCATGTACAGCAAATGCCAGTGTAATCAAACCGAGTAAAACGAATGGTAAAAACTTCAGGTACTTTTGCATTGATCCCCCTCTCTTCAAACGAAGCGCGAGTGTGCCCTAGCAAACCACAAAAATAAACTTAATTTGACATAGTTGACGGAATTGAGTTAAAAAGTATCACAAACTTAAACTACACTACCAAATAGGTATAAAACAGGCCCCAAACGCTATGACTGAAATTACGCAGTTAATGAACACCATCAAGTACCAGCTTAAGCAACAAGCGAAAACCTACCGCGATGTCGCTGAGGCCTTGGATCTATCAGAAGCAAGTATTAAGCGTATGTTCAGCCATAGCAGTGATGCGCCGATTAGTTTGGAACGCTTGGTGCAACTCAGCCATTTCCTCGGCTTTAGCTTAGCCGAACTGACACAAGAAGCCAGTCTCAGCAATGCGAAGTTAAAGACACTGACGCTGGAGCAAGAAAAAGAATTAATCTCGGACAGCGAGCTTTTAGTGGTCGCTGTTTGCGCCATCAATCAATGGAGCATGGCTGAGATTCTGGAGCACTACAAACTCAGTGAAGCCAGCTGTTTGAAAATGTTACTTAAACTCGACCAGCTCAGATTGATTACGCTACTGCCAGGTAATCGTATTCGATTGAATATCAGCCGCGACTTCGACTGGTTGCCGAACGGTCCGATTCGCGCCTATTTCCGCGAAGTAGGCATGTTTGACTTTCTCAATGCGCGCTTTCATCATGAAGGCGAAACCTTTAGCTTCACGCATGGCATGCTAACTGAAGGCGCCATTCTCAAATTGCAAGCAGAGATCCGTCAATTGAAACGACGCTTCGCGGAATTGCATGCCGAAAGTCTCAATTCACCTTTGAAGAAACGCCACGGCACAGCACTCTTAATGGCTATGCGTCAATGGGAACCCGAAGGCTTCACCAAACTGCGAAAAGCATAACTACCAACAGGGAAGCGCTTGCCTCCCTGATTTTCATCAGTTTTGCTTCGGCCTCTTGACACCTCAGCGTTCACGTATAGGCGTGTATTGGGCCGAGCAAATTTTCACTTTCGCATCTTCTTGGCATAAAACATAAGTGGCACGCATTGCGAATTGCCTGCTTTGTTCGCCAAGCTGCATCTTGTAATTTAAGCGTGTTGAGATGATGGTCGTGGTCAGCAACTCACGGACTTGCCAGTCAGTGGTTTGCAGCTCTGGCACCGGACCGTTTCCTTTTTTTGCATAGAAGCTAAGCATCTTCTCTTTTGCATCAAATTCACCCGCCGGTGAGACTTCAAAATAACGGCTATGGGTGAGCTGATTGAGGGCATCCACATCAAACGCCAGTTGGGCTTTCACATGCTGCTCCACCAAACTCTTCGCTTGCTCGCCGGTGTTCGTCTGGGCGTGCGCGACGTAGGAGAAAAATCCTAAGTACAAGGTCAGTGCAGCCAATACGATTAACAGACTCGTTTTTCTATGATTCTTACGCATGATACTGTCTCCTATTCAAACAACATGGAGTCATTAAATCAAAAGCGAGAGCACAAATCTTGGGGTGTGCGACAAGATCCTTGAATTAGGGCACCAAATCTCGTTTGGCGTGATGAATTGATACCGACGCGTGAAGAAAAAACTCCCGGTTGCAGGCGCAGACGCCTACAAACCGGGAGTTCTCGCGAGAGGTTTGCTTAACAATCACTTCTCATGATTATTTCTAAAAATTGTTTCTAAAGATTACTTCGCTTCGCTTGCCACCGCTTTCACTGCAGCCAATTCCTCAGGCGCTAAGAGGTTCTTGCTGACTAAGTTTGCTAACAACACATTCACCAAAGAACCCGCGCCATCGCCATTCGATCCACCGGCCACAATCTGCGGTACCAAAGGAATCTTCGCTTCAGCCAAAGCACGTCCCACTTCGATCAAGGCATAGTTACTTTGTCCAACCGCTTCCGTTTTACGCTGAATGACTTCAGCTTCGGCGGTACCGACTGCCAAGGTATTTTCCGCTTTGGCCTTACCGACCACACTAAAGACCTGTGCATCCGCTTCCGCATTGACGATTTTCGAACGAGCATCACCTTCTGCATTCAAGACCCGCGCATTCTTATCACCTTCGGCCTTTTTCACCATCGCACTGGCAGAGAATTGTGAGATTTCTACTTCACGCTCTGCCGCCACCACTTTCGATTGCGTATCTGCTATCGCTTGCGCTTGCGCTAATTCTTTACGAGCGACTTGAGCCAATTGCTGCGTCTTGAACGTCACTTGCTCTTGTTCTGCGATTTTTCTATCGGTCAGGGTTTTCATCAAGGCTTCTGGTGGTGAGATGTCACCAATTAGCGTATCGACCGCCACGACATTGTATTCACGCAGAGCTTCCGCAATACGATTCTTCGCATCGGATTGGCGTTGTGCGCGTCCTTTCAAGAAGTCGATCACGTCTGAACCTTGTGCTGTATTTCGGAAATAGTTACCGATCGTCGGTTCCAACACTTGCGTCACTAAATTCGCCACATTACCGAAACGCGCGATCACTTTCGGTGCATCAGTGCGTGGAATATGAATAATCTGTGAGACGTCTAAGTTAAAGGTGAAACCATCTGAACTACGTACCGTAATCGTCGACAAATTCTTATCAAGATTATGCGCTTCCGTTTTGCCGGTTGCCCAGTTCAAGACCACGTTTGCGGTCGGTACACATTCGACTTTATGGGTGTAGGGATTGATCGGATATTTGCCTGGATCGAGTGGTTCTACCCATACACCTTTTTGACTTTTTCTGACGAGATTGCCGTGTTTAAAATTGTCTCCAGTGACGTCTTCACCTTCATCGCCGACATAAGCAATCACCACACCCGCATTCGCAATAGGTACTTTCGTCATTTCCACGATTTCAACTGTGGCGAACATCGGATTAATGAAATAACGCCCCGCCAGAATCACTTGTTCTTGCAAACCCTTGAAACCACCTGCATCAATGAAGGCTTGACCGTTCTGGAACATATTGTGATTCGCGATTTCTTTACCCGCGATTTCACCGGTGTTCAGAGGTGCACCTTCACGCGTGGTGACTACGCCGACCATATTGTCAGGTACGTCAATCACGTTCACCGCCTTCACACTGAAGAGGCGTGGATTGATACGATAATGACCGTTAGGGATAACAGAAATTTGCGGACCACGTTCGCCACCGCCATCCAAGAAGGCCTGCGCATCTTGGAAAGTGTTGGAATCGACATGGCGTGCTAACACACGGCCATTCGGAATCGGTGAACCACCATGCGCTTCAACAATCCCGATTTGATTCTTTTCTATGGTTGTCACTGGTTCTTGACTGACGCGAAACAATAAGGTGTTGATACGATAAGAACCTTCCGGCATGACCAAACCTTGCGGGCCACGTTGACCGCCACCAGTCAAGAAAGAACGCGCATCTTGATACATATCGCAATCCACATGCTTACCGATAATGTCACCGTCATTGAGCGGTTCACCATCACGAGATTCGACTACACCGATGAAATTCTCAGGAATAATCGTCAAAGGCGCATTGACTACCGAATACTGCCAAGGCCACAAAGCGTAATGCACACCAGATGCCAGTGTATCGACTTGATCACCCGCTTCGCCATTCAATGCCACGATCTTGCCAGGTGGCAGATCTTTATGCTCGCCCCACAAAACAAATTTCTTAGTCACCAAACCTATCATATTATCGGGGATGATAATCACCCCGAAAAACCATAAGACACGACGCCACAAGGCGATCAACACGACTAACACCACAATCCATGCGTAAGACCAAGGCACATCGCCTATTTGCTCCATTCCATTCATATTCCGCTCCATTTAGTTAACGACCAATCTTCGAGTGATTCTCACCCTGCTGCTTCTTCTTTTTAGTAGCTAGGGGAATCGAACAATCAGTGACGATTGCTTTCTCGCCTGGTCGTATGAGTAGTATAAGAATTGCAAAATAAGCGGCAACGGCAATTCGGCAAAAATTTAACCAAGACAGCTCGAAACGAAAGGAGTATGCGATCTACTTGCAAATTCGTTTGATCTGCTTTACTCTGCGCCCTCTTTTGATTTTTGCTTGATCCGCATCGTTGTTCATGTCTACAGCTGTTCTCTTACTCGCCACCGATGTCTTTGGCGAAACCCCTGCCACCGCAAGCCTCTGTCGCCAACTCGCTATACCAAGCTGTGTAATTAGCCCTTATGAAGGTGCACAATCCTTTAAGACGGAACAACAAGCCTACGAACGCTTTCTTGCTGCGGGCGGTGTCGCCGCCTATGCTGAGAAAATTCACACATATTTGACACAAAACGAGGTGCAACATTTCTTAGGATTTGGTGTGGGCGGCAGTGCTTGGTGGATGAAATCTGCAGCGAAAGCGATACAAACACAATCAGCGACGCTGTTCTATGCTTCGCGTGTGCGTCATCATCTGGATGTGGTGAGTGCGTGTGCGACACACTTCATTTTCGCGGAACATGAAGTGGCATATGAGTCTACAAGATTGGCGGAACAGTTAGCTCGCCTAGGACATCACACTGAAATCGCCAAGCAGGCAAAGCATGGGTTCATGAATTCCTTCGCCGCAGGTTTTTCGCTCAAATTGCAGACCACTTACCTCGAACTGCTCACGCATAAATATCAGTTGCAACAAGCAGCGTAATTACTTCCTATCGACGGTAAACGACACGCTGTCCACATGCCCTGCAGCGTCAATGACGGTAATGCTGTGCGATCCAGCATCAAGAATATGGATGGTTTGACGTTTCTTCACTCCAGCGGCGCTTTGTTTACCATCTAATAGCCAATAGTGCTGCCCGGTACCACCAACGGCATCCACACTCACATTCACACTGTGTTGACCAGGAGCAGGTCGCAGTCGACTACCGCTCTTCACGCCCATCAAGCGAATACTGCCGACGCTACTCACCTGAGGACAATCGGGCGACCACGCCAGCAAACCAAGTTCTTGCTTACGTGCCGGCGTTAACCAGGCCTCTAACAAAGCAGGCCATCGCGCCACTTCACGTTGTTCGGCCTTGGCGTCGCAATTGGGCATGGTGCGCAATTGCGTCGTCGGGTTCATCCAAATCGTTTCGACTAAACTGCGCGCACGTAAGCGATCAGGCAAAGTCGGTGGGATAGTGTCTCGCAATACCCAAGCTGTACGCTTGACGTGACAATGTTCGGGCTTGGTCAGACTCGCTGCGACACCGAGCGGCCAGCAAATTTGTGCACTAGTTACGTCTTTAGGCATCTCGCGGGCGAGATTCTCGCCGCGAGGCATCGCATACGCAATTTGGTGCAACAAGGGCGCTGCGATATTGGCGCCGAAGAAGCCAGGATTCGGCGTACCATCGGGGCGACCTATCCACACCCCCATTGTGTATCGGCCACTAACGCCAACTGCCCACGCATCACGAAAGCCATAGCTAGTGCCGGTTTTCCACGCTAGGCGAACGCCACTGGCATCTCCTTCCACAAAGGGCTGATCGGGATGTCCCCCAGCTTCGAGAATATTGCGAATGATGAAGGCAGCGCCTTCGCTCATCATGCGTGACTCTTTTAAGGGCGCATCAGGCGTAATGCGGGGCACACCGGCCATCCCCTTCATCGCCAAGGAGCGATAAGCGCCCACCAATTCCTCTAAACTCGTTCCTGCACCACCTAAGATCACACTCAAATTCGGTGAAGCGTCTTTCGGCAAGCGCAAACGTAAACCCGCACTCGACAAGCGCGCAGTAAAACGAGTAGGGCCAATGCGTTCCAAAAGATCGACCGCAGGCACATTTAAGGACCGTTGCAACGCTTCTGACACGCTCACCGGCCCAGAAAAATTCGCTTGGAAGTTTCCTGGATCGTAGCCGCCAAATGATTGCGGCGTATCTGCCATGAGACTTTCAGAATGAACGATGCCGTCATCCAAAGCCATCGCGTACAAAAATGGTTTGAGTGTAGAACCCGGCGAACGTATGCCGCGCACCATGTCGACATGACTGAAGCGACGAGGGTCAGAAAAATCAGCAGAACCCGCATAACCCAAGACTTCCATGGTTTTGCTATCAACCACCAAGGCCGCCATCGAGACAAAGCGCGGTAATTGATTGACTTTGTCAGCCAGCATTCTTTCTAGCGTGGTTTGGATCTCGCGATCTAATGTCGAGCGAACGATGCCAATGGTGGAACCGCTACTCTTCTTTGTGCGTTGTCTAGCTTCAGCACGTGCCGCTTGATGTAGGCGTTCCGCTGCCAAGGGTGCGAGCCAACTCACACGTGGTGGATTAGCACCGACTTTTTCAATCAAAGCATCATCAACTTCAGCCTGCGTCCAGTGCTTCAGTTCGGCCATACGACGCAACACTTTATCGCGCGATTGTTGCGCTAACTCAGGATGACGATCAGGCCTCAAACGCGATGGGGCTTGTGGTAGCACCACTAATAGAGCAGCTTCGGCGGACGACAAGGTTTGCGCACTCTTCCCCAAATAGCTACGACTGGCCATCTCCACGCCTTCGACAATGCCGCCCATAGGCGCATGATTCAAATACAGCGTTAAGATTTCTTTTTTAGAGAGTCGCATTTCCAACTGAATGGCGCGGGCAATTTGACGTAATTTGCCACGCATTGTCCGCGGTACCGGCTCAATAGCCCGCGCCACTTGCATAGTTAAGGTCGAACCACCGGAGACGATATGGCCATGCGCGCCCCATTGCCATGCGGCCCGTGCTAAGGCGACTGGATTAACCCCGGGATGCCACTCAAACCAACGATCCTCATACGTCATCAATGCATCAAGATATTTGGGTGAGACTTGATCTGGCGTCACTGGATAGCGCCACACACCATCACCGTCAGGCCACCCACGCAAGGGTGTGCCATCTCGGGCGACAACGACCATGCCGGGGAGGTCTTTGGGGATGGGCGGCGGGAACATTTGATCGAGCAATAACAGCATGCTCAAAAGTATGGCGCAAGCACCACGCCATGGGTGAGCACGCAACCAATGTATAACTGTTAGACCAAAGGAAGGTAATGAAGCCAAAAAACGCATACCCAAAGCAAAAAAGGAGGATGCGAGTATTGTAAAAGCTTTATGAGGTGAACGGGTAACTTAGGCGACGCACACTTGGGCACGCGCTTGTTCGAGGATGTCAAATAACTCGTCTTGTGTGCAAGGTTTGTTCAGACAGGCATCAAAACCTTGGGCGATATAGTTTGCACGGCTCTTCTCATCGTCATGACCAGAATATGCCACAATAAAGCTGGGACGTTGACCTTGCTTGGTTTGATAATCACGAATACCGTGCATCGCTTCAATCCCGCCCATCACCGGCATTTCTATATCCATGATGATCAAGTCCGGATGTAATGCCATCGCCCTTTCGACCGCCATCCTGCCATTGATTGCGCAATCGAGCGAATACAAAGGTGCGCGGAAATTATCGCTCATCACCATATGATTGAAATCATCGTCATCGACCAACAGGACAGACATTGGCTCAGCAGAATTAAGAGGCGTTGCGATACGTTTTGCTTGTTCTTGTTTATGGCTAGCAGATGGAAAATGATGACTGCGATGGAGACGCAAACTCAAGGTCGTACCATCTTCATCAGACGTTTGCATATGAAGACTACCACGTTGAACTTTGGCCAAAAGATGTGATGAATAGGTGCCCAGACCAGTACCGCCAATTTTGCCGGAGGTCGCATATTTATCGAAGAAGGTCTCGCGCAAAGCCACGGGCACCGCGCCTTGATTGTGAATCGCTAGCAAAACTTCGGGGCCATCGATCAAGGTCACCATCACCGTTGAATGCTCTGGTGCCGCCTCGACTGCATTCTTTAAAAGATTGCCGATAATCGAATAGCACAAAGAATCATCGGCTTCGGCATACACATGTGGCTCATCGTCAGGAATATGAATGCTGACGGACTTTGATTGCGCGTGTGCCGATAAGCCTAGCGCGACTGCCGACACAATATTCGTCAGATCGACGCAAGCAGGCCGAAATACATAGCTGCCGCTTTCCATTCTGAATAAATCGAGCGACAAATTGACCATGCTCAGTGCGCGATTCGTCGCACTCTCTATCATGCTCAAAATATCTTCTTCGTGTTTACTCAGACTTCTACCCGCACGCAATAAGGTGGGAGCCGCGGCAATACTTACCAGTGGTGTTTTAAGATCGTGGCGCGAGATACGCTCAACGTCTTCGAGTGTACGCAAGGCATCCTGTAAAGCACGATTTTTTTCATCAAGTTCGCGTGTTCGAAGCGCGACGCGTTCTTCCAAAAATTTCTCTGACTCTTGCACTTTCTTGAGCATCACTTCAAGCTCAGCATTTAAACTGCGCAATTGCACATTTTGCTCGGTCAATTGACGCTCATGTGAGCACGCTTGTAAAGCCGAGCGCACGGTGAGAATAATGTCGTCGTGATTAAATGGCTTCTCAAGAAAGCGATACAGATTGGCGTGATTGATGGCTTTTTTCACACCCTCAAAATCACTTTGTCCCGTCAGCATGATAGTCATGGTCTGCGAGCTTCGTTGATGAATCTCGATGAGTAATTCATCGCCACGCATGCCTGGCATAATGAAATCTGAAATGACAACGCTAATCGCATCGCCATTACTTTTCAGATCTTCTAGAATTTCTAGCGCCTCTTCACCACTCTCAGCAATTTCAATTACATGATCTGGGCCCAATGCGTGAGCCAACAACGTGCGTAATGCAATCAGCACGGTGGTGTCGTCATCGACGCAAAGTATGATGCCGCTATCTTTCATGAATTGCATCCCTTAGGAATGACATTAGACCTTTTGAATCACAATTGAACCTAACGCAAACGCTACAATACTTTCTCTCAAGTAAAGTATTCACCAAGTGCCGATGTTGCGCAAGAGGAATTTTTGAACTTCAACGCTTTTCTGATTCAGCTCAAGCAGATCACTTACTAACTTGTCTTTAAAGTGCACTAAGAAACTGCTTTTCTTCCTATGAGAATGGTTTTTTGCAAAGAAGTTCAAAAATATACCTTTTTGTTCAGCGAAATCGATAAAAAACCACAACAAGATGGCAGAAAATTTGCATAGTGATACTATGCAAGAGTGTCATAGGGAAACTTTCTTCTCTACCGAATCGCAGCCCTAGCCCTGTCTAAGCGAGCTCATCACCCGCGTTTTTCTGGAGATCATAAAGCATGCTGTGTCAGCCATTTTTCGCTCACCTCGCCTGTGATCTCTCGCGCTTACTGCGCCCTATTGCTTGTTGTCTAATCGGGGCAACATTACATGCTGTCGCCTTCGATGCGCACGCAGCTGAAACTGATCGCAAACCAAGCTCAATCCAGAAAACAAACATCCCCTACAATCAGGACTTTTGGTACACCCATCATTATTTCGAGAAAGTCGGGAACGATGAGTCTCTGCCAATCAACATTGTCTCTGCACTCACTCAAGACAAAGCAGGTTTTATCTGGATTGGAACCCAATCTGGGTTGGTGCGCTACGACGGTTATCGCTTCGAAAAATTCACGCACAGCAATCGCGACCAATTTTCACTACCGGACGATTATGTACGTGCGCTTTGGCCGAGCAAAGACGGCAACTTATGGGTGGCAGGATATGGCGGAAGAATTGCAGTCTTCAACCCAAAACTAAAACAATTCAAGGAAGCCAATCTATCACCTGAATTGGATGACGAATCCAAAATCGGTCGCATCATAGGCATGACTGGCGACTCAAAAGGTGGACTTTGGATTGCCGCGGAAGTGATGGGGCTGGCGTATTTGCCGCCGGATGGTGGCAACCTGATTCGCTTCCAGACCCAAGCCGACAACGCAAACAGTCTCACCAATCAGAAAATCCGAAGTATTTACGTCGACAAACTAGACCAACTGTGGATAGGTACTTTCAGCGGCCTACAGAAACTCTCATCAGATCATAGCTATTTTGAAATGATCGCCTCTGATCCCGAGGATCCTAACTCACTCGCTGGTCATGGCATCAGTAGTATTTTTGAGGCCGCAGATGGCAAAATTTGGCTGGGGCTCACACGCAATGGGGCGGCTTGGATAGAGCCGAAAACATATCGACTCCATCGCATTGGCCTTGACTCTGTCAGTGGCACAGTTCTCGCTGATAACGTGGTCGATGGGATTCTACAAGCCGATCGCGATGAAATCTGGCTCTCGCGCTATGGCTACGGCATTTACATTGTTAGCGCAAAAGATGGCAGCATACTGCACCGGATGCGCAACGACCCCGCCATCCCTAGCAGCCTCGCGCTCGATCAGATCGGCTCCATGCTCAAAGATCAATCCGGCATTATTTGGATAGGGACATGGGGCAATGGCTTACAAAAACATTTACCTAGTCACGACACCATACGCATGTTGAGACATAGCCCGACTTACTCGACGGGGCTAAGTCGCGCCAATGTCAGAAGCGTATTGGAAACGAGTGATGGGCGCATCTTAATGGGTACGGAAGGCAACGGGATCGATATCTTTGATCGCCGTCGTGGCATTATTGGCGGCTACAGACCAACCCCAAATCAGGCTGAAACCTCAATGGCACCCGCTGTTCTCGCTCTGGCGGAGATGACAGACGGTAATTTATGGGCAGGAACCCGACAATCTGGTCTCAAGCGCTTGAAACCGGGCGCGAAAGACTGGATCACGTACTCGGTGGTGCACGGCCTACCAAGCAATCAAACGCCGACCTTGTACGTTAGCAGGAAACAAGAGTTGTGGGTTGGCACCACACAAGGTTTTGCGCGATGGAAACCTGACTCTGATCGATTCGATGCTTTTGCAACAAACAAAGATTTGCAAAATTCGGGATATGTCACTTCCATCGCTGAGGATAAGCAGGGCAATATCTGGGCGGCGAGCGAACATGGCCTGTGGGTACTCAATCCGAATAATGGCGACCTCAAACAAATTACTCATCTCGATTACGATCCTCAAAGTTTGAGTCACGACGATGTCAATGGCTTGTTATTTGATCGTTCAGGCCAACTCTGGGTCGACACTTCACAAGGCTTTGATCGGCTCATTAAATGGGACGGAAATCGAGCACAGTTCGAGCATATTGGCGAAAAGACCGGGCGACCAGCCTTGTACCTCGGGGGGAATTTACTCGAAGATAGTTTAGGGAGAATTTGGACCCAATGGTACATCTATGATCCCAAGCAACAAAAGCTCATGGAACTTTCAAAATCCATGGGTATCGATATCGGCACTGCATGGATAGGAAGTTTCGGTAAGACCCGTGATGGGCTCTTCATATATGGTGGCACAAAGGGTGCGGCCATTATCAAGCCAGATAAATTTGAAGCCTGGGATTACCAACCTCCTGTGGTCATCACTAAATTAAAAACCGATGGCATCGATCAAAACTTGGCTCAGATCAAAGACGGCCTAAAGATGCGGCCCGACCAAAGGCACTTCGAATTCGAATTCTCGTCACTAGACTACTTGGTGCCACAAAAAAATCGCTACGCCTATCGCTTACTCGGTTACCAGAGTGAATGGATAGAAACTGATGCCGAGCACCGCAATGTCAGCTATAGCAATCTATGGCCGGGCGACTACACCCTACAGATCAAAGCAAGCAATAATCAAGGTGAATGGAGCACCAATGAGCTAAGCATTCCCATCATCATACTTCCATCTTTTTGGCAAACAAAATGGTTCATCGTTTTGGTACTTTTGATCATCGGCGGTAGTGTGTACAGCATGTACAAGTTACGTATTGAGCGCGTACGCAAAGAGAAACGACAACTACAAAATTTGGTAGACCGCCGCACCGCTGACATTATGAAACTCGGAGAAGTAGGCCAAGGACTCACCGCCACTTTAGACACAGAGAAAGCCTTCGCACGTATTCAAGAACAAGTTTTCGCTCGCGTTGATGCCCATGTATTCGGGATTGCTTTCTTCGACACCAGTACCGATGCAATCGAAGTCGGCTATATGATAGAAGGCGGCGTCAGACAAGAGCCGTTCCGCTACACCATGGATGAAAAAGATCGGCCTGCTGTATGGTGTGTCGAGCACAAGCAAGAACTGATTACCAACACAGAAGCTGAGCTACTCAAATACTTCGACAAGATCGCACCAGCGAAATCTGGTGAACCGATGCAATCCATCATTTACCTGCCGCTGCTCGTTGAAGAACGAGTCATCGGTTGCATGACGATACAGAGCCCGCGTGAATACGCTTATCCACAAGATCAATTGGAGTTTTTGAGAGCCTTAGTCAACTACGTGGCTATCGCCGTTGCAAACTCGCAGTCCCATCGTCATTTGATCGATGCGCAACGACAATTAGCGCAGCAAGAAAAAATGGCGTCCTTGGGTCAATTGGTAGCCAATGTGGCACATGAAATCAATACCCCAATCGGAGCGATCAAGTCGAGCGGCAACAATATTTCGAATGCGCTCAATACAGCAATGACCGACCTCTCCAGCTTGATGTATCTACTCGATGCAGATCTGCGAGAACTTTTTCTGAAGCTCATCCGAGATCTCAATTCAACCAACGTCATTCTCAACACCCGTGAAGAACGCAAGATCGTAAGTGAAACGAGTAGCAAACTGGAGGCGCTTGGCATTACGGACGTCAGACGCAAAGCATCGATTCTGGTACAACTGCGAGCACAAGACCAAGTTGAGACTTATCTACCGTTGTTACGTCATGCGGAATGTGATCGCATCTTGCACGCGGCGAATGAAATCGCTGCCATCGTCAATAGTGCTCAAAACATTCAGGTTGCGGTTGATCGAGTTTCGAAAATTGTTTTCGCATTCAAGTCCTTCTCGCGCATTGGCACTAGCAACGAAAAGCAAATGAGTAACTTACGTGAAGGTATGGAAACGGTACTCACCTTGTATCAAAACAAGATCAATAAAGGAACCGAACTGGTTTGTCAGTTTGAAGAAATTCCTGAAATTGCCTGCTGGCCTGATGAACTCGTACAAGTGTGGGTCAACTTAATTCACAACGCCTTGCAAGCCATGGATTATCAGGGAACACTTACCATCACCATCAAAAAAGAGGCGAATGAAGCGGTGGTGACCATTGGTGATACGGGCCCGGGAATACCGGAAGCAATACGCGACAAGATTTTTGACGTTTTCTTTACGACCAAAGCGGTTGGCGAAGGAAGCGGTCTAGGGCTCGATATCGTGAAGAAAATTGTCAATAAACATCACGGAAAGATCAGTTTTGAGACCGAACTAAACAAAGGAACCTGCTTCATGATTCGACTGCCTTACGATGCGTAAATATCATGATTGCAGTTGACTTCAACTTCATCGTTCGAAACGCTAGTCCTTCTTCACGCCCAGATGCGCCTTTAGGAATGCCGTCAATTGCCGCAAGAATTCTTGATCCAGAAGTAAATCAGGATCGCTATAGGACGCAACTTGTTGCGCATCGTTGAGAGGAACGTTCTTGAGAATGTGGTTCATGCCAGGGATCACAAATAATTGCGCTTTATTCTGGGCTTTCTTCAATGCCTCAGCTTCTGCCACTGCAACTTGTATATCGTGGTCGCCTTGAAAAAGGGCAATTGGCATAGTTAATTGCGCAATCACTTCACTTGGTACAACAGGGAACCAAGATATCAAATAATTTTGCACACTAGGACGGTACAGCGCCAACAACGGCGCTGGAACCTCAGGGTATGACTTACCTTTTTCTAGGCTAGCTAAAATCGTCTCATTAATGTGGGCGAGGTCAGGCGGCAAACGATTCTTTAGTTGTTGTCGCAAAATTTTGGAGGCGGACTGCGCTGGTCCGGCAATCGATACCAATACAGAGACTTGTGTATTTCTTTGCGCAGCTAGCATCGCGATGCTGGAGCCTTCGCTATGGCCAATCAGAGAAACACTACTAAAGCGCTTGTCAGCAAGCAGCAATTTAATCCACGCGTCAACATCATCGACGTAAGTCTGAAACCGCAAATCTTGCTCGGCCTGAGCAGCCGCTGCGCTTTCAGCGATTCCTCTTTTATCAAATCGCACAGAAGCGAAACCAGCAATCGCCAATTCTTCGGCCAACATCTTTAAACTATTGTTCTTGCCTCGAAGTTGGGCGCTATTTCCATCGCGATCGGTTGGCCCCGACCCAGAAATCAAAAGAATCACCGGTGGTCGCTCTTTGTGTCCCGGCACCAAAAGAGTTCCGTGCAAAGCCTTGCTGCCTTCCCCGCAACGAATAGGCGTACTGATGAACTCTGCGCTCGCAACGGAACTGATCAATAGCCCGAATAGAAATACCGCGTTTACAATCGATCTCAACATCGTCACACCCAATAAGATTCTTACAGAAAAAGGATGAGGTGAATATTCAATCAAACCAGAAACAAATCCTCATACTTGCAGCAAAAGTATAACAAGATGCCACTGAAGCTGACAATTCATGCTACTAACGATAGCGATCACCTGCCAACAATGAACTTTGTTAAGCTTCGCGCTGCTGCATCTGTTGCTAACACCCGAAAGGACCCATCATTTATGTTGAAATCTATTCTCCTTGTAAGCAGCCTATCACTGAGTGTTTTACCTGGTGTAAGTGCTGCCCAAAATAATTTCACAACGACAGAAGGCATACAAAAGAGTTGTGAACTACAAGAGAAAAAGGCGTTCAAGTTAGGGAATAGTAACGCTGACAAACAAAGTCAAGTACTGTGCCGAGATCTGGCTCTACTCAAACAAGTGACCCATTGGTTTGACGAGCTCAAAGTCAATCCAAACCGTGACTATACAAGTAAGGAATTCGACGCTTTTGTACGCAAAGAACTCAGCCATATTCGCAAAGAGCTGAGTGCAAGTCGACAAGTCCTAGAAAAGCTACAACTAAAAGCTGGCGAAGGACTGGTGATGGAGCCAGCGCAGTGGCAGCTTGATCTCAATGGCGATGGCAAATTGAGTACATGGGAGAAGTATTTCTTCGCCGTTGTTAAGCCCGGTGAGCGCCCGATCTCTTTCAGTTTGCCTAGTGATGATGTGAAGTATTACCAAGAACACTTCAATCTTCAAGCGCGGTTTCAAGTCGATCAAAGTGATGTGTATTGGACCTTGGCCTACCACCAATTTTTTGAGGGGCTAGTCAATATGGTTTTATCTTTCCAGCTCGATGTAAATGATCGCAAACAAATGCGAATCAAGATGATCGATCAAGCGACTTTACAAAAGTCACATGCCTTGATTGGCGCTGGACTTGCCACCTCTGAAAGAATGCGACTCTCCCTGTTAGCTGAAACCGATGATAAAGACGAATGGATTCCCAATCCACAGCAGAAAAACCATGTTTTCCCACTCGCTATGGACCAAGAAGCCTTTGACATTTGGGGACGTTTTCTTAACGAAACTATTCCACTATGGAATGGCAAAACACTTCTAGCAGCAAGTAAAAACGCTGGTGGCCTTCTGGGGGCAAGTGCAAAAATATGTGAACCTGGAAGAGGCTTAAATGTCGCGGAACTCTTTAGGAAAGCGCCGAACTATTTTGATACCAATCTATCAGTGAAATACGCATGCATGACGATCGATCAAGATCATCCCCCCAGCCAAATTACAAAGATGGCTGAGGAAGCGTTAGAGCGTGGCCGCAATAATCCGAAAAGCCCAGAATGGAATTTCCTTCGCTACCTGTATTGGGTTAACTAACTGGTAGCAAGTGCTCGAGATCTTTTGCAGCGAATGCGGTCAGGAGATTTCGAGCAGCGCGCGATGGCATAGGCTTGAATAACAAAGAAGAGACCTAAGCCAAATTAAACTGATCCGGCGCGAGTCCAATCAATTTAATCGCATTATCGATACTGGTCGGCGTCACTTGCGCAGCTATCTGCATCCCTAACAAAATTGAAGTCGCATCAGAGTTATAGTTGAGTCCTGCTTTGACCGCAAATTGATTCGCAACTTGAATTTTATTATCGAGTAAATCGGCAACCCAACCGAACTCAGCATGTCCCTTAAAGGTATGCGCTGATGCCAAAATATTGGTGACGAGAGAACCATGCGTCTCGGCGCCACTACTTAAACCCTTGGCCCAATAGGCCAAGCCTTCACTGTCAGCTCCATCTGTGCGTCCCAACACATTCTTGTAGACCAAATTAATGAATGCTTCGTTGGTCATGTCTGCGCGGTAACCGGTCTGTTCCGAAAAGGCGATGCCCGCGTTGTAGAAAGATTCGGCAATCTGCTTGATTGGCATACCATCCTTGAAACGAGAGATCCAATAGGCTAATCCATCCGCATCTGGAACGCGATTAAAGAATGCGACATACAACTCTTCTAGTCGATACAAATCCAAGGTCGAGATCGATTTGGCGGCAGACTGTACCGTGAGGTTGACCGACATATCAGAAAATTTCAGACGTTCGACATTGAGCAAACGATCGACGCCCTCATTACCACTCACCTGCAGACCATCACTCAATAAACTCAGTTTATAAGACGAGCGGGTTCCTCCAAATTGAACGATATCATTTCCAGCTTGACCATCAAGCACATCATCACCTGCAGCAGCAACAATACTGTCGTCCTTTGGTGTAGCGATCAAATATCTGCCGGCTGAATCGATCCCTAACTTGCCACCGATACCATCACCACCGTAGAGCCAAGTTAAGGCGGCGATATCATCAGGACCGTAGGTCGTATGTACGCCTCTTTGTGTATAGGACATCAAGGTGTTGTCGGTGTGATCGTCTTGACCAGGTAAAACGACGGAACCCGAAAAAGGATGCTTTAGGCCCATTGCATGACCAAGTTCGTGCATCAAGAGCTCATATCCATAAGTGCCCGCCGTTGGCGACAAATATCGAGTTCCGAATTCAACGTTGTCGATATAAACATAAGCTTCGGCGACATAACTAGTGATTCTTTGTTGGCTATCGTTCAGATAGTTGTATGTCCAACTGGTGTAACCAGCGAAATTGACGTTGGCGATATTGGCATTGGCAAAATGAATATCTGCTTGATTACCGTCTGCGACTTCGACAAAACTGATCCCAGTGATTTGACTCAGTTGCTTGAAAATTTCGACGACCGCCGCTCTCTGCGCAGTCGTAAATGCTGTCAAACCACCCACAATTCCCGTGCTTTTCGGATCTGTTCCTGAGCTGGTCGAATAGCTGTAATAGAGAGTATTACGCGCAGGCGTTAACCAATTCCAACCAGGGCCATTGTCCAGCAGGGCATCAATATGATTCCAGGTAGAGAGTATCGAAGCATTCAAATTATCGACTTTTGGCATAAGGCGCACTCACTTTCTTCAACGAGTTAAGATTGTATGCCAATTTACTTATGAGTTGGGTTAGCAATTTGATTACTAACTTTCTTCGTATTTGTATGATCGAGGAAATTATCTAATTTGCACAGAGTATTTGACGCACCTAAAGACTTACTCCAAAGTACACCTATTACTCAACTCAAACATAGCCTCGCCATGAACAAACCGCTGCGAATCTTAATCTTGGCGATACTTTGCTCGATTATCTTTCTTGCCGGGCTACTTGCCATCAAGACGATAAGCATGAAGTCCAAACAAGTGGCCGTCTCCCCAGTTTCACCGATCAATATGGATCGTCAGCTAGCCGTAGAAAATCTCAGTGCCGCGGTTCAACTCAAAACCATTTCATCTGCTGATGACCCAGCTTATAACGCGGACCAGTTCAAGCAATTGCATCAACTCCTGCAACAACGATTTCCTCAAGTACATGCGCGTTTACAACGTGAGATCGTGAACGACCTAAGCCTTTTATTTACCTTACCCGGTAGCCAAGCCTCGGCACCCGGCGTATTGATCATGGCGCACCAAGATGTCGTGCCTGTTGCTTCCGGAACGGAGGGCTTATGGAGCGTCCCCGCTTTTTCTGGAGCCGTCAAAGATGGCTTTGTTTGGGGGCGTGGAGCATGGGACGACAAAGGCAATCTGATGGCGCAGATGGAAGCGCTAGAAATGCTCATCAAATCAGGCTATCAACCGACGCGTACCCTATATTTCGCATTTGGTGCTGACGAAGAAGTTCTCGGTACACGCGGTGCCGCAGCCATCGCCGCCTTACTTAAACAGCGTGGCGTCAAACTTCACCTCGTGTTAGATGAGGGCTTACTTATCACCCACGGTATGCTGCCAGGTCTCGATCAAGCGGCAGCCTTAATTGGCGTCGCTGAGAAAGGCTACTTGAGCATACAAATTCAAGTAAAAGCAGAGCCCGGCCACTCGTCTATGCCTCCAGCTACGGGCCAAAGTGCGATTGCTAAATTAAGCCGTGTATTGAACTATCTCGACCAACACCCTCGCCCAAGCCAAATTCAAGGGGTTGCCAAAGAGTTGTTTGAAACGCTTGCCCCAGAAATGCAAGGGCTCAATCGTATCGCACTCTCTAACCTGTGGCTGCTTTCCCCTCTGGTTCGCCGTGATTTAGAACAAAGCGATGCCACCCGAGCCTTGCTTCACACCACCATGGCCTTGACCATGAGTCAGGCGGGAAATAAAGAAAATGTGTTACCGGGCGTGGCTGAAGCGACGATCAATTACCGGCTTTTACCCGGCGATAGCGTGGAGCTGGTCGTGAAAGAATTAAGGGAACAAATACGTCAAGTCATCACTGACAAAGAGTTTGAAATCAAGCTCCTACCAAAAGCGGTCAACGCTTCTAAAGTGAGTGCCAGCGATTCAGCCCAGTATCGGCTGCTAAGCCGCACCATTCGCGAAATTTTTCCGAGAACAATCGTCGCGCCGGGCTTAATGTTGGGCGCAACAGATTCGCTCAAGTTTGAAGAGCTGAGCGAACACATTTTCAAATTCTCGCCCGTGCACGCAAACAGTGAAGACTTGGCTCGATTTCACGGCACCAACGAACGCATATCCATCGATAACTATCTCGATATGATTCGCTTTTACCACCGCTTTATTTCACAAGCCGGCACGATAGAACAGTAGTCTTCACCATTTTGCTTGCCAACTCTGTAGACCTTTTTCGATACGTTGCAATGCGAGTTGTAGGCGACTGATGTTTTGGGTATAGGCAAATCGCACATGCGTCTTTGCCCGGTGACG
The DNA here is from genome assembly GCA_947464955.1 of Oxalobacteraceae bacterium. Taxonomy (GTDB): domain Bacteria; phylum Pseudomonadota; class Gammaproteobacteria; order Burkholderiales; family Burkholderiaceae_D; genus Undibacterium. The sequence goes on from CANHZI010000006.1 coordinate 34,767, forward strand.
TCCAAAATCTAGACCCGGCGTGAATGCCACATACTCTGTTTCGAGAAAATGCTGGCAAAAACTAAAGGCATCGCCGCCCTGTTCGCAGAAACGGCTAATATCGGCATACAGGTAAAACGCACCTTGCGGCTCAACGTCAATCTTGAATCCCAGTTCACGCAAGCGCGGCAACATAAAATCACGTCTTTGTGCAAATTCCTGACGACGCTCTTCGAATATGGCAATGCTTTCAGGCTGAAAACATGCCAGTGCAGCATATTGCGCCAAGCTTGAGGCACTAATGTATAAGTTCTGCGCTAGTTTTTCCAACTCGGGAATCGCTTGCGGCGGCGCGACCAACCAACCTAAACGCCAGCCTGTCATGCCAAAATATTTAGAGAAACTATTTAGAACAAAGGCCTCATCATCAACTTCTAGCACGCTCGGTGCATCGATCCCATAGCTCAGCCCGTGGTAAATTTCATCGACGACAAGGTGCCCTTGCTTCGCTTTGATGGCTTGCGCGAGTGCGGATAATTCAGCCTTATCCAGCATCGTGCCGGTGGGGTTCGCAGGCGAAGCCACCAAAGCACCTACCGTGTCTTGATTCCACGTCTGTGCGATCAATTCAGGAGTTAACTGGTACCGAACATCGGCGTCAACCGGTACCAGTTGGGCTGAGGCTTCGATCAAACGTAAAAAATGACGATTGCAAGGATAACCGGGGTCCGCCATCAACCAGTGTTTGCCTGCTTCTACCAGTAAGCTGGTTGCCAAAAGCAAGGCCCCAGAACCACCAGGGGTAATCAAAATTCGTTGTGGATCAAGATCGACCTGATAACGTTGCGCATAAAAACCAGCAATCGCCTCACGTAACTCAGGTAAGCCTCGTGCCGCGGTATAACGGGTTTTTCCATTCGCCAAGGCTGCCTGTCCGGCGCGAATAATCGGCTCCGCAGTAGTGAAATCCGGTTCGCCAATTTCCAAATGAATGACGTCCAGCCCTGCTGCTTGTAACTCATTGGCGCGCGCCAGCAAGGCCATCACGTGGAAGGGTTCAATTGCTTGGCTGCGCGCACTATAAGTCTTAGGATGTAACATAAAAGCTCTCAAACTGAACAAAACTGCTTGAGTGTAGAGCTTTATCCTCGATTTGGGAAATATGCCTTCCTGATCAGGCTATTAGCTAAATTGATATATACCGATGGCCGTCACTCATACTGGAACAGCAAGATTCGATAACAATGGTTTGCCTTGTTCAATTGACTTGCTTTGCGTTTGTAAATTTTCCCAACGTTTTTCCAGTACGACAATGGTGATCGCGTACACCAACACTACGAACAGTGCTTGCAAGACGAAGCTATGTTCTGGATAAAAGACCCACGCCAAGGTACACAAAGCGGTACGCACCACCGCGTGAAATACGCCTATCCAATGCTGGATCATGACGCTCATCGGCAGCCACATCAAACCTGTCAGCACGGCAACGGCAAATGGTAGCGCTTTATAGTTTTGTACAAAATACGGCAATGCGATCGCATACACCAAAAAACTCATCGCAACGGTACTAAGGAACAAGGTATCGAAGAAATTGCGCTGCTTGTTGCTTTGAAATTTCAAACGTTCACCGGTGAAGCGCGAAACCAGCATCGCCAGATACACGATGCTACCGGTTCCGATAAAGACTGCGAGCACCTGGGCTTTAGGTGGCAGAAACAAACCTGTAAAGATCAAGATGAACCAGACAATCGCGCCAGACAAGGGAGTCGCCAAAAAACGGCGTTGACGAAACTCCTGCAATTGTTGATCTAAACTGAGAGCTTGGGTGGCTGTAACATTTGACATGATCATTCTCCTTTAATTTGCCTACATCGCAGAGCGCGTAGGTAGAATGATGCAAGAGTCTAGATTGCAAAAACAGTCGCAAATGTCACGACTTTGCATGACATTTGTCATGTGCCATGAGCGCACTTACGCTTACTGATGCTGCTCTAGCAAGTAGAGAGCTTCGTCAAACTCATACTGAGAAATATGTTGATCAATGCGGCCCAAGATAGGCGCATCAAAGATTTGCATGAATAAATGTCGATGTTCTTCGTAGTAATGCGGACAGTCGCCACTGCAAGCCTGCAGCAAACTCTTGAGCTCTTCAAGATGCTTTGCCAAGGTCTCGCGACTGACTGGCAGCACTTTCGAATCTTGAACAAGCGCCACCTGATGCACAGGTAATAGCCTTTGCAATTCAACTAAAACCTGGTTCAGAGACTGATGTAACTTATCAAAATGTTGATTGCAATCATCTCGACTCTCAGCATTTTGTTTTAGCAGATGAAGTGCAAGTTCGAGTTGGACTGCATCAGCCTGTACCTGCTTTGCTCCTATGCTTCCAGCCAAACCCTTTAGTGTATGTACTTGCATCAACGCTTGATCGAATTCATCACGCTCGATAGCGAGTGCCAATTGCTGTGCGGTATGCGACTGCCCATCGCGGAAATTTCCAAGTACCTTTAGATACAAATCTCGTTTCCCCATCATCAGGCTTAAGCCCTGGTTACTATCGATATGTCGGAAGCGCGTGAAATCCATTTCGTTACTATCTTCCTGCACCTGATATTCCGCTCGTTCTTCTCGCACTTGCACCGCGCCTATCATCAACGCTTTATGTTCTAGCCAACGTGCGAGCATATTAAAGAGCGAATTCGGTTGCACGGGTTTCGGCAAGAAATCTTGCATACCCTGATCCATGCAACGTTGACGTACGTCTGCCATCGCGTGCGCGGTCATAGCGACAATCGGGATATGATGATAACGATCGAGGCCCCTAATTTGACGCGTCGCTTGGTGTCCATCCATCCCTGGCATTTCAAGGTCCATTAAAATCATGTCGTAAGTGCCGGGAGAGGCCTGCTCAAGTTTATCGAGCGCCTCTTGACCTCCACTGGCGACGTCCACTTTAACGCCGACCGTGGCTAACAATTCAACCGCAATCTGCTGATTGATCTCATTGTCTTCAACTAGCAGAACTAAGGTATCGCTGTAGTGATTTTTTGCGGTCGAAATCGATCGTCCCATTTGCATCAAGTTGGCTTGCGTGCACTCACTAAAAGGCAAACTAAATTCGAAACGCGAACCCACTCCAAACTCACTATGCACTTCAATTTGGCCACCCAGCAGTTCGACTAATTGACGCGAAATCGAGAGCCCCAAGCCAGTGCCGCCGAATTTACGGCTGGTTGAACTATCGGCTTGCGTGAATGCGGAGAACAAACGGTCAACTTGATCGGCTGTCATGCCGATACCTGTATCAATGATGGAGAAGCGCAAAGCGACTGGCATTCCTGGAAGATCATCTTCTTCGCTCAGTCGTTGAATTTCAACTTGTACCGTGCCGGTCTCGGTGAACTTGATCGCATTATTGACCAAATTGACTAGGATTTGACCTAAACGCATTGCATCGCCGACTAAGAAACGCGGTACGTCTGATGCGCCCTCGATGCGGAGATGAAGGCCTTTTTCTTGGGCTTTCTGTGCGGTTACCGTGTGCACATGACTAATCACATCATCTAAAGAAAACGGGCTAAAATCGACTTCCATTTTGCCCGCTTCAATTTTCGAAAAATCAAGAATACTATTGACGATCCCCAGCAAGGCATTACCGGCATCATGAATTTTGCTCAAGTAATCTCTTTGCTTAGTGCTGAGTTCGGTACGTAAGCTTAAGTAGGCCAAACCAATAATCGCGTTCATGGGGGTGCGTATTTCATGACTCATATTGGCAAGGAATGAGCTTTTCGCTTCATTCGCCAGCTCTGCCATTTCACGCGCGTGGAGCTCGGCAGCTACTTTCTCTGCAAGCATTTGTTGGTGGGTTCTTTGAGCCTCAGCCTGCAAATCTTGATCAAGTGCATCTGCAGTTCGCTTAATTGAACGAATTTCGTCTGGACGATACTGATTGAAATCGGGCTTATTGCCGACCAACAGTATTCCGGTCAGTTGTCCTCGATGGGTGAAGGGAACCAATAAGGCACTGCCAGCAGAAAACTGCTGCAAGGATTGCGGAAATCGTGAAGTAAGCATGCGTGCAAGCTCACCGCCGAGCGCACTAATTTTGGCGGGGGCTTCAAGGTCACCCGCGATCTTATTGCAAAAGCCCTCACGGCATGTATAGATCGCGGCCTTAGCACCTCCCGTATATGCACTTAGGGCATTGAGATAGTGGCTGACGAGTTCATGTTGTCCAATGAGATTTGCCGCATTCGCTACCGCGATTTGTAAGGTTTCTTCTTGAACTCGCCATTTAGGGTAGAGCCAAGTACGTACCAGTTGCTCTGCCAAGGCATGCAATGGTCGAAACAAAGCGATCAATACTGCGCCACAGACTATGTCAAAGAACAGCGTTTTCCAACGCTCATCGAGATCAAACCAAGGGGCAATAACGACCTGCATCCCGATGCCACTCAAGAATAATCCAGAGCCAATAATCGCGTACACACTAAAGCGATTAATGGCAAAGCTAAAGTCAAACAATCTATTCCGAAGCAATGCATAGCCCAGCCCACAATAGGCCAAGAAGATCACGAATGAATTGAAAAATTCAAAGTAAACAACCGCACGCTCCTCAGAAACGATACGGAATAAATTATGGAACATGTAAATGGCATAGATATTCCCCATGCAGAAACCTATCCATGCGAGGCGCTGACGAGTAATCCCTGTACTCGCACGCCAAGACAAAATCAAGGCACCGAGCGATAGGATCACGGATGCAATCGCAGAACAGCGGCGCCAAACCAGTAAATTCAAAGAATCTCTCACTTCCCATGGCAATAAACCAACCCTCAATAAGATGTAGGAAATGGTATAGGTCGCGAACATGGCCACGTAGATATAAAACCCCCACCTAACCCAAGCCTTATTCCAATGCGGGCGTCCCTCAGGAAAAATCAAACAGAAATAAGTGAAGAAAACATAACCAACGAATACTTCAATTGGGAACAAGTAGACGGAGAGAAAATCTTGCAGGGTTCCACATGGTAAATACGAGATAAACGTATCTGGAATAATCGCTAGCATCGCAAACGACAAGACCCGCATAGGCACGCTGCCAGGGTGTCGAACAACAATCAGCGTAATGATGAATAGGGCGATGTAGGTGGTAGCGAACTGCACCAAGGTAATGGCTTGCCAAATTTCAGCATGCTTTATTTTTTTGGGGATCGGTTTGAGTTGGAGGTACTCGGGCGCGGTTAAACTTTGCCCCGATGAAGTCTGGCGATATAAGTAAACCCCTACCGCATCTTCCACCGAAAATAAGCGACTTTCATCACCAGGATGCTCAAAAACCAGTCGGTCTCCAGGTTTGACTTGATGCGCAAGCAGAGGTGAGTCATCGTAGACTTTCTCGACCGGAAGCCGATACTGCCTATCTGGCGTGCCTAACACAGCCCCCAATTCGCCAGCTACACCCGGACCAGCGGCTCGTTTCCAATGCATACTTCCCCAAATATCGAGCACGCCAAAAAACAAGACCAGACTCAACATCAAGGCCTTAAATTGCGTGTTAGACAGGAAGGGTTTATTCATTCACTCTTGGCGGCAAAAACTCAAAATGCATCGCATGAAGTCAGAGCCCTGTTATTCAAAACAGTACACAACTTCTTACAATGCGCTTTAACACGAGGTGAGCTTGCTTATCTCAATGAAAGAATTATTTTAATGGTTTCCCTTGTGAATCAATGTGTCCACAAAGAAAAATTGTCATAAATCACTGTTTTTGTTGCATCAGAGGTATGCAAGCTGCATGAATGTGTTCTTATTCAGCAACAGCATCTACTTGATTGCAAAAAAGAAAACGGAAAGGCCGCAAAGAAAATGCGGCTCCTTTGGTAGCGGAGGTCAGTCGATGACTTACTGTTTAACGACCGTAGCCCATGTCGGAGATCGATCTAATTCTGCCTTCCTCGAGAATGACCAATTGCATGAACTGATGTGGTCCGAAATTGTAAATCCATTCTTCGATCGGGACTTCGACTTCTTTTTCAACTTCAACCACAGTGCCATTCACAGGTCTTGGGTAAGTCTGCGGATCAATATACTTTCTGACTCGCACCGTCCTTTTTTCCATACGAAAACTCGCACTGGCTGGGGTTCCGCACTTTTGTATCAACTCAGCCTTGTGCATTCCATTATCGATCACATAGGAATTACAACGGAAAGACATCGCATGAACAGGTGCACAAAGTAGTCCCACAACAGACAGAACTAGGGTGTATTTCGGAAAAAATCGCATATCGGTCTCGGCGGGCACATTATTCGAACTGAAGAAGTCTATGCAACGCGAATGGTTTAAGCTAGGTTGACGCGATTAGAAACTAACGAGGTTTTCGATACCATAACCAATAAACCGCAGTCAGTATCAATAAGAAAGGCAGGCCCGTGGCTAAGGTCAGAAAAAATTCTTGTGTAAATGCGGTGGTTAGCATCAAGGCTAACATCAGCACCGCGCCTAACAAGGTGAGCCATGGAAATCCCCACATCTTAAACGGCAAATCATGCCCGCCTTGGGCGATCCATTTTCGACGGAAACACCAGTGCGTCACAAAAATCATCAACCATGCGAACATGGCTCCGAACATCGAAATCGCCATCATGTATACAAACGAAGACTGTGGATAGAGCACGCTCATTGCGGCTGCAACAGCGATCCCAAGACTGGATAAGAGCAAGGCTCTTAAAGGCACATCTTGCTGATTCAGCTTACCCAAAGCTTGAGGTGCAAAGCCCGCGCGCGACAAACTAAACATCATCCTCGTTGCGGTGTACAGTTGGCTATTCATTGCCGATAAGGCCGCGATCAGAATCACAAAATTAATGACGCCACCTGCCCCAGGAATATGAGCCGCTTCCATTGCTACCACGAATGGACTCTTACCCTGTCCCGCTTGGTTCCAAGGGACGATTGCCAACACCAGAATCAAGGTCAACACATAAAAAATCACGAGGCGTAAAAGAGCAGAGCGAAAGGCTTGCGTGATGGCACGTTCGGGGTCCTGCGCCTCACCTGCAGCAACCGCAATCATTTCAATGCTAAGATAACTAAACAACGCCACAATCACTGCCAGCCACATACCACTCCATCCTTTAGGCAGGAAGCCGCCGTGCTGAATATAGTTAGCAAAACCGATTGGAGAGTCTACAGGAGCGGCAAATACCATCCAGGCACCGGTCGCAATGAAGACGATAATCGCCAGCACTTTAATCGTAGAGAACCAGTACTCTATCGTGCCAAAAACATGCACACTCAATGCGTTGGCAGCGATCAAGGCAACCGAGAATATCGTGATCCACATCCATGCCGGAGACGCGGGGAACCAATACTGCATATATAACGCGACCGCTGTAACCTCAGTCCCAATCACTAAAACATTCGCTGCCCAGTAAGCATATCGAATTACAAAGCCTGACCAAGGACTAACATAATGTTCCGCAAAAGCACCAAAGGAACCTGAGGTCGGATGAGCAACTGTCATTTCAGCTAAACATGCGACCAGCAACAGCGCTATCACCGCACCAATCGCATAGCTCAACAACACTGCTGGCCCAGCGAAGCTGATCGCGAACCCACTTCCAAGAAACAACCCCGTACCAATTGCCCCACCAATCGCCAACATCGACATTTGGCGACTGCTCAGGCTACGACGCAGCCCCTGTTCACGCGTAACAATTTGTTCGAATGCTTGGCTTTGGTCTTGATTTTGATTGCGCATAACTTGGGTATCAGAAAAAGTTGTTGATTGTTACCACATGCTGGACCCAATACTAACATGCGCAATGAAAAGAAAAACCACACTCAGCGCATTGGATCTTGAGCAAAAAAAACGCCAGACATCGCAAGATATCTGGCGCCAACACAAGAGGATTCTACCCGAATCAGCTCAACACACTATTTCAACAATCAATGCTGCACATGGGTTACGGCAGCAAAAATTCACTCAATTTCTTGGTAAATTTGATTAACCACAGGCGATTCGGTCGTTCTGAATCAGCACCGCGTGCAACTCTAGCCGTATTACCGGCGACACAGCCTGTGGCACCTGCGGTGGTTTGAATCGCACCATTAGCATCAACAGTACACTTGGTAATATCAGCGCCTTCTACGATACTGCCGTTGGACGTTTGCACAATGGTCTTCAAACCAAAATCATCGTCATTCACTAGGGCCAAGGTGTTGTCATCAACCAAAGCCAAGCCTTCTGCCTTTTCAGCCATCCAGCCTGCTAAGTTCAGATCCAATAACAGCGTTTTCTTGAGCGTGACCACATTCGCGTAGTTTGCAGCATTCACAGCGGCAACACTCATGCTACTTTTTTCGAGATCACTACTCAACGCAGCAATATCAGTTACGTCGCTCGGAATTTGCACCAACATCAAACGGTTGAACACTTTTCCATCAGGACCAGCACCTTGTTCGATGACGATGAACTTACCATTACCGAGTGACACGACATCACCAAGCTTAGCATTACCTGTTTTGCCGCTCGCATACATCTTTCCATCCAAAGGATAGGCGTACAACTTAGTCTTCTCGCTCGTAGGATCGAACTCTACCCAACGCGTGAACTTTGCGTAATCCTTGATACTTTCATTTGTCGCGGCACTGGCACCTGGAACCACGAAGCTGGCTTTACCGTCATCTAATGGGCTCTGGATGAAGCCATGCAACTTCCCACTGGCCAACTCAATCGACAAACCTTCCATGCCACGATTAGCACGACGTTTTGCCAAAACCGCGGGCAAATCAGCCGCGCCTGAGCCTGGCTGATACTTCTTCAAAACGATGCCGGTATTGATATCGATTTTTAAAATGAACGGACCATATTCATCCGATACCCAAAATACATTACGGGCTTTATCAAGAACGACAGATTCGGTATCGATACCGTAATCGTTGAAAGTAGTTTTGCTCGTTGCTTCAAAACGAGCAGCATCAGTCAATGGAATTTCGCCTGATGAACCGACCTTACCCGAGGCGATAGATAAACCTGATGCATTGATGGTCGCTGAGAACTTAATTGGCATCGATGACTTCAACACCGCACCTTGCTTACCAACGGAAATTACGCCAATTGAGGGCGTAAAACTAGGCGCTGGAAAGTATTTGCCATCACTGGTGCCACTTGCGCCAGCGGTCACGCTACTATTCGGTACTTTAGGGCCGTCGCCATTTGGACCACGATCGGTGATGCCATAAAATTCTAAAGACCCATCAGCAGCGATTCCTTTAAATGTCAAACCAGAACCATAGGACGGCAAAAATCCATTCGGGAAATCGGCTTTTACTGCCGCCACACTGCCTTCATACGGCACAAAAAATGAATTCGCCGCTTGAATTTGATAACGCGTAATCGCCACGCTCACAGTACCAAGCGCATTGCTTTGGCTTAAGCTTTCAACTATTGGCGTACCGATCTTAGAAGCCAAAGTATCTTCGAAGTGTTCGCGAACCAATGCGCGTCTATCACCATCACTCGTGCGGCTAGCGTACGGTGCAGGAAGTTTAGCCAATACAGCTGCCATAGCTGTATTGAAGTTGCCCGCACTCGCGTTAAAGTCGAGACTCTGTGCGGATAAGGCAGTCTTCACCACACTTGAGATTTGTATTCCATTGCTTGGATCATTATCGGCATCCAACAATTGCAAGGCCATCAAACGATTGACGACCGCATCATCTTTAAAATTGCTCGAATTCGCTAAATTCAAAGGACTCAAGATAGTCGCACAATTGCTTGAACCCAAATTCACGCCGCCAAGATTGAAAGCAATTGTGTCGCCAGAATTACATGCAAAACCACCATCTGCGCGTGTCGTTCCTTTCAGGCCCGCAGTTGTATAGTCGAGACCTTCTACTGCTGCATCTAAGAAAACGCCATTGATAGGCTTAGTGTTATCAACCGGTTTATCACTAGATCCACAAGCAACTAAAAGGCTGGCTGCAGCAATGACACTCAAGGCACCGACATACTTTGTACGCATTATTTTCTCCGACACATACGATGAATACTCAAAAGCCAGCAATGTAAGCAGCAAATATGACCCGCTCATGACAATGCTGGCTTCAGATTTATGCCACGATCAATTTACGATTCGCCGCGCCAGGCAATACTTTTAAGGTCTTGCCAGCAACTGGGCTATAAGATTTTGACTTCACCGTACTGACATAACGCCATTCAGCACTCGTCTCGTTCTGTGTCGCCGTGACCACCATGTAGCCGCGGTTCTTAGTTTCAGCGTAAACCAAAGGTCCTATGATTTGTTCCAAACCACCGGCCACTTTTGCTGGATCTTCTTTAGGAAAGATCTCTTCAAAGCCAGGCGATGTGACCGAGGTTACGCCAAATTCCACGCCTACAGCCTGCCCGTTCATGTCTTGCAAATCACTCGCCCAGGTGTTGTGCGTATCGCCAGCGAGGGCGATCAAGTTCTTATTGAGCGCTTTAACGACACCGAATACCGTTTCACGTGCAGCGCCATAGCCATCCCATGCATCAAGGTTGTACGGTATCGCGGGTTGGGCCAAAACTGTTTTTTCAGCAGCCGTCAGACTCGCGGGAGCTACTTGCGCTTTACCAAGCAAGTTGGTGTAGTCAGAAAAACTAATTTGTCCTAGCACCAGCGGCGCAGGAATATTCATGCGTGCCATCAAGACTTGTTGTCCCAAAATCTGCCAAGTCGCTGTCGACTTTGTCATCTGCGTCTGCAACCACGTCAGTTGTTCAGCGCCTAGCAGTTGGCGTGTTGGATTACTCATATCGGCAGCGAAGCGTGCCGCATCAAAAGCACCACCAGCTCCCATATAAGCGGCATAAGACAATTGCTTTTCTCGACCAATTAAGCGGGTGTCGAGCATATGCAAGGAAACCAAATCGCCAAAGTCAAAAGAACGATAAATGCGATCATTCTTGCTTGGATCAGTTAAACGTACAGGCATCCATTCATGATAGGCCTGCAAGGCCGCAGCACGACGCGCACTGAAAGGGCCTTCGGTCGCTGGGTCATGATTCTCAGCACCACCAATCCACGCATCATTCGCGAATTCATGATCATCCCACACCGCAATCAAGGGCAGTGCAGCGTGCATTGCTTGCAGATCCGCGTCACGGCGATAAATCGCGTAGCGACTGCGGTAATCGGTCAATGTGACTGTTTCTGTTTTCGGTTCCACAAGGCGATTTAACGCGGCGGCATCTTGTGAGGCATATCCATCACGGGGGTATTCATAAATGTAATCGCCCAAATGTACCGCTGCATCAATATCACTGAGTTTGGCAATCTCCGCATAAACATTAAAATAACCAGCTGGGTAGTTAGAACAAGTCATCACAGCCAATTTTACTTGCGCGACTTTTCCTGTCGGCAGCGTCTTCGTTTTTCCAACCGGAGATAAGCGGCTATCAAAATTAAAACGATAAAAATAGACGGTATTTGGGCTTAATCCCGTCACATCAACTTTAACGGTGAAATCGCGAGCGCCGTTAGTGTTACTACTTCCAGTCTTCACAATTTTGGAAAACTCCGCATCACTGGCCACCTGCCAACTCACATCGAAATCACGGCCATCATAATTAAGCGAAGGCGTCACGCGCGTCCAAATAATAACGCGATCGCTCAAGGGGTCGCCACTCGCTACACCGTGTTCAAAAGTTACATACACAGGCTGCACACTGCCGCCACCACAAGCAGAAAGTGCGGCACTTGTCGAGAGTGCAGCGGTCGATACAGCAAACTGACGAATAAACTGACGACGTGAAGGATTTTGATGTTTCATGCGCTTACCTCGTGAATGAGAAAGCGCTGATGCTAGAGTTGAAATATGACTAGGCCATGACTGCAATTAGAATGAGATCTCGAATTTTGTGCCCGCAGTCATGCGCCATACTACTGTCGATGTTCACCTTCAATTGCATCAATCTCGCATCTCAAAAATGGACGCACTTGATTGTCATGTGACTGCAATAAAGCGCTCACCGTCTCCGGTATCTCACCAACAAAACTGAAACCCGACAAGGTATGTAATGAGCTATGCGCCTCGGTCCAAATCCGCTGCAGATAGCAATCATCGAGCGCCAAGTTCGCTGCTTGATCATCGCGAATGAAAGAGATTTTGTAACGTGAGGCCAACATCGGATACTGCGCTTCCGTCAACACTTGCACACCACCCTTACTCATATTGATGACCACACCACAGATAGCGGTCTCCGAACGGCCAGAGCTAAACACCCAGACTGGACGAATTTCACATTCACCCATAGGAATATGAAAAAATTCGACGCGACGATTTCCGCGGTTGTCATGTTGTTGTGGCATACAGCGTCTCCTCACACTCATTGATTTAGGCTTTGTGGAACCTTAACATAGCGTGAAAATATGTCAGCTTGGTGACATACTGTGGCACAGTTACACTCCAAGCCAAGAAACAAATCAAACCGCAATCAAAATGGGCCTAGGGCTTTGTTTAGAATGAAAGGGAAACGCGCTATGCATCAACTTTGCCCACACTGTCAGCATCCTTTTCCAAGCAAAGAAATTTGGCTCAAGTCGGTGCTATCCTGTACCAAGTGCGAACAAACATCTTGCTTTGGAAATTTTAGGCAATGGCTAGCAAGTAGCCTGATCGCTTTACTGAGCATGTTTCTTTGCCTGCTGTTATTGCCGCAATTAGGGTATCCCTTCGGCCTTTTACTTACGATTGCGATATCAATTCTCATGTTTGCAGCAAGTGTCAAGTTATGGGTACGACCAGTGCCTTATCAGCGATTATTCCCAAACAATAAAGTCGGATCAAGTTGACCCGACTTTATTCTTGAACAGACCAAGTGCGGCTTACTTCAGCAATTTCATTGGATCAAGCACTTTTACCTCATGCATCAAATTGAGATAGGTATCGAAGTAAGGCTTATGAGAGTTACCGACGATGACTAAGACTTTCGCACCTGGGTAGTTACCAAAAGCCGTGCGAATATTTGCCACCATGCGCAAATTGCGTGTTTCCCACCAAGCGACGTATTGACGTCCGAACAGCTCAGGCGTTGCGTGTTTGAGCCCCCCGCCAAAATCGGCAGCAACGAAAGCGCGCAAAGTATCTGGCTTATTGTAGAAGCGATACAAATTCAACACATCTTGCGGTGAGTTCAGTTTTGCCTCAACAGCAAGCGATTCTTTTTTCTCTGGGATATCAATCTTGCTCCACATATCTTGCAGTGCTTCGCCAAATTTAGGGCCTGCCCTGTCAGTGATTTCGTCTGAAGTATGATCATCGGTGGCATACACACGTTCCAAACCTAAACGCGCTGCCAACACTGCGCCGACTTCGTAATTTTCATTCGACACCGGAGATTCGCGATTGAGAAACTTCAGCATACTTGGGTCAATGCCGTCACTCGCTCTACGTTCTTGCGCGTCGAGGCGCAGCCATTGAACCAAGGCTGAAGCGCGATCGTTTGCAGCTAAGAAAACAGCCACGAGCCGGCGCCTTTGTTCAGGGCTGGGTTTGATTTCTGGATGTTGTTCCCATTTCTTCAGTGTCGTTTGAATTTCAAGTAGGGCCTCTTGCAAACCCAAACCGATCGCCTTTTGTGCAGGTGCTGGATCCCAACAGTAGTCCTTATGGACATCGGGATGTGTCAGGGCATTCACCCGCAAGAATTCACATTGTTCACCGGATAGTGCTTCGATCGTAATGATGGTAGGTTTGAATTGCGCCAAGCGATCCAGTACGCCGGATAGATGATTACGATTCAACTTCTCACCATAGCTACTGATATGCGGCGTTCCCAGAACCATGACCTCGGTCATTTTCCCGTGTACACTTTTCTTCCAAGAATCGGAGTCAAGCTCTCCGCTCTTAGTCAGCGTTTGCGCCTGGCTCGCTGCGCTGAACATGCCTGCAACGCAAGCTGCGATCAACCAAGATTTTTTCATCTGATGTCTCCTTCGGTAGTGAAAGTGAGACTAGCTTAACAAAGCAATGCTATGCGAGCGATAACGAAGCGATAGAGCGCAAAAATTGCGGGGCAGTCTGCAAATTTGTGGCGAAAACCGATCGTCCTTTTTCTTGATACTCAGACTTTGAGCGTGGATAACAGGATATTAGTTTCCGAAGTGCTGATGCCAGGAATCTGACGTATCATGCCCAAAATTTGGTTCAGCTTCTCCACATTTTCTGCGCGAATTTCTGCAATCAAATCCCAGCGGCCATTGGTGGTGTATAAGGCATTAACGCAAGGCAGAGCGCGTAATTTATTTTGCACGTCAGCAGCAGTATTTCCATCTAAAGCGATATTCATCATGGCGCGCAATTGATGAGGGAGATCGTTGGCATCAACCTTAATTGTGTAGCCCAAAATCACATGCTCTTGTTCGAGTCGCGCTAGCCGCTTTTGTATGGTGCCACGGGACAATCGCAACACTCTCGCCAGCTCCAACACTGGGGTACGAGAATTAGCTCGAAGTAAGGCGATGAGCTCGCGATCAATACCATCCATTTAATTTCCTTCGCCATGAATTGCTTCTATTGAATTGCTCCCATTTTTAATGGCTCCCATTTTGCGTTGAGTTTGCCGTGCTAGACAAGACATTCCCAGTACAAATTAAGCACTTTGCGCACATTTGCGAACAAACTGTTCATTCAAACCACTTTTTTGAACAGTATGCAAACTCGTTTTTGAAGTTCGGCATGGCGATAATGCAAAGCATACGAAGCATCTTTAAGATTTCTATTCCATCTCTTCTTCATTTATGAAAAATTCTCTGCATATCCAGTCGCCGTCCGCAGTCGTCATGGTTGTACCCCATCACTTCCGTATCAATCCTGAAACAGCGCTTGATAATCATTTCCAGCAGTCTCCGACGTCGCCTAACGTCGAGCAGATAGATGCACAACGAGCACGTGCGGAAGTCGAAACCGTGGTCACGCAATTAAGGCATGCAGGCATTCAAGTTCTAAGATTTGACGATGTTGGAACAGATACACCTGATTCCGTGTTTCCGAACAACTGGTTTTCCACGCATGCGGATGGCAAGCTTTTGATTTACCCCATGTACTGCACCAGCAGAAAAAAAGAAGTTCGGCAAGACATCATCGAGGCCTTACAAAAGCAATTTTGTGTCACAGAGATCATTGATCTGCGCTGCATCGCTGACCATCAGGAAGCCTTGGAGGGAACCGGCTCTATGGTTTTTGATCATCTTCATCAACGTATCTATGCATGTCGTTCGACACGCACTTCTGAACGTTTGTTAAATCTAGTCGCAAATACCTTGGGCTATCAAACCGTTCTAACTGACGCCCACGACGAGCAGCAACATGCGATTTATCACACGAATGTCATGATGAGTATTGGGACTAATTTAGCGATCGTAGGAGACACCAGCATTGCGCAACCACAGAGTCGAAGTAAAATTTTGCATGCACTAAGAAGCACGCGCCACGTCATAACATTAAATGCGTTCCAGATTAGCCAATTTTCAGCTAATTGCCTTGAGCTACGAACGAACGACCAAGCTTTACTGGCAATCTCTAGTAGCGCTTGGAATAGTTTAGAGGCCGCACAACGTGAATTAATCCAAAGTCTCTATCAAACCATCATTTGCGCCATTCCCAGCATAGAGAAGGCGGGCGGCTCAATTCGCTGCATGCTGGCGGGCATTCACCTGCCTCCTCGGACTCAATAGTCGATAATGGATACGCTATTGTGAAAAATGCTAATATGGCAATTCCAGCGTGTAAATTCGAATGAGTATTCTTGGCGATGCAAAATCACACATGATGAAGCAAAAGTTGCGACTAAGCAGTCTAATATTGATAGTAGGCATACACGGGTTTGTTTTTACGCTCCTCTCGCTAAGATCCTCACCTCATCAGACCAATCTTACACAGCGAAATTTTCTAGAACTTCGCTTGATCGCTCCCTCGAGCGCCTTTCCAATTTCAAACGTACGACATCAAACCTTAAGTACAAGCATCAAAGCGAATCTGAAGACGTCAAAAAAAGTGCCAAAGCCGGTCGATACAGCATGGCCAACACATTCCGAAGTCGGAGCGAACGATAAAGAAGTCCATTTGCAGACCGAGGGAAGTGAAGTCATGGCAGCACCCGCACCGAGTATTTATCAGTTGCGCCAGCTAGCCCTAAGTGATGATAGGAGTGTTTCTAAAAGCCCAGCTCAAGTCATTGCAGAGAAAAATAGAAACATCGAAACACTAGAGTCAAGATTGGGTAAATCGACACAAAAAGCAATTAAAAAAGATTGCCGAACTTCTTACGCAGGCTTAGGACTTCTTGCTGCTATTCCGCTGACGATTAACGCCGCTACTGACAATCTTTGTAAATGGTAGTGCTGTACACTCAAGACTTGGTCAATTGATTGGAAATGATCTCAAGACGCTCAAGAATCGCGCGCAGTAAAACCGTATTTTCATCTGCAGTCTGCTGCGTTGAGGCGTTCGCGTTATGCGCATGCTTTAACTTTTCGCGATTCATCAAAATATGATGACGGAATTCATGCGCATTAATGAGTCCTATCAAACGCATATCATGCGCTTGCCCGGCGCTTTGACCGGCGGTTTCAAATTTCAAGATACTCAAGTTAAACATCTTCAACAGCGGCCCTTCGACAAAGGTCACATCTTGAATATTCTCCAGCGGAATGGTCTTCTCGACTTGAAACAAGATGCCCTTACGAAAACGTAATGAAGTGTCGCTCAATTCGCACTCGAGTTTATCGAAGTAGTGGCGCGCCCACCATTGTCCAACACCGCACAACCAAATAATCGCCAGAGGAATGCCGACCACGGTAATCGCAAAAATCGCCGCACCGTAGATCACTAGGTAAGGGCGAATCAAAGGATTAAAGCTCGCTTTAATCGCCTGCGCATTGAGACTTACTTGACTACTCATGATTTGATTCTCTTCACATAAAAATAGGAGTCACGGCGCCAGATCAGCAAACAATTCTGCAAACAATTCTGCAAACAATTTCAAGCTGAGTTAACGCCATGACTTTCTTACTTCGCGCCGCGTGGGTCAACCACCGTGATCGGTTCAGGCGCAACACCATAGGCACGAATATCGGGACGATACATATCTTCTGCATACGTCGCTGGCACACGGAAACGACCGGGCGTTACCACGCGCAGCATGTAGAACAATTGTATGGTATCGCCATTTAAGCGCACCGCTGCCACAAATCTATCATCACGATATTCTTGATGTTTAATACGACTATCGCTCATCGCATTTCCAACATTGACACCGTCGATACTAAATTCGCCTGCTTGAGGACCTTGCGATAAGTTCATATTCTCAACTTCCAAGCCCGCTGGAATATGATCAATGATCATCGCGTCTTCTATGACTTGCTTTGATTTCGCAGTGACGCGGGCGATCAACATATCGCCCGTTTTCAAGCTACCTCCACTCCATGGCTTACCAGCGACGGTGAACCATTTACGTTCAAGTGTGATCTTGTCACTGCTTGCCACCGGTGCCTTCGTGGGGAAACCACTCGCCTCAACTTCTATCCATAATGGATTACTACCTTTGTTCTCGATGCTAATGCCTTTAAGCGCGAGACTAGGATCAAAGCTACGGCTTTCACTATTTTTAGAAGTCAATGTAGTGCTGCCATCCGCAGTTTTCACAATCGCTTCCCATGGATCAGTGACTGTTCCACCTGCCGCGCGCGCTGCCAAGAACAAGGCAATACGTTCTTGGGTTGAGAAGTAACCACGTGGTTTACCAAGGCGATCAGCTAAGTTGATCAACATCGTTTCACGCTGTGGATGGGCGATCTTATGGCGTAACATCAAGGCGTAGGACATCGCTTGATCACGTACGGCCGTGCCGTAATCACCGAGCCAATCCCATTCCCAATCGGTACGAATACCGTAAGGTTTTGTCATGGCGTCGTTGAAAGCGACATCAGCACGTTTTTGGTCACCCATCATTTGCAAGGCCA
>CANHZI010000007.1 GCA_947464955.1 Oxalobacteraceae bacterium
AGTTGTAGGGTCGTGGATGGTGAAGAAAATCTCAAGAATATCTTCATACGAGATCACCGCTGGGTCAAACTGCAGCCTAACCACTTCGGCATGCCCAGTTCTACCTGTGCAGATCTGTTCGTAGCTGGGTTGATGAACTTGTCCGCCGCTATAGCCAGACTCCACCCTTTGGACACCTCGAATTTGTTGAAAAACTGCCTCGGTACACCAGAAACAGCCGCCACCTAAAGTAGCAGTTTGCAATATGGGAGCGTTCACAATTTTTTCCTTTGAAATCGTTAGGTTATCGGATGTCACCATCCTTAGTCGAACTAATCGGTAAAAACCTACACCGATCGCAAACCATGACTAGCATTCGGGATTAAATATTTGGCAAAGTTAATTTTTTAACTATAATGCAAGTACTCAACAGCCATAAACGACCGCGGGAGATTGTATGTTCAAAACAAAAAACTGGAGTAAAGCAGGTTTTCTGGCCATATTTCTTGCTGCCATCCTCAGCACCTTGCTCTTCAAGAAGTTAGGGCTCGAACAGCTTTCCCAAAATGTCTACCAAACGATCGCCTTCGTTTTTATACTCATTGGCATGGAACGTCTGTTTAAATCAATCATTTTGGTCTTTCTGCCAGACTACACGCCAACCCAAGATGAGCAATTCTTAAAAAATAAAGAAATCGTTCGTGAAACATTGCAGTCACGTTAAAACAACACGAGGTTTTTGATAGCTTTCTATCAATACTCAAGCCGCGGACTAGCAGGTAAAATGCGGCATGCACAATTTTGACGACGAATCCATAGCAAGAATTGAAGACGACCTGTCGGATCAAAATGATCTCAGTCTCAAATCTTACTTCAAATCCAATCTCACGCCTGATGATGTCTCCGCCCTCGCGCCTTTGCGCCGGGCGCAGCCAATGCTGCAAGGCTTTACAGCGCTATTCCATGGGGGCATCAATAGCGTGCTCATGCGACTATTGGTATTGCGCGAGTTAACATCCGACGTTGAAACGCCCTCGCTCAGTCGCGCCGATATCAATGCCAAACTCGGTTATCTGGAACCAGAAGCCTTAGAGACGGTGCTGACGCGTCTACGCAGCACGGGCATCCTACTATGGGATGCGAGCCAATTGGTGTATCGCATCACACCGATGGCACGCAATGTGTTAGCTGCCATCGAATCATTAATTCAGGTCGAGCAGCAAGAAGACACTTCTGAGATGAGTTATATGCTGACGCAAGTCGCAGGTGCTCAGGCGGTCGGTGGCGTCTCGGTGGAACAATTGCACCACTTGCTCGGTCGTTTGATCGAACTGACTGAAGAATTTGCCGATGCGATCGCCTCGGGTTCCGAGTTCCAATTGCGCGCTGCCCAGCAAAAGTGGCATACCGCCTGTGACTGGGTCGAAAAAGGTTCACAGATTATTCACGCCATCACCAACGATAGCCGGGCCGATTCAGCAACCCATCGCGCTGCACAAGCGATTGGCCGTGCACAAAGTGCGCTGCTGAATATGCAAGGTATGTTTTCGCGTGCACTGAATCAAATCGAACGTCAGCGTGTGCATTTGGGTCAATCAGGTTTATCGACCACCGATATCAAGATGTGGTTACTACAACGCGATGATCTCGCATCACTAGCAGATGGTGCCCTCTCGCATCCTGTCACGCCACATTTCATCACACCTTCCGAAATGATTGACGTTGCGGAGAGCGAACTTTTAGCCAATCGTGGCTCTGCGGTACTCGGTGTTCTACCAAATGGACAAGATGCGCCCTCGATTGCCAACGACAACAGTGAAGCATTGCTTGAGCTCGATCATTGGCTCGATGTCTTGGGCAAAATCGATGCGAGTACGATTGATCCTGAAACTAAAAAAGCAAAACCTTTGCACGAAATATTATTACCAGCGAGTTTTGCTATCGCTTCTTATCGCGCCTCCTTGCTACCGTTGATCGGCGACGCCAACGAAGCCTCACTACAAGGTGCCACTGCAACCTTGGCGCGTCTGCCACTCGAGTTCAACTCTAAAGATCGCATGCAAAAAGTATCCGATCCGCATATCGCAGCCATGTCAGTTGCTAGCCTGATGCCGCTGAATTTGGCCACGACTGCAGTGAATCCTACAGAAGAAGCCGCTGCCGACAAGAATAATATCGAAGAGAATACCCATGACTGAAGACGCACAAATCCTAATCGCCCGCTTGCTGGCCCATCAAACGCTTAAACGCGAAGACAAGCTGGTAAAGCGCGCCTTGTCTGACGAAAATTTTCGCAGCGATATTGATGCCCGCCTCAAAGCTTGCGGCATGAAATTCGTGGACAACGTCTATGCTGACTACGTCACCTTAGCCTTAACCCGCGATAGTGAATCAAAAGTCTTTGGCACCAAAGACACCTGGCAGAACAATAATTTTGGCTTGGCACGCGATGGCGTTGCCTTGTTGGTGGTGCTGTGGTCCCTCATCATTTTGCCCAAACGTGAACGCCAAGAAGCACACCAGATGGCGCAAGAAGATCAAAACGATATGTTTGGCAAAGAAAAACCTTTGCCACGTGCCGAAGACACCTCGATTGGTATTTCTTATCGAACGCTGCTCGCTGATTTTGGCGAGAAACTCGGCAAGAAAACGCGTATGGATATGAATCTCGGTCAACTCGCTCGTTTAGGATTCATCGAACGTAAAAGCGATTTGATCATGGAAGGCCCTCTGCTCGATTTATTGATGGATACCGATGCCTTGAAAGATCGCATTATCAATGGCGCTTTATCAGACATTTTCCATATTCCTATGCCACGTACGCCAGCCGTCATTGAGGCAGAACGTTTGGCACAAGAGGAAGCGGAAAAAGCTCAGCTAGCCGAGCAAGCCGCACCTGCAGAAATCAAAATGGATGAAGATCCAGCGCCCACTGAGGAAGAAAAGATTAGTGAAAGTGAAGACGTCGCCACGCCATCCTCTGCAACTGCAGAAGACAAAGATAGCGTCTAAGACTGGCCCTTCGTCAACCATTTAGCAGAGAAGAACAACAATGTTTCATATCAAATCACTCGAACTCGTACACTGGGATTATTGGCAGCGCATCAAGAATATTCCGCTTGATGCCAAAATCATTACCATCGCCGGACAAAACGGTTCAGGCAAGACGACTTTGCTCGACGCGCTCCGTACTCTGTTTGGCCTCGAGTGTTCAATGGGTCGTTCATACAAGCACTATGCGCGCCATTCAGGTCAACAAACGGCATGGATACGTGCGGTAGTCGATAACAGCGCGGTCGGTGCGCAAATTTCGAATCGTCCTTTCCGCATGTCGGGCCTGTACGAAGATGAAGTCACATTGTTCTGTCAAATCCAAAAGAATGGTGGCGACTGGAAGCGTCAATATTTGATGCGCAGTGGCAAAGTCGAGATCGAAGAGATTCAAGAAGCCAATGACTGGCTCGGCGTTGAAACCTACCGCAAACGTTTATCGCACGCGGGCTTGTCGTCAGCCATGGGTAAAGTACTGGCCTTGGAACAAGGTGAAACCGACAAGCTGTGCGAATATGCGCCGCGCCAATTGCTCGACTTGGTATTCCAAGTATTTGGTGATAAAGAAGTCTTAGATGCTTACGATGATGCAAAGCGTCATCAGCGCGATACTGAATCTGAATTGCAACGTTTCGAGACCGAGCTTGAAGGAGCAAAAACCAATCTAGAAGGTTTGCGTTTGAAGGTCGCCAACTTCCACCAGTGGGAAAGTTTGACTAAAGAAAAGCGTGATCTCCAAGAAGAAATTTTACCGACATTGCAATATCACGAAGACTTACAAAAGGCAGCAACAACAAGCCAGACTTTACGCGCAAGCAAACGTCATCTCAAATCACAAGATGAAGCCTTGTCGGAGCGTCGTCAAGGTTTAGCACAGCAAGCGCAAAACCACAGTGAAGCACAGCAAGCAGAAGCTGCGTTAGAGGCGGAAGAATCAGCCTTACGCGAAAAACTGAGCCATATCAATGCTAAATTGAAGCCACAAGAGAGTTTGCTAGAACAAAAAGCGCGCTTGCAAAAGTTAGCGGCTGAAGCCGATGCTGATATCGCCAATATTGCTGATGAGCTTGAGAAAAAAGAAGCTGAACTCGCACAACAGAAACAAGAGCGTGATGCACTGAGCCAACGCATCGCGGCGGACATGGAAACCATCTCTGCCCTACAAGGTAAAGCGAGCCTACCAGATCCAGAAAACGTGCGCCAAATGCGTCGTGCGTTGAACGAAGCGAATATTCCGCACAGCATGCTGCCCGAAATCGTCGAAGTCACCGACGCCAAATGGCAAGGAGCGGTCGAAGGTGTTTTGCGCGGTTACACCTCGGTGATTTTGCTCGACAACGCTAGCGATGCCAGTGCTGCTTATCGTATCGGTGAGAAGCAACGCTATAGCCACTTTATCGTACCTGATCGCATCAACGCGCCTGTCGTCAAAGATTCAAGCTTGCTGTCAGTGGTGAGCTTTAACGCCAAAGCACCGGCTTGGTTGATCGAACAACTCGAGCGTATCGAAACGGTCGATAGTATCGATGAAGGTATGCGTCTATCGAAATCGCAAGAATGGATCACCCCTGACGCCTATCACTTTGAGCGTCGCGGCGGTCGTTCACTTTTTGTTGAAGTCTCTCGCTACCGTTTTGGCAATGCAGGTCGTACACAGCGTTTAGAAGCTTTACAAAAAGCTTTACCTCGTTTGCAATCACAAGAAGATCAACTGACGATCAAGATTAGCAAACTCGCCGGTGAGATTTCTTCTTACAAAGCGCGCCTTGCGGGCGTCGACGCCGCCAAAGAATTGAGCGCTCGCCATGCGGAATTTGAAGAAGCTTCACGCAATACCGAGCCACTCAAACAACAACGCATTGAAGTTGGTACACGCTTAGGTGAAATCTCTCCATTGTTGAAAGCCGCAACTGAACAACGTACTGTGGCGCATCTCAAATGGGAACAAGCCAAAGCAGCGATTGCCGATGCCGAAGCGCAAATTCGCAGTTTGGAAAAGCGTCACGCTGAAGAACGTAAAGCGCAGTTTGAAACTTTGCGTGCGATGCGTGAAACTTGGCATACCTTACCGTTGAACTGGAAGCGAGCATCGCATCGGAAAGAATTGGTTGCAGAGCACGAAAACGTCCACCAAATCGAATTGCGCTTGCGCAGCTTAGGCAATAACCTGGCACGCGACGATTGGGAAACCGATTCCACCGTAGTCGATCAATACACGCGTCTCAACAACTTACTGCAAAACCGTCAAGCAGAAACAGACGAGCGTCGCTACCAAAATAATCGCGCGATGGAAGCCACGGTTAATGCACGGGCGGCCTACATGGATCGCTTGCGTTACACGATCAAGACCTATAGTAAAAACATTAAACAACTTGGTGAATTGGCTGGCATCGAAGTGCATACCGATCCGGTCAAACTTGAAAACGACGATATTTTGTTGGCACAAGCTGGTCTACATGTGCGCTTTAAGTTCGACGGCAAAGGCCCAATTGGCATGAACGACGGCGAAGCATCGGGCGGTCAACAGGTAATGAAGTCTTTGATTCTCTTGATCGGTTTGCTCAAATCCGAAGATGGCTCGGGCGGCTTCGTCTTTATTGATGAACCTTTCGCTCACTTGGATATTCGTAATATTCAATTGGTCGGAGAGTTCCTCAAAAATACCGATGCTCAATACTTGATGACGACACCGTTGACACACAACACCGACGTTTATGACCCGTCGGAATTGACGCTCATCACCAGCAAGAAGAAAAAAGACACAGAATGGGCACAACCTATTTTTGTTTTGCAACGACGAGCTGAGAAGAATAAAGAAGCACGAGCTTAATCGCTTGTTGGAATTGGTCGGAGCAACATCTGCTTCACATGAAAGCGTTGGCATGACCTCAAACCATGCCAACAAGGAGAGAGAGCCATGGGTATAGAGTTAAGCGGCGCAGGTGAAACCCTCGCAGCGATCGTTGTCAGCGATGAACTAAGTAAAGACGGCGGCGGCAATGGTTCGCAGGAAAAAGTGAAAGAAACCAATTGCGCCAATTGCGGAGCGACACTACAAGGCAAATACTGTCACGCCTGCGGGCAGTCCGGACACATCCATCGCTCACTACTTCATATGTTTGAAGAAGTTCTGCATGGCCTATTTCATTTTGATACCAAAGCATGGCGCACGATTCCAGCGCTGATCTTCCGTCCTGGCAAACTCACCAAAGAATACATTGAAGGCAAACGAACCTCCTACGTCTCACCTTTGGCACTTTTCTTGTTCTTAATCTTCCTCATGTTTTTCGTCTTCTCGTTCACAGCAAAAGAGATGGAAGGCGACATTCTCAAAACGACAAACACCCGCGAAGAGATCGTGCAAGAGATCGCCAATCTCAATGCAGCGATTGGAAAGATTGAAACGAACCAAGCCGATTCAAAAGATCAAAGCGAAAGCAGTTTTCAGCAACAGATCGAAACTTATGAGAAGCAGAGCGAGCTACGTGCCTTGCAAGATAAGCTCGATAAAATTGATGGCAAACCGAAGACACTCGCACAGTACCAACAAGAACTCAGCACAGCAGAAGAACGGCTTGCTAAACTTAAACAGGAAAAGGACGAGCTGAAAAAGAAAATCGAGGACTCTCCTGGGGACCATATTTCGAACGTCATCAAGCAAGAACAATTGGTCGGTTTTGCTGAAAATGATGTGAAGTACTTCAAAAAGAAAATCTCAAAACTCGAGAAAGAAAATAAAGACAAGACAAAATCTGAGAACATTAGTACCAGTGGCAAGTCTGTCGCATCGACTTCGGCGAGCGCGACCAATGTTTCAATTGAGTCTGAGATCGAAGAAGTGACGGATTCTCCTTGGCTTAAGAGTATGGTCTCGCATATTGAATCGAATAAAGAATTAACGCTCTATAAAATGAAAAAAAATGCATCGAGCTATGCCTTCTTGTTGATGCCAATTTCTTTGCCGTTTTTATGGCTGTTATTTATGTTTAGACGTCAGTACGTGATGTTTGATCACGCTGTTTTCTCGCTCTATTCGCTATCGTTTATGTGCATTTTGCTGATGTTGATTGCGATCTTGAGTCGATTTGATTTTGTCGCGATCTCCAGCCTTCTATTCGTGTTCGTACCGCCAATTCATATGTTCTCACAATTACGTGGCGCCTATCAGCTTGGTTTCTTGGCGGCTTTTTGGCGAACCATCGCTTTGCTATTTATCGCTGCCTTATCTCTGAGCCTGTACGTTGCATTGATCACCGTACTGAGTGCATAAGAAATGGCAAAGAAGAATACCTTCGTCGCCTTCTTGCGTGCCGTGAATGTGGGCGGCACGGGAAAACTGCCGATGTCGGATTTAAAAGCAATGTGCGAGAATCTCGGTTTTGAAAACGTCAAAACCTATATCGCGAGCGGTAACGTCTTGTTCCAAACATCGCTTGCCGAAGACCGCTGCAAGAAGAAACTAGAACAACGACTTATGGAATATGCGGGCAAAGAGCTCGCAGTATTCATTCGTACACCGCATGCACTAAAGACGCTTGTCGAACAGAATCCGTTTCAACATGAAGCCGGAAATCGGACCGTGGCAATTCTGATCGACCAAGATTTGTGTCAGGAAGACCTGCACGACATCAAGCACCAAGTCCAAGAAAAAATTGTCCTCGGAGAGCGAACTGTCTACGTCTTCTACGGTGATGGAATGGCCGATAGCAAGTTAGTTATTCCAGCCGCAAAGCAAGGCACCGCAAGAAACCTCAACACCATGACTAAGCTTTGCGAGATGGCCATCGCCTTAGAAAATCAGTAAGTCTGCAATCCCTACTTACCAGCCAAACGGGCATCAATCGCCTCTGCAAAACGCCGTGCAGCTAAAGGATCAATTTCTAAAAATAATTCTGGCTCGATCAGCTCTAGTTCCATCAACAGGAACTGATCTCCGCGCACAATACCATCAACACGAGCGTACAAAGGCATGCTTGGTAGGCTTTGTAGTATCGCCTGCGCTTGTCTCTGCATCATAGTACTTGCTTGTTGTGATAGTACCGTTCCGCCGTGATCGGACTGCACACGAAAATCACCTGGTTTCGCGCATTTCAGCAACGAGTGGCTATATTGCCCATCAAAAAAAATCAACGACCATTCGCCCTGCGTCACAATTTCAGGCATGAAAGCCTGTACTAAGAATGCTTGCTGACCTCTCCAATCACCGAACTCATTTTCATAGGCACTTGCATTATCACGACTGACACGCAAGGTACGCCATGCACCTGCTGATTGGGTAGGTTTAACCACAATTTCATCGACATGCATGGCCTCAATTAAATCCAGCAAGCTACGATGGTCCTCAGGCTGTAAATGAAGACTTGGAATCACCTGACAAGCTTTACTCTGAAATTCAAATAAATAATTTTTGTCGAGATTCCAAAGCATGGTATCAACATCATTGACGACCAACACATCGAGTCTGGTCAGCATACTCAGCCAAGTCTGAAATGCCGCTAAATTTTCATGGTAATCCCAGGTACAGCGAATTAAAACCAGATCGAAGCTTTGCCACTGCACCTGCGGATCATTCCAAATCACTATATGAACCTCATACTGAAGCTCGACCAATGCAGGCAGCAGTAACTTCTCGCCTCCAAACAAATCCGGTAAATCGTTGCAGCTTACAACCGCGATACGCTTTTTCATCTCAAGTCCTCACCCACTTAGCATCCATTGAATAAAGCGAAGAGTACCAAACAATCAGGTGAATCACCTGATTCGATTCTTGCATCTGAGTCACAAGTTGCCAGACGGCAGTACAAATAATTATGCATATTTAGTCATAACAGATTTTTATTTAAATCACATTTTGAAAATATAATTTATAACATCGATATGTTTTAAGTATTTTATTCTGAGAAATATCTCAAGAATCTAAGAAAATTTTATTTGAAAAAATATCTACAATTGATCATTACGTAATAAAACAACTATTATCTATTCGCTATTGTTCTTCTCTGTTCTACTGAGTCTCTATTCATTTTTTAGCATTCCGCTAAGTAATGGATAAACAAAAATATAAGAAGCAAAACTAACCACATCTGTAGGGAGATGAAAATGCAGAAGAAAATTCTATCGAGTTTGCTGTTAGGTTTAGTCCTCAGCGCCACCGGGGTAGCCATCAGCAGCGCCGGTTCGCAAAAAGTTTGGATTACCGTCGGTGACAGTGCTTTCCAAGAGTTAAAGAAAGTTGCACCAAATATGGTGGTGAGCCAGTCGAAAACACTGATGACAGGCGCACCAGGTTTCGCTGCTGAAGAAAAAGTTCATTTGGTTCAAATCGAACGCTCTCAGATCTTCGCCTTGTCAGCAGCTATACATAGCAATCTTCATCGCTGTGGTGGCTTCGTCGAACATGCGAGCGAATCTGCAGGAAAATCCGTCCTAGCTGGCGGCAATGGTCGCTACGCAGCAGCCCCAAGCTTGGCTCCAGCCCCATCCTATGCAATCGACAATCAAACGACAGTCACTCCGTTGCTGTCACAAATGCAAGCCACAAACATTGGCCAAACCATCGTCGATCTCTCTTCATTTGTTAATCGTTATTACACGACTACCGGTGGCGTCAATGGTTCTAACTGGATCAAGAATAAATGGACGACCTTAGCTTCGGGTAAGAGTTATGTCACAGTAGAGCAGTTCACGCACGCAGCATGGGCACAAAAGTCTGTGATTATGACAATCCGTGGCACCGACAATGCGTCTGAAGTTGTGGTACTTGGTGGTCACCTTGATTCGATTAACACCGCTGGCACAACAGAAACAACAAGCGCACCCGGCGCAGATGATGATGCATCTGGTATCGCCAGCTTAACCGAAACGATTCGAGTGTTGATGGAATCAAACTATCAACCTCGTCGAACGATCAAATTCATCGCTTATGCTGCAGAAGAAGTGGGACTCAAGGGCTCAGCTGAAATTGCTAAGAAATTTAAAACCGACGGTGTTAACGTGGTTGGCGTTATTCAATTAGATATGACCAACTACAAAGGCTCAGCAAACGATATCTACTTGTTCCAAGATTATACAAATGCGGCACAAAATACTTTTGTCTCTAACCTGATTAAAACCTATCAGCCAACATTGACGATCGGTACTGACAGTTGCGGCTATGGATGTTCCGACCATGCATCTTGGTACGCACAAGGCTATCCAACATCGATGCCTTTTGAAACCAGTATGTCGCAAGACAATCCTAAGATTCATACTGCGGGCGACACCTATGCCAATATGGGAAGCCAGGCTAACCATGCCTTGAAATTTGCGCGTCTCGCAACTTCCTTCGCGGTAGAGCTCGGTAGTGATGGCCCAAGTACAAGCACAACAGCATTAAGCAAAGACGTCGCAGTCAGCGTATCGGGTGCCGCTGGTGCCAATAGTTTCTACAGCTTCGTTGTGCCAACTGGCGCCACAAATTTGACGTTCAAATCAAGTGGTGGCACAGGCAATCTAGATTTGTACACGCAACTTGGAAGCAACCCAAGCACAAGCTCATATCTGCAAAGGTCCGCTGGAACAACGAATACTGAAACAATCACTATTGCAGCGCCTACAGCGGGCACCTATTATGTTTTGGCGAACTCCGTATCTGCTGTGAGTGGTGCAAGTCTGGTGGCTAGTTACCAACTAAGCTCAGGTAATGTATTAACAAGTGGTGTACCAGTCAGTTTAGGTAGTATGGCGGCGAATGCGACCAAAACTTATACCATCGTTGTACCTGCTGGCAAAACCACATTGACGTTCAAGACATCAGGCGGTACCGGCGACATCGACATTTACTCGAAATTCGGTGCAGCACCAACAACCGCTTTGTATGACTTGAAATCAGATGGTGCTACCAATACTGAGACGATTACGGTTTCTGCACCAAAAGCTGGCACTTACTATGTTTTAGTGAAAGCCTATGCTGCGTCTAGTGGCGCAAGCTTAACTGCAACATTGCAGTAAGCAAGGGGAAATGTAGAGTCAAGCTGGTCTTCAGCTTTCTTCACAGGGGTGTGCTTAGGCGCACCCTTTTTTTTCATTCAACGTCTGCAACCAAGGCTTGGTACACTAGCGTTTTTTGTGCAAAGAAACTCTCCCTGTGTCCCAAACTGCCTTCCTCCTCGTCATTCTTGCTGGTCTAATTCACGCTATCTGGAACATCGCTGCAAAAAAAGCAGGTGGAGATGTTCGTTTTGCGGGTCTTACCGCACTGATCATGGCAGTGCTCTGGGCACCTGTTGGAATTTACGTAGGTTGGGAGATTGTTCCGCAGTGGGGATATCTAGAATGGTTTTTCATTTGCCTCAGTGGCGCACTACATGTGCTCTACTTTATTGTTCTGCTTCGCGGTTATAGAAAGGCAGACCTTACGGTCGTGTATCCATTGGCTCGAGGTTCAGGACCATTGATTTCATCCACGGTGGCCATCTTTTTCTTAAACGAACACTTATCACTGCTCGGCGGCTTTGGCATTGCAGCTGTTGTCAGCGGCGTATTTCTTATTGCTGGTGGCCCCAAGCTCGTGCAGTCACTGCGACAAACAACTGCCGTTAGCGACCAACAACTTCGAGTAAAAAAAGGGATCTTTTACGGCATACTCACTGGTGTGTTCATCGCCGCCTATACCGTACTCGACGGTTATGCCGTAAAAGTCTTATTGTTGTCGCCGATCTTGGTCGATTACTTCGGTAATTTTGCACGCATCGCGTTCCTCGCTCCGGCCATCCTAAGAGATCGTAGACAGACTCTGATCTCTTGGAAACGAGAATGGAAGTATGCCTTAATCGTTGGAGGCATCAGCCCGATATCCTATGTCTTGGTGCTATATGCCATGCAGATGGCGCCCTTAAGTCACGTTGCGCCAGCGCGTGAAGTATCGATGTTATTTGCTGCAATTATCGGTGGGCATTTGCTCGATGAAGGCGATCGACTGCAACGCATTGTTGGCGCTCTTTGTATCGCGCTTGGGGTAATTGCTCTGGGAAGTTTTTAGTTACCGAATCAAAATCCCGATCCCATCAATGCGTTTTTGCAGAAAATATGCCGTGCTGCCCGCTCGTGTATATCTGGAGACGAGATGAGGATTGCAGACGGGCTCGAGTCTAGAAACTAATCAAACGATCGGATCCCGCGAGTTGGCTCTGCTATCAAAACAGACTGAACAGTCGATACATCTCTACCCAGAGCACGTGTTCAATGGCGAGAAACAATCTCCTTGCAATTTGTTTTGCTCCACTGGCTAGATTTTCATCACTTATACCATCGAAGTTAAGTCTAGGCTCTCCTATTCTTATTGTTGTTTTTTGCGGCTGAAATTACGCAGAGATCCCTGTCGAGTTTCTTCGCCGCAAGCAATTGTCGCTTTCCAACCTCAAAAATAATTGTTGGACTTCTACTGAAATTAGCAACAAATTGATGTCAATGAGTCGCCTTTACCAGAGCATATTCGCCCGAGATCTCTAATTTTGAGCAAGATTTATTTAGGGCAATAAGACGCACCCAATTTTGCTGCTCCGCACCAGAGAGTTCATATTGACAAGTCAACATCCTTAAACTACATTTGTCGTACTACAAATGTAGAATTAAATAATTATATAGTTCAAAGGGATGAGATCGTGGAAGACGAGAACAACAATGTATCGCTAAGTGATTTGCAGTTAGCCATCATGCGCGCCTTATGGAGCAAGCCTAATTCTTCAACCACTGAAGTTGTCGAAGCTGTACGAGCCAGCCGCCCTCTCGCTCACACCACCATCGCGACCTTGTTAACACGTCTTGAGAAACGTGGCTTGGTGGAAGTGAGTCGTGATGGTCGCCAACTCACCTACCGTGCCTTACTCTCGGAAAACCAAGTTCAAAAATCGATGGTCTCTGATTTAGTGTCCTCGCTATTCATGGGCAACACTAGCGCACTGTTAAGTCATCTTGTTAAAGAAGATGAGATCGATAATGACGACCTCGAAAAAATACGTAACCTCTTAGAGCGAAAAGGAAAGAATCGTGCTTGATCATTTTTCTCCTGCTGTACTAGTTTGGGCATTCACTTATGTCGTTCATAGTAGTGCTTTGATCGTCTTCGCCTACTTACTTGACCGCGCAGGCTTGTTAAAGAAAACCCGCAATGCTGAACTCGTTTGGCGCTTCGCGCTTTTTGGCGGTCTTCTTACAGCAAGCGCACAGCTTTACTTAGGCAGCACCAATGAAGCGATCGAAAATCGCCCTGTTCTTCAAGCAAGTGAGATCGCTCATCTAGGTTATCCACTACCGGAAAACCTTCCGATTAGCAAAACGCTGATAAAGCCAGAGAATAATGCCGTAACACCTCAGATACAAACGCGAGAATTGCTGTCGAATCACGACACCAGCCGTAAGCCAGCGACAGTAGAGATCGAACTGCCGGGTAAGGTACAAGAAATTACTTCGTACTTCGTATTAGTGTGGGCGATGATCGCCATCTTTGCCTGCCTCATCACCTATCGCTCAGCACGTTATCTGAATCGCTTAGCCGCATACTTTCCTGATGCCGACAAGTCGACCCTAAAACACATCATGAACCGCATGTCGGATCGCGATCAAACTCGCATTCAATTGAAAGTAAGCGAACAGTGGAATAGCCCATTTGTAACACCTGACAACACAATTTGCATTCCGCGCTGGGCCTTCACGAAACTTACTGAAGACCAAAGAGATGCCATGCTGGCACATGAGGTCGCTCATGTTTTGAGACGTGATCCGGCTTGGCGTGTTGCGATGCAACTGCTCGCGCGGATTTGCTTTTTCCAAGTCTTGAATCGGCTCGCGATCCATAAACTAGAGCTTTTAGCTGAACTCGCCTGTGACGAAAACGCCGCCAATACCTCTGGCAAACCACACGAACTTGCAGAGGCACTTTATGCCTGTGCGCGAGTCTTTAAAGCCAAAGAGGCACCCTCACTCGCTTTGGCCATGTCGCGCCAAGGTTCACCTTTGTTAAAAAGAATCACCAGTCTGCTCGACACAGAATTATTAGCACAAGCCGCCATCCCACAAAGTAAATCAGCACTAGCGGTTAAATATAGTTTGTTAAGCGTGGGCTTGCTGGCGGTCGTCTTCAGCACCCCAAGCATCATTGTAAGTTTCGAAAAAATCACGCCGCAACTTCAGGCTGCAGTCAGCAAAGTCAGCCACTTTGCACGCGAGGTGACAATTGCTGCGAATTTGAGAACGGCGGACAAACCAATACACCAAGTAAGCGCAAACGCGATCACGCCGCGCACAGAATTATTAGTAAAGGAAAACCTTACCGCGACATCCGAGAACAGCCATTCCCTTTCGAACACAGTTTCTTTTGAACCGACCGACAAAACCAATTTAGATGATCTCAATGAAGCAAACCGTCTTCGCATTAGAAAGGACTTCAGCAGAGCGACAAGCATGTATCAAATGCTGGCGGAAAAAGGAAGCGTCGAAGCACAACAGGCACTCGGTGAAATGTACTGGTTTGGATCAGGTGTGCCTAGTAATCCAAAATTGGCAGAAGAATGGTTTAAGAAAGCATCTGCCAATGGTTCGCTTAATGCAGACAAGTTTCTCGCCGTCCTTGCCGAGCGCGAAAAACATCAAAACGAAATTCAGTTTTTCACCAATGAATATGATGGAAGAGGCCTTAAATTTGTCGAGATGAATTGTAACCGTCCTGACTTTAGCACTGCTGCTCACAATAGTGTGGATATCGAAAACATGATCAATCACATCAATGAGTTTGCATCTTGTTTTAATCAATACGGAGAACGTCTCAATGCGAGTAAAGATCTTGAGCGTGTGATTCCAAATGAGGTTCTGCGTCTAATGACGGATGAGGAAGTGGAAAAAGCGATCAACCGTAGCACACGTGCGCTTGCCACCATACGTTTGACTGCCAATATGATTGCCGACGATTTTACGATGGAGAAGCGCACCTGGGAGACCCGCACTCGAGAGTATTTTAAAGGTGCGCGTTCACGTGATTGGGTCTCGCTTAAACGGGTCGCATTGATCGGTGGCGTGGATCCTGAACTGGCGCTCATGCATGATCCCCAGCTGGTAAAAATCAATACAGAAACAAGACTTAATATGAAGCTGCCAGCCTACTAATCCTATTCTTGGAGCTTAACTTTCAAATCTGAAGAAAACACCAGCAAATCAAGAGCGGAACATGAGCAGCTTCCAGAAATTCGCGCAATCGCCGTATTCTTTACTCAAACAAGCTCTTGTATTTGCTGTACTGACTGCTATCGTCATCAGCTTATTTCCGTTCGTGAAGTATAGAACTAATGATGACCTTAGCCTGTTACATGAATCCCAAGATCGCAGCAAGGTTTCTAATCTCAATGAGAAAGAGAAAGAGAAACTACTCTCAACAAGCAAAATCAAGGACCATTCAGAGCGTGAAATAGATCAAAGTTGGAGCGTAGAGAAGCTTCACTCTTACTTCAAGCAGAAAAACTGCATAAGGCCCGCTATTCCTAAGATCTCCACCACACCCGAATCCGAAGCAAAAACGATCAAGGAAATTAATCATTGGATAGACTGCCACAATGCGTGGAACGCCGGCCTGAATCGACTCGTTGAACTGAAAAACAAGATGGATCGCGAGCGAGGAAATCGACTAGACAGGCTGCTCAAAGAATTGATCCTAGAAGATAGAGTCAATATCGAACTGGTGAGCGGTCAATATTCGGAATGGAAGAACAATAGTCTGAACTACAAGCAGAGGCTAGGTTTTCGACGAAATTTGCTGAGCGACTCTTCCTACGACACGCACTAAGCACTCTCCAAGTACAGCCTCGAAAATTACGCTGAGATGCCTGCTGAGGTGTATGATTGCTGCCCGCTTTCATTTTCTCAATGGCAGACCAATGAACAATTCCGAATTACTCCAATGCGCGCAGGACGCACGCGAAAAGGCCTACGCGCCTTATTCGAAGTTCAAAGTAGGCGCAGCGCTCCTCACCAAAGACGCTCGCGTTTTTGCGGGTTGCAATGTAGAAAATGCTGCCTATAGCCTATGTAATTGTGCGGAGCGCACAGCCATATTTGCTGCGATCGCGGCTGGTTATCTACCGGGAGATTTCACAAAGCTGGCGGTGATTGCCGATACTGACTCGCCAATTTCTCCTTGCGGCGCCTGCCGCCAAGTGATCATGGAACTTGGCGGCACTTCGCTCTCACTGGTCCTTGCCAATCTCAAGGGGGATCAATACGAAACCACCGCAGGTGCACTGTTGCCGGGAGCGTTTTCTGACCAAGACCTCGTGCGTTCAAGATAGACGCGCGGCACAACCGTTAAGATGTTGCAGGACGCCAAGGGGCCTCGTCATTCGGGCATTTTCTCAAAACGCTTGTCCAGCTTAGGCTCAAACAGTTGAGGTGGAACTACTGGAGCCACTTTCGCAGGTTCAGATTGAACTTGCTTCGAAACGGGTTTCACATTCTGTTTCGGCGTTGGCGCGGCTTGCTTTTGCCACCAATAATAGCCAAGCAATAATGCACTAACGAGCAGCACCATCACGACTACCACTGTATTTGAACGAGCGCGATTTCTATTTGCGCTCTCGAGATACAGTTCAAAATCGTCTTTCGCGTCGTAGCGGATGACAGACAAGCTCGTCGATACTTCAGCCTGATTTGTTTGCGATGAACTTGGTGCCAAGCTAGGCTCCACACTATCATTGATATCAAGCGCCAACTGCTGTTCGTGCCGCTGTACGCGCGCCAACTCGTCCTCAGTTTGCAATCGTTGCTCATGAACTCGTACGCGCTCTGCTTCTGCAAATTCAGCTTGCTGCTCAAGATCGCGGCGACGCTCTTTGGCCTGCAATAATTCGTCAAGCGCTTGACGTTTCGTTCGCTCTTCCTCGATCAACGCTTGCTCAGTCGCTAAACGCTCCTGCGCGATCGATTGCGCCTCTTGCTCGCGGATGAGCTTTTGACGAGCTATCACACTAGCCTCTTTTTCTGCCCCCAGTTTCGCTTTTGCTTTTTGCAAGCGTTCTTTCTCCGAGGCGATCGCCACATGTGCTTCAGCTAATTGTTTCTTCTCGATCTCTGCACGCGCAGCGGCCTCTTCCAAATCAGCATCACTAACACTCAACTGTGATTCAAGATCTTGTCTGTGTGACTGTAATTGTTGCAGGATTTGTTCTTGCTCAGATCGACTGACTTGAATTTGTTCTATTGTGCTTTCCAAATTCAACTTACGCTCGACCAGTGCTAATTTTTCACTTTCCAATTGCTGTAAATTTGCAGCCCGCGCCTGCGCATCTTGCTCAACTTTGAGTTGCTCCTGCAGCTGTTGCTCCAATTGGCGCTCCAGTTCCACCTCACTCTGAAGGGAACTAGCCAATTCCGCGTCGGTTAGGACTCGTTGCTCATGTAACCTCTGCGCATCCGTTTCTGCTTGTTGACGTTCTAACAGTTTGTGTTGATTCGCGATAGTAATCGAGACGCGTTCACGGGCGACAAGCTCGGCTTCCGCTTCGGCCTTCGCCAAAGCCTTAGCTGCGTCTAGCAGCGACTGTTCATGCACCAAACGTTGCTGTTCGAGTCGGATCGCTTCGGCGTCATCAAGTTGTCGTTGACGAGCCAATTGCTCCGCTTCGAGTTCGTCTTGCAAGCGTTTTTCTTGTAAACGCTCGAGTTCTTGTTCTTCAGCCAATCGACGTGCAGCTGCATCTGCGGCGGTCTTTTCAGCTAACTTACGTTTCTCGACTTGCGCCAAAAGATCGCGTTCCGCTAATTGACGCCGCGCAGTTTGGCTTGCTGCATCCTCGTCGGCCATCGCTCGCTCCTGGGCGCGTTGCGCTGCCAATTCTTCGAGCATCAATTGTTCTTTCGCTTTACGCTCGGCTTCATCTTCTGCCATCGAGAGCGCAACAGCAGCTTCCATTAAATCTGTTTCCAATTGCATCTTGTCATGCAATAGCTGGGCCGCTTCATTTTGAGCCGCTAGGCGCTCTTGCACACGTTGTTCGGCTAAGCGACTCACGACCAATCGTTCAGTCGCCTTAATCTTTGCTTCCTGCTCCATCGCAATAGTCAATTTTGCCGCTTTGATCAAGGCGTTTTCCGCTTCTATGGCGGCATTTCTCTGATGAATCTCAGTCTCGGCTTCTTGCTCTTTTTGACGCGCAGTCTGTTGAGCTTCGAGCTCCTTTTGCAAGCGCTCATTCGCCAGCGCTACCGAGTTTGCTTCAGCTAATTGCCTTGCTTCAGCAAGCCTATTTGCCTCTTCCTCGGCTTGTTGGCGCTGTGTGACGACTTCGAGCAATTGTTTTTCTTCGGCCTCTCTTGTTTGCGCAGCTAAAAGCGCTTCTTGCTCAACGACAGCACGGCTTTTCGCAGCAGCAATCAAGGCTGTTTCCGCTTCATGTCTTTCGCGAGCTGTAACGGCACCTTGTTGTTCAAGTTCCCTACGCTCCATCGCTGTCTTCTCGGCTCGCTGCGTGGCGGCCAAATGCGCCTCGGCCTTAAGCTTCGCTTTGGTCTCGATCTCTAATAATTCTTTCGCAGCAGCCACTGCTTTTTGATCAAGCTCAAGTCTCGAGCTTTCGACCGTGTTTAATGTCACTTCCGCTTCTTGTCGCTCTTGGGCGAGCTTCAAGGCATTTTGCTCACTCTCTAAACGTTGCTTTGCTAATTTTTCAGCCTGCTTTTCAGCCATCAAACGCGTGCGTACTTTGTACAATAAATCTTGCTCAAACTCTGCTTTGGTGTTGGCATCAATAAGCAAGTCTCGCTCGATCTTGGAACGGGCGTACGCTGCTTGTTGCAACTCCCATTCTTTATCAATTTGATCCAACACACTTTCACTGTTCTTCGTTAGTGTAGTTGAGGCTTCTAGCGGCGCTAATGCGACGACACTATGCACATCAAGCTGAGAATTTGCAGGTTGCTCGTCGTTCTTTGCGAAGTTCATTCGGCGCAAGTCTGGTCCGCTGTGCTGGTCTATTGCACTGTCACCACCCAATTTTTCTTCCGAAGAATGGCCAAATAAGGTTTGTTTCAATTGTTTAAACATGCGAGCACATCCAGATCAAGAACTTTTCCAAAACCACGAGCAGCGATGTGAGAGACGATCTCTCACATCGCTGGCAAAGTTTCATTTTACTGAATAATGGGCAGTTTTCCCTTTTATCTGTTAGACAAACACTAACAATCAGGGAGAAATGCTGCGATACAACCACAACTTGAAATAAGCAGAGAAATATCGCTGTGAGATGGAAGCATCGAATGACGAAAATTCTTTAAAAACGTATTGCAAAACCAACACCCGCAGCGATCGTTGGTGAGGCCTTAGTCAAACCTTTGGAAATCCAAGCGTCTACCTGAATATCATTTGAAATAAGGTGAGTTACTCCCATATCGAAAGTGGTGACGTTCCCGCCATTCGCCTTCGACTGGATCTGTTGGCCTGAGAGCTCAACAAAACCCCGCCAATTTTCTGCTAAAGGCCTGCTGGCTGTGATCGCCAAGATACCCATGGTATAGCGTTTCCCTTCGGCATTTTTTTCCATTGCTATACCTGGCATGAGACCGACTGCAACGTCTCCAGGTAACTCCCATTCTGCAACCATACGTAGCGAGGGACGAACACCTTGGCCTCGGAAAGGTGCAGAACCAGTATCGAGATCCGCATGTAATAACCAAGCAATGGCCGGGCGGCCAGTGGCTTCATCTGCTTCCTGCATTTGCCATTTGGTGCCAAGGGAAATATCCGAAAAACCACTTTCGGACATTGAAGGAAATCCCGTCGCTTGTGCTCTAGCGCGAACATAGCCATCAGTTTCAAGACGCAGCTCCCAAGTTTCACCAACACCGAAACGGAACAGAGCGGGGGTATTGTAATTGCTCACTCGCACGCCATCTTGCTTGCTGCGGTCATAGCTAATTCCTGTTTCAAACTGAAAGCGGCCTCGGCCTACCACTTGTCCTGATTCGACAAAATCTGGTCTATCCGTTGCGAGTGGTTCAGATTTCGCATTATCTTGCGCGAACACCGGTGTGGAAATCACTGAGCCTGCAAAAACTAGGCAAGAAATGAATTTTGTCGTTTGAACTGGAATTAATGGCATATCAACACTCCTGAAATTACATCAAAAGCTGCATTTGATAGAGGGAACAAAATTGACGCTGAGCGAGATGGATCAAGCGCTTGAGAAACTCAAGGAACAAAAATATTGAGTTAATGCAATAAATATAAACGATGCCAACAGGCACCTCAAGAAAAACAAAATCACCGTGGTTTTTCTGTATATTTGACGAAAACAAGTCTTTTTTGCCGCAATCGAGGAACTTTTCACCCGTAAACACTTCCAAGAGGCGTGAAAATTTCATTTAAGCAAGAACTTCAATTTTCCGCCCTTTCCACTTCTTGGAGTAAACACAATGCGTTTGCCTGTTTCCATTGCACTTTTGTGCATGAGCATGTCCGCTTTTGCCGCAGACAAGTATGAGGACAAGTTCGCCCAATTAGGTGAACTACTGCCCACCCCAACCTCGGTTCGTACCGCTTCAGGTGCACCTGGCCATGAATATTGGCAACAGCGTGCTGACTATGTCATTCGC
Organism: Oxalobacteraceae bacterium; assembly: GCA_947464955.1. GTDB lineage: Bacteria > Pseudomonadota > Gammaproteobacteria > Burkholderiales > Burkholderiaceae_D > Undibacterium. Next base: position 20,641 of record CANHZI010000007.1, read on the forward strand.
GCCACACTAGACGAATCCAAGCGTGCCATCAGTGGTGCAGAAACCATCACCTACCACAACAATTCGCCAGACACCTTGAATTATTTGTGGGTGCAACTCGATCAAAACATCTTCCGTCCTGATTCTGACGCGAATAAAACACGAACCTTACCTTCACGTGATGCATGGAAGAACCCAAATGCTGTGAGCTTCCAAGCCATGAGCGTTTTGAATGAGCGCGACTCTTTTGACGGTGGCTTCAAGATTGCATCGGTCAAGGGTAGCGATGGTCAAGCTTTGAAACATGTGATCAATCGCACCATGATGCGTGTTGACTTGCCAGCACCGCTGAAGCCAGGCGCTAAATTTGTTTTCAGCATCGACTGGAGCTACAACATCGGCAACGGTAAATTGCTCGGTGGTCGTGATGGCTACGAACACTTCAAAGAAGACAAAAACGATATCTTCGAAATCGCCCAATGGTTCCCACGCATGGCCGCTTACTATGATGTCTATGGCTGGCAACACAAGCAGTTCTTGGGCTCTGGTGAATTCACATTGGAATTCGGTGACTACGACGTACAATTGACTGTGCCAAGTGACCATGTAGTTTCTGCCACAGGCGAATTGGCGAATGCCGACAACGTACTTAGCGCGACACAACGTGAACGTTTAAAGCAAGCTCGCACGGCAAAAACACCGGTCGTGATCGTGACGCAAAAAGAAGCAGAAGAAGCTGAAAAAACACGTGCCACAACAAGCAAGACTTGGCACTTCAAAGCGAAAAACGTGCGTGACTTCGCATGGGCATCTTCGCGTAAATACATCTGGGATGCGCAAGGCTATAAAACTGGCACAAGCTCTGGCTTAGCGATGTCTTTCTACCCGAAAGAAGCGAATCCATTGTGGGGCCAATACTCGACACAAGCTATCATCCATACAATCGAACAATACAATAAGTTCTCACTTGATTATCCATACCCAATCGCACAATCAGTGAATGGTCCACAAGGTGGTATGGAATATCCAATGTTGTCGTTCAATGGTGGCCGTCCAACGAAGGATAAGAAAACTGGCGAACTGACTTACTCCAAACGCACTAAATATGGCTTGATTAGCGTCATCATTCACGAAGTTGGTCATAATTACTTCCCAATGATCGTCAACTCTGACGAGCGTCAATGGACTTGGATGGACGAAGGTTTGAACTCTTTCGTACAAAGCTTGGCCGAACAAGCTTGGGAAGAGAATTATCCTGGCACACGTGGTGAACCGCGCGGCATCGTTGACTACATGAAGAGTCAAAATCAGGTGCCTATCATGACCAACTCTGAATCTTTATTGCAGTTTGGTCCAAATGCGTATGCAAAACCTGCTGCGGGCTTACATATTTTGCGTGAAACGATTTTGGGCCGCGAATTGTTCGACTTTGCCTTTAAAGAATATGCACAACGTTGGAAATTCAAACGTCCAACACCAGCTGACTTCTTCCGCACCATGGAAGACGCTTCTGGTACAGACCTTGACTGGTTCTGGCGCGGTTGGTTCTACACAACTGACCCAGTCGATATCAGTATCGATGGTATCGTCGAGTACACAGTATCGAGCAAAGATCCAGAAGTAGAAAAAGCCTGGCGCCGTGCGCAGTTCCAAGCAGAACCTATTTCCACAGCAAATCAAACCGACAAAGGTAAGTTGGAACGCCGTCTCGATTCGCATCCAGAGTTGAAAGATTTCTACAACGAGAATGACGATTTCACTGTCACCAATAAAGATCGCAACACCTATGCTGACTTGATGAAATCTCTAGAAGCAGATGAAAAAGCGATGCTCAAATCTGGCAAGTACTTCTACTTGGTTGATTTCTCGAATGTCGGAGGCTTGGTGATGCCTTTAATTTTGGAAGTGCAACTGCAAAGTGGCAAGAAATATGTAGAACGTATTCCTGCTGAAGTATGGCGTTACAACTCGAAGAAAATCACCAAGTTGATCGTGACGGATGAGCCTTTGGTTGGCATCACACAAGATCCTTATTTGGAAACTGCGGACATCGACACCAATAACAACTCATGGCCACGTAAGATTACGAAGTCACGTGTGGAATTGTTTAAGATGAATTTCCCGCCGAATGACATGATGGCAGATTACAAAACGCCTTTGAACACTGAGAAGAAAGAAGCTGCCAAGGATGCCGCTAAACCTGCGGAAGCAAAACCAGCAGAAGCTGCACCAGCACCTGCTGCAGCGCCAGCAGCAACACCAGCTCCAGCAAAAGCTAGCAAAGCGGCAAAACCGGCCAAGGCTGCAGTGAAAGAAGTAAAATAGGTCATTCCGTTCCAATTGATTAGAAACAAATGACTCTATCTCGTATCAAAATCGGCCTTGCCACAGCACTCATGTTTTTAAGTGCTGCGGCATTTGGCCATCGGTTTCATGCTGGTATCACTGATATCAGCATGAATTCTCGAAGCGGTAACACAGAAATCGTGCATACCTTTATGGCACACGATGTGGAGGCGCTTCTTGAAAACCTGTATCAACGTCAATTCGATTTAAGCGATCCTGATGATGTGCAGGTTTTCAAGAAATACTTCGAAAAGCAGTTTTATATTCTGAACCCTCAACAAGAGAAGCTCGACATCAAATGGGTAGGATTGCGAGTAGATCCGAATAGCGTGTTCGTATTTCAAGAGATTGAGAAGCATGCGCTAGCACCTGAATCCATCATTCATCAAGCCGTGCTCACAGACTTTTTAGTTGATCAAGTCAATACCTTGAATATCAACGCTGAGAAAAGTAATGGTAAGTCAGTGCAGACCTTGACTTTCCATCGCGCAAAACGCGAACAACTTGTTCCCTAATCACCCGTTAACGCAAAGCGCTTCATAGCAGCAATGGGCGCTTAGCTGCACATGTAAGATGAAACTTCGAACCCTCACTCTCAACCTACTGATCGCCCTTCACGCCAATGCCTTTGCCGACGACTCTTTGGTTCATCGTGTCAGCATTGATGGTTCACGTAGCAGTCAGCTTGGCTTACTCGACGCCGCCAATGCGGGAATGATCGGTCAGAAAAAATTAGAGAATATGACCACCTATCGCCCGGGTGAGCTGCTTGAAGCCATTCCTGGCGTCATCGTGAGTCAGCATAGTGGCGAAGGCAAAGCGAATCAGTTTTACCTACGGGGTTTTAATCTTGATCATGGTACTGATTTGCGCACCACGCTTGATGATATGCCTGTCAACCAACGTAGTCATTCACACGGCCAAGGCTGGACCGATTTGAATTTCTTGATTCCCGAGCTAGCGGCTCGTATGGACTACAAGAAAGGCCCGTATTCCTCCACCACTGGCGATTTTTCTTCGGCAGGCAGTGCCGCGATCACTTACGCCAATCGCCTGCGTCAAAGCATTTTTAGCAGCACCGTGGGTGAGCATAACTATCAACGTGCTTTGCTCGCCGCGTCACCAGATTTTGCCGATGGCAGCCTCTTCTATGCGCTAGAGTTGATGCACAACGATGGCCCTTTCATACAAGGTGACAACTTCAAGAAAATCAATGCGGTGTTACGCTATAGCGAAGGCTTTGCGAACAATGGTTTTAACTTGAGCGCAATGTTGTATCGCGGCAGTTGGAACGCCACCGACCAAATTCCCTTACGCGCCGTCGAGAACGGCAGCCTCGATCCTTATGATGCCATTGATCACAGTGACGGCGGTCAAGCGCATCGCTACAGTCTGTCCAGCGTCTGGAGGCGCACGAATAATGACGAAGCTAGTAAAGTAAGTGCATACCTGATTCACAATCAGCTCGACTTGTTTTCGAATTTCACTTACTTCATGGATGACCCCATCAATGGTGACCAATTTAGCCAACCCGATAAGCGTGTGACCAGCGGGATCAATGCGAGCCATACTTGGCATTCCCACCTCTACGGTAACAACACCGACTTGACACTGGGCAGCCAAATTCAGAACGACAATATCTTCAATGGCTTGAATAAAACACGCGAACGTCAAACTGTATCAACTGTGAGACGTGACCATATTAAAGAACTGAGCATAGGCCTCTATGCAGATATGAGCACGCGCTGGAGCGAATATTTCCGCAGTAATTTAGGTCTGCGTTTGGATCGTTACCAATTTCAAGTACAAAGTGATCGCCTTGAAAATTCAGGAAAGACCAGTGATCAATTGCTCAGCCCTTCTGCAAGCTTGGTATTTGGACCGTGGAAGCAAACTGAGTTTTACTTCAATCTGGGGCGTGGCTTCCACAGTAATGATGCACGTGCCACGCTCACTCGCCTCGATCCGCAAAGCCTACAAAACACCGAAGTGTCGCTAGGATTAGTTCGTTCATATGGGCAGGAAGTCGGTTTGCGTAGCGAATGGCTACCGCGCCTACAAACGAGTATCTCTTTGTATCGCCTCGACTTCGACTCTGAGCTCAACTTCGTCGGCGATGCCGGAACCACCGAGGCGGGGCGCCCTAGCCGCCGTCATGGTGTTGAAATATCGACTTCCTACCAAGCTAGCAATTGGTTGAACATCGATCTTGACGCTGCCTATGCACGCGCACGCTATCGCGACGCCGATATCGCCACGCGCCACGTCGTTGGTGCGGTAGAAGGTGTGGCCCAACTATCGGCAACTGTCGATAAACTCGGTGCGTGGTCTGGTGCCTTGCGTCTACGTTATTTCGGCCCACGCGCCTTGACTGAAGACAATCTCGTACGTTCTCGTCCAAGTTCGACACTAAATGGCCGCATCAGCTATAAGTTTAGCCCGAGTGTAAAGTTGGAACTAGAAGGCTTTAATCTTAGCAATCGCCGTGACTCAGCCATCGACTACTACTATGCCTCCCAGCTGAAAAACGAAGCAGTAGCGAAAGAAGACAAACATTTCCATCCGATAGAGCCACGCTCATTTCGTTTGATGCTAGTCAAGACCTTCTAAGCCAGACACCTGGTCAAGAGGCGGTAACGCTGCATAGGGTTTGACACTGTGCTGCCATGGGTTACACTGCCAGCATCTGATCCGACTTTGCACAATGGGAGTTTCCATGCAGCGCGTTCTCAAATACCTCGCCATCACCTTTGGCGTAATTCTCTTGATTTTCGGTGTTCTGATTGCGTATCTGAGTTTCGCATTCGACCCCAATCAATTCAAAGCACAAATCATCCAAACCGTACAAGAAAAGCAGCAGCGCCAACTCAGCATCAATGGCAATATTGCTTTGCGATTTTTTCCTAAAATCGGCGTCGAATTAGAGAATGTCGCTTTATCTGAATTCCAAAGCAAGCAAGAATTTGCCAGCCTCGCTCGCGCCCGAGTTTCATTGGCATTGATGCCTTTGTTACGCAAACAAATTGTCATCGATAAAATTGCCTTGCACGAGCTCAAACTTCGCTATGTGCGCGATGCCGATGGCAAGAGCAATATCGACGATCTCACGGCAAAAAAAGATAAAGAAAAAACGGAGACCTCAGTTGAAGGAAAAACTGAAAGTAACGGCCCTATACAATTTGAAGTCGATGGCATAGAGATCAAGAATGCGCAGATTCAGATCAAGGATGAAAAAGCCAAAGTGCAAGGGCAAATTTCTGCCTTCAATCTGAATACGGGAAAACTCAGCAACCGCAGCAATACACCCTTCACTCTCGACACCCATCTGCAGCTGCTACAACCTAAGGTCGATGCGCGATTGACGATGTCGAGCGAAGTTCAACTTTCGCTGGCTGATGCCAATTACACGCTCAAAGATTTGAAACTCAGTCTCGAGGCACAACTCGAACAACAAGTCGCCAAGCTGAACGTGACGAGCGCTTTATTTGGAAAAAATGCCGAGACCTGGTTCACTGATGGCATCGACATTCAAGCCTCGCTCAATGCAGCAAAAGACGCACAAGACCTGAAACTCAACGCCAAGACCGGAAAACTCAATCTCAAGGCATCACAGCTAAGTTTTGACCAATTGCAGATCGATCTGCAACAACAAAAAGGCAAAGCCATCAGTCAGGTCACTTTGAAGAGCCCGCTTGTATTTGATGTTGGCCTTTCCAAGTTCGAACTCAAGGGGCTTAAGATCGACACTCTGATTAAAGATCCCAGTTTGGCGCAGAACGAGATCCGCATTCCGATTGACGGAGACATCGTGGTCGAGCTTGAACAGAAAAAGCTCGCAGCAAACTTACGCAGTCAATTTGACGATAGTCGTATCAGCACTACATTCAACCTAACTGATTTCGCGCACCCAGCGATTCAATTTAAACTGCTTGTCGACCACATCAATGTCGATCGCTACATCAAGCACGACGCCAGCACAAACACCAGCAAGCCAGAACAAGAACAAAAACCCATTGACCTCAGCATACTCAACAAACTGAATGTACAAGGCCAAATCGAGCTCAAACAATTACAGGCGAAAAATCTGCATTTCACTGACATCGTCTTGCCAATAAAAATTCAAGGTGGTGAATTACAGATTAATGAGATGCGCGCCCAACTCTACCAAGGCAGCCTTCAAGGAAAGCTCAGTCTTAGCAGCGAGAATCGCGTAAAAGTTTCGCAAAATCTGAGCAATATCAACATCAATCCCTTACTCAAAGACTTCATGCAGAAGGATATACTCGAAGGCCGCGGCAATCTTAATTTGAATATCGATACCCACGGAAAATTCACTCAAGACTTCAAGCAAAACTTAAACGGCGTGGTCACTGCCAAGCTCAATGACGGTGCGGTCAAAGGTATCAATTTGGCGAAATCTTTACGTGACTTTAAGGCGAAGATTCTCAACAAAACCGATCAGCAACAAGCAGCCAACAGTGCAGAGAAAACCGATTTCTCAGCACTCTCAGCAAGCATTGTTTTTAAAGACGGTATCGGTCAAAGCGATGATCTCGACATGAAATCACCGTTCTTGCGGGTTGGCGGTAGCGGTAAAGTGAATCTACGCGAGAACAATCTCGACTACACAGCCAAAGTCATGGTGGTCAACACTGCTACAGGCCAAGACGGCACCGATTTATCGCAATTGAAAGACATCAGCATCCCCGTGCGTTTAAGCGGCCCCTTCGACAAACTCGGCTATCAGATTCTTTACGCACAAATCGGAAGCGACGCTTTGAAGGCAGCATTCAAAGCGAAGGCAGCGCCCGTATTGGAAGAGAAAAAACAAGAATTAAAACAAAAAGTGAATGAGCAGCTGAAAGATAAACTTAAAGGATTGCTGAACAGATAGGTATACTTTGCTGAGTGCCCTCAAAATACTGAACCGACATCAAACACGTACTTTAGTTGAGTTGATCATCCGGTTATTGAGAATTAGGACGAGACCGCGCGCAATTGATTCAAATCTTCAATCAAAGGAATCGTCGCTGGCAGCAAAGGCTGTACGTCGACGCTGCCCTGCCACGCGAAAGCTTGCCCCTCTAGACTTTGTGGTTCGCCTTCCCAATGGCGAGAAATGTAGAAATACAAACGTACGTGGGCATGCGGATAGACGTGTTCAACACAGCACCAAGGCTCGGCGCAGACGATTTTCACTCCAAGCTCTTCCATGAACTCACGACGCAAAGCGTCGGCGACATCCTCGCCCGCTTCGACTTTACCACCAGGGAATTCCCAATAACCTGCGTAGGGCTTACCTGCGGGCCGCTGACCGAGCAAAACGTCTCCATTCGCTTTCATGAGAATGCCGACAGCAACGTCGATAGGTTTAATCACTTGTGCTTGACTCGTATTCATTGGTCTTGGGGTAAGGTTAATGTTGTGTCGGTGGTTTACGCTTTTCGTCCAGCATAGTCACGGGCGAATTGCCATGCGACCCGGCCTGAGCGAGAACCACGTTGCAATGCCCATTGCAAGGCTTCAGTGCGGGACGCTGCAATCGCCGGAGCATCGCAGCCAAAGCTACGCAACCAGTGCGCTACGATATCAAGATAGTCGTCTTGTTTGAACGAATAAAACGAGACCCAGAGGCCAAAGCGTTCAGACAAAGAGATCTTTTCCTCAACCGTTTCGCCCGGATGCAAATCACCGTCGTCAGCATGCACATAAGTCGCATTGTCCGACATTTTCTCAGGCAGTAAATGACGACGATTCGACGTCGCATAAATCAAAACATTAGCTGAAGTGCCTGCGATACTGCCGTCGAGCGCCACCTTCAGGGCTTTATAGCCGGCTTCACCTTCTTCGAACGAGAGATCGTCACAAAATAAGACGAATTTTTCAGGGCGATCGGCAACGAGCTCGACGATGTCTGGTAGATCTGCCATGTCAGCTTTATCGACTTCAATCAAACGCAAGCCTTGATCCGCAAAATGCTGCAGACATGCTTTAATCAGAGATGATTTACCCGTGCCACGAGCGCCGGTCAGTAAGACATTATTGGCGGGTTTTCCTTGCACAAACTGACGCGTATTTTGCTCAATTAAGCGCTTCTGCTGCTCGATATGCTGCAAGTCATCAAACCGCAGAGTGGCAGGCACTTTGATCGCTTGCAGGTAGGCCTGTGTTCCGCGTTTACGCCAACGAAACGCCGTACTTGCGCTCCAGTCTGGCGCAGGCATCTCCGCTGGTAGCAAGTGTTCTAAGCGATCGAGCAGGTGTTCGGCGCGTTGCAAAAATTGATCGAGAGCTGTCATGGCATCTTACAAAAGAAAAACGTCTGGCACTTTGCTAAGCACCAGACGCGTTAATCAAACAAAAATCAAGAACGGTAATCAGCGTTGATGGAAACGTAGTCGTGCGACAGATCACAAGTCCATACCGTGGTCTTGGCAATGCCACGCGACAGTTTGACACGTATCGTGATCTCACTTTGCTTCATAACGCGTTGACCGTCTTCTTCTTTGTAATCAGGATTACGACCACCATTTTTGGCGACCCACACATCGTCGAGATACAAATTCAATTTACTCACGTCTAAATCATTCACGCCAGCGTAACCAATCGCTGCCAAGATACGACCGAGATTAGGGTCGGAAGCAAAGAAAGCGGTTTTCACCAAAGGTGAATGCGCGATGGAATAAGCAATCTTGCGGCACTCTTCAACATCGCGTCCTTCTTCGACTTCGATACTGATAAATTTGGTCGCACCCTCCCCATCACGCACAATCATATGCGCTAACTTTTGCGATAAACCAATCACCGCAGTCGCTAGGGCTTTGTATTCTGGTGAGTCAATCTCGTTAATTTCTAGATTCGATGCGCCGGTTGCAATCAACATAAACGAGTCATTGGTCGAGGTATCGCCATCGATCGTAATACTATTAAAGGAGTGGTCAGCTGCTGTCTTCACCAAATGATCGAGCACCGGTTGCGAGACCTTCGCATCCAAAGCTAAGAAGCCCAACATCGTCGCCATATTCGGTTTGATCATGCCGGCACCTTTACTGATGCCAGTCATGTTCACACGCACACCGTTAATCACAACAAAGGTCGACGCAGCTTTGGGCTGGGTGTCCGTGGTCATGATCGCTTCTGCAGCTGCTAACCAATTATTTTCACTCAAGCTAGCAATCGCCGCTGGCATACCTGCGACCAAACGATCTACAGGCAGCTGCTCTAAAATCACACCTGTTGAGAAAGGCAGAATTTGTGAAGGTTCACACTGTAAATATTCCGCCAAGGCGACGCAAGTTGCGTTGGCAGCTGCCAAGCCCGCATCACCAGTTCCTGCGTTGGCATTTCCAGTATTCACGATCAAGGCGCGAATCGGGCCTACTGCCATATGAGGGCTCTCGAGATGCGCTTTGCATACCTGTACCGGCGCAGCGCAAAAACGATTGGTGGTAAATACGCCTGAGACAGTGGCAGTCGGTGCCAACTTCATCACCAACACGTCTTTACGATTTGCTTTACGAATTCCCGCTTGAGCGTAACCGAGTTCGATGCCCTTTACCGCTTTCAAATCTGCAGCGACGGGAATAGGAGAATTAACTGCCATGGTGCATGTCCTAGAATGAAAATCAAGCCATCATTGTAGGATATTTTTCTAGGAGTTTTGCAGAGGATCTGTTGTTTTCTGCTAATTTAGAGGGAATTCTAAGACCAATGGCACGGCCCCGGCTAAACACATGAATATTTCGACATCGTCACGATCCAATATTTGCTGCTACAACGCTATTCAATGTCGGGCTTTTGTACAAAGGCGAATAGGTAGGCATTAACGCCGTCGTATTGCAATCGACGTTTCGAACCTAATTAAGCCTCGTTACTGTCAACCAGCATTCTTTGCTTGAACTGTTCCGCTAAACGCCGTGCAATGGCATGGCTATCGACAAAGGAGGCATAGACTTGTTCGGCCCATTCCCACACCAGATCAATATATTCCTCTTCATCATGGGCCGCGTCGACATCCGTGACAGTGATCTTGGCGCGATGAGCTTCATCAGGCTCTTGAATTTTTTCTTGCGGATACTCCAGCTTGTAGTCATCAAGGACTTCGTTAAGCAAGCTTGTGAGCTCATATTCCCAATCGATCTCATCGACTAAAATCAAATGCAAACGCGCCAAATGAAAGTGATTATTCCAACGAGCGTGGATTTGTGTGTGCTGCAATGCGTGAGCATCGACACACAAAAAAATCGTCATGTGTTCGATGCCTTTTTCTTGGCTGATTTTGTGCGTGATTTTGCCAGCGGTAGCGACACATTCCGTGATGCCATGCAAAGTATCTGAGCCGCAGAGTTGACACTGCCCATCCTCGATAATCTCAAGATCATTCTTGGCGGCTTGCTCTAACCATTTGGGCATGATGAACCTCCGTTTCACGCAAACAAAGTCATCGTGAACACTGCGAAACAATCACCATCAAACTTAACGATGATCGACACAATCCTCACTTTCTGAACTTCATCATAAAACAGGCGTGAAAATTAAACTAGAGGCTTAAGCATAGAATTCGCACAGATTTTTAAAAGCGTTTAGCGTTGTCGTTCTTTTTCCCACAAAACATCGCTGCCGCCGGCAAAACGATTCAAGACGCGCGACAAAACGAATAATAAATCCGACAATCTGTTCATATATTGACGAGGTGCCTCATTGACATGTTCTGCTTTGCCGACACTCACGATTGCTCGCTCGGCGCGACGACAAACGGTGCGACAGACATGTGCCATCGAGGCCGCACGAGAACCACCTGGCAAGATGAAATCTTTAAGCGGCGGTAAATCTGCATTGTATTTCGCCAACAATGCGTCGAGACGCAAGACCTGCGCTTCGGTAATCATGGTGTAACCGGGAATACACAGTTCGCCGCCCATGTCGAAAAGATCATGCTGAATAGAAAACAACTCTTGTTTCATGGTTTCAGGGATGTTTTCACAAATGAGCGCGCCAATGTGCGAATTGAACTCATCGACATCGCCCATCGCATGCACGCGCAAAGCATCTTTATCGATGCGACTACCGTCACCCAAGCCAGTGGTACCAGCATCACCGGTGCGTGTCGCGATTTTTGAAAGTCTGTTACCCATAATATCTCGTGAATAGGTGAATAAAAACGAGAGGATACGCGATTTTCAGGCGGCTTTCAGCTTCGCCTTAATTCTGAGGCAGCAACAAACTGACTAACAAGCCACCGCCTTCGCGATTACTTAAGGAAATCCGCCCCCCATGGGCCTCAATGATTTCACGCGCCAAGGCCAGCCCTAGCCCGGTGCCGTTGCGCTTGGTCGAATAGAAAGGCACTAGCGCATTCGACATCACCGTATCACTCATACCAGGTCCACGATCGCCTACTTCGATACGCACGCCTTCCGCTGTTCGTTTCACTTCGAGGCTAACACCCTCGGCGGTTGATCCAGATTCATGCGCATTCTTCAAGAGATTGAGCAAGGCTTGCTCCATCTGTGCCCGATCACAACAAAGATCCTGTTCGGGCAGCGTTCCTAACAGCGTGAATGCCTGTTGAGACGCCAACCCCTGCACAAACACTGGCCATGCGGTGTGATCAAGGCGCGGACTGGGTAATTTCGCAAAGCGCGCATATCCGTGAATAAAGCTTTCTAAGTGTTTGGCGCGATCTTCAATGGTGCGCAAAATTTCGGGGAGTCGTTGATACTGTTGACGTTCGACCAAAGCACCTGCGGAATTCGCGAGCGAGGCGACAGGTGCTAATGAATTGTTGAGTTCATGACTGATCACGCGAATAACCTTCTTCCAGGTTTGCACTTCCTGTCTACGCAACTCAACCGTCAAATGTCGAATCAATAGCAATTCATGCTCACTGCCATTCAAGACAAAACTGCGCCGCGACAAATGATAAATTTCATCTTCATCATCGTGGTCTTGCTCCATTGCGTTGGCTTGTGCATGCACCGTAAATAGGCCATCGCCGCCATGATCTAAAGCTTCTTTAAGTGAAGTGGATACCGTCTCTAACAGGGAGTTCAAGGTATGGCCTTCGAGCTTGCGCCCCTTATTGAGCAATTGTCTCGCGGTGATATTGGCAAATACGATATGACCGCGCAAACCCACTAAAAGCATCGCCACTGGCGTATTTTGCAACATGCTGTCGAGCAGAAGTTCACGCTGCACCAAATCCAAACGCTGCTCGCGTAACACAGCGCCTAGGGCATTATGGGCGTCGACCAAATCAGCCAACTCGTCGTGGCGCTTCCAATTCAAGCCTATCGAAAAATCTTTGTCTTGATAGCTCAAGACCGTGCCGCTCATCGCCCTAAACATTTCAAACACGGGCAGCATCACATGGCGTATCCAAGCAAGCGTGAGTGGTACGCTCAGAATGACGAGCGTTAAGCACAGCTCGGTTTGCCATTGCGGGAGGAATCGATTCCCGACGACAAGCAGCGAAAGTAGTCCGGCAAAAATGCACAATATGCCGAGCAATAAGCGAGTGACAATAGACAGACGACGCCCACGATTTGTTACAAGCCCGAATTCGGAGGCTTGAGTCGTCTGCGTTGAATTCGCTTGGGAATGAGGAGCCATCATGCAAAGATCTTAGCGGAGTTTGCTATGTCATGCACAAGTTTCGACTGCATTTTTTATCGTGCAATGCCCAAACGATCCATACGTCGATACAAGGCTTGACGGCTGAGACCAAGTTCCGCTGCTGCTTGCGCAATCACGCCTTTGGCACGCAGCAGGGCTAGCTCGATCGCCTCGCGATCCGGTTCGAGTTCATTCACCATCGCCGCGCTCGTGGCAACTTGCGGCAAACCTAGATCAGCGGGTTGAATAATATCTGAGGCAGATAACAGACAGGCTCTTTGCATGACATTCTTGAGCTCGCGAACATTGCCAGGCCATGCATGCGCCAACAAGCTCGCTTCGGCCATGTTGCTGAGACGCTTACCTGCCTCCAACATCGCGTGGGCAATCGGCAAAATATCATCGCTGCGCTCTGCCAAAGCAGGCAAACTCAATTGAATGACATTCAAACGATAAAACAAATCTTCGCGGAAACTCCCTGCTTTGATCATGGCTGCCAGATCAGCATTTGTCGCACTAATCACACGCACTTTAACTTGTCGCTCTTTATTTGAGCCCAAACGCTCAAAGCGTCCTGTTTCCAGCACACGCAACAATTTAATCTGTCCTGCCAGTGGAAGATTGCCAATTTCATCGAGAAATAGGGTTCCACCATCGGCGGCTTCAAATTTTCCTTCGCGGGCTTTGGTTGCACCAGTATAGGCGCCAGCTTCAGCACCGAATAATTCCGCCTCGATTAAGTCGGCAGGAATGGCACCACAATTCAACACTACAAATGGCCCGTCCTTCACTTTGGAATTGGCTTGAATGATTTCAGCAATACGCTCTTTTCCTGCGCCATTGGGTCCCGTGATCAAGACTGAGACATCCGACTTGGCAACCTGACAGGCCATGCGCAAAACACTTTCGGTTGCCGCATCCGCCCATACATAGTCACGCAAATCGTATTGACTCTCCAACTCACGTTTATGTTTGCGCTCTTTTTGTATCTTTTGCTGCAAGCTACGATTGCTTTGCCCCAGTTCAATCAAGTTCTTTACAGTGGCGACCAACTTTTGATCATTCCATGGCTTCGCCAAATAATCGGCAGCACCTGCTTTAATCAAATCGACTGCAGCGTCGAGATGCGTCCATGCGGTTAACAAGATGACCGGCAAATCGGGATACGCGCTACGAATTTGTTTGAACAAGGCAATACCCTCTTCGCCCGAGGTTGTGTCTTGCGTGAAATTCATATCTTGAATCACCAAATCGACCACTTGTTGCTGCAAGATGGTCAATCCTTCTTCAGGCGATTGCGCTTGTAGACTTTGAATATCATGCAAAGAGAGCAGAACATCGAGCGCAATCGCAATCGAAGGGTTATCGTCAATAATCAAAACAGTGGGCATGATCGATCAGTCTGTGAATAAATACGGGCTTACAAAAAAGAGAGAAACGCATTGCGCTAGGAGAACAACAAGGGCAGCACTGATCCCATAGTGTAACGCATGATGGCTGCCCCTTGCATCTGCAATTAAGTAACCCCTCGTGTTGCAGTCGACGGCGAAATACTCGCGGCACGCCAGGCTGGGGCATATACCGCAAGACATCCCAGCACCCAAAACACCAGTGGCGCCACCAGCAAATACATCAGGGGCAATTTACTCAGTTCAAACTGGCTCACAAGGAACTGGTTCAAACCAAGCGCCAACAATGTACCGAAGACTATGCCCGCGGTGGTGATGATCCAATTCTCGATCAAAAAATACGACAAAATATCGATGCGTTTTGCGCCCAATGCCCGGCGCACGCCGATTTGCTTTTGTCTTTGCGCCACCCATAAAGAGCTCATGCCGACAATACCCGAGGCGGTAATCAACACCAACAAAGAGCTCACTGTTAATAGCATCCACGCCAAGCCTTTTTCACTGCGATAACGGTCATAACGGAATTCCTCCATAGAACGACTATGCACGCTGACTGGAGAAGCAGAGGCTTTACGTACAGCCTCTTCAACTTCCTTCATGACGCGGTCACGTTGACCAGGCTCGGTACGAACCGCATAGCCAAAGAAGGGCTCATTGGTTAAACGAATTGGTATCAATACCGAATATTCACCTTCGAGGCCCGCGGGAGCACCTGAGGTTTGCAAACGTTCGACCACACCGATAATACGCATACCGATCGCGCCTTCACCCGTACCTTGATAAAACTCCTTGCCAACAAAATTAGTGGCGCCTGGAAAAAGCTTCTCTGCCATCGCTTTAGACACGATCGCGACTTTAGGGAACTCTCTCGACGCATTGGCGTCGAGCTCCAGGTAGTCACTGGCTTTAAAGTCGCTTCCTTCAATCAAGCGTAATCCCCAAGTCTCGACCAAAGAGTCCGGTGACAAATAAATAGCGGCGGTTGCGGTCGAATTAGTTTGCTCACGACTCGCCGCCATGCCTGAGTTGCTGCCCGAGCGCGACACTGGAAATGAATTCACGCGCGCCACAGATTTCACGCCAGGAACCGCACGAATCGTCGCAGCTTCTTGTTTTTGCATGGCGATTTGATCTTCATGACCGCCCATCTTTTGATTACTAATATTCAAGCGGAAACTGAGCGATTCATCGTCAAGACCACTAGGGCGACTTGCCGCATCTAAACGTAGTTGCACCACATATAAAGCATTGACCAGCATGGCCAAACTCAATGCCACCTGCGTTGCCACCAACAAGGGGCCAGTTTTGTTTCTTAACAGGGCCGACAAAATCGGCCGCATTTCAGAGAAGAATTTCATTATAGTTCCTTCGATTTTGTATTCTTAGTGGTCGCTTATTGCAACTTCAGTTGTATCGCGGGTGTCACTTGGCATGCGCGCCAGGTCGGCAAGATACCGGCCAACACCGCTGCTGAAACCGACATCAAGAAGGTCACCGCCAACATCATCCAATCCATATGCGCCACTGCCGCTAAAGCTTTCGATTGCAAGGCAATCAATTGCAACGCACCGATCGCGAGTACCACACCAACGATTGCGCCAACGAGACCAACAACCGCCGCCTCAATTAGAAATTGCGTGAAAATTTGACGCTTCGATGCGCCCAAGGCACGGCGCACACCGACTTCGGAAGCGCGTACAGAAAACTTCGCCAATAACAATCCTATCGTGTTCACTAAGCATAAGATTAAGAAACCAAATGCCAACCACGCAGAAATCTTACTGTCGTCACCAATCACCTTACGTTCCACTAACCACTCACGCACATTGAATAATTTATTGGGTGCATGACGCGGAAAACGCCCCAGCTTTTGCTGTTCACTGACATAATTGTCGATGAAAGTTTGTAGTTCTGAACGCTGACTTTCCGACTTCAACTCAAACCAAAAGTGAAACCATGTACATTCTGAATCCAACAAAGACTGCCAACCAGGGTCACGTGAGCTGGAGCAACTCATGCTCCCTGCGTGAGGGGTTTCGCGGCGTATCGCGTTACTGACTGGCACAAAGAACTCGTCCTCACTAGCAAAAGCAGCAGTGCGGCCGTTGTAGATGAAAAAGCGAGGGCTTGGTTTCCAATCATCGATGACACCAACCACTGTGTAATCCCCATTCATCATGCGAACTTTTTGCCCAACAGGGTTCACCTTGCCAAATAGTTGCTCTGCCTTTTTACGGCTAAACACCACGACATCAGCCGCGCTGCGGTCTTCTGACGCGTGCCAAGCTTGGCCATACAAAAACGGTACATCAAACATGGTGAAAAAGTCTGCACTGGTAGCGACACCGTCGAGACCCGTTACGCCCAATTCTTTCTTGGCTGGTTCAACGACACCATTAATGCCATACATCGCTGCGCGACGCTCGCCTTGCTTACTATTCAAAAGAGCCATCGCGTCTTTATAAGTCAGCTGGTGATCTGAATAGCTTTGCCCAGGGACATAGCCTTCCTTCGGATTCACATCGATGGTGGTAGCGAGAAGGCGCGCACTTTTCTGAGGAATTGGGTCGCCCGACATGACATGTAAAATAGTCAGTGTCGACACGCTCGCAGCAACGCCAATCGCCAGTATCAACACCATCAAAGCAGTCAAGGCTGGGTTACGGCGCAAACTCTTCACGCCGAGGAGGAAATAATAATGAAGCATGAATCTTCTCCCTCTATTTAAGCCGATTGCGCAATTGTGGGTTCAAGCACTAAGCTTGGTGCTTTACGTACCAAGTCAGAAACTTGACCGTCAATAATGTGCACGTTGCGTTGCGAACGCAGTGCTAATTCAGGATCATGGGTCACCATCAAGATCGTCGTGCCACGCGCATTGATGTCTTCTAATAACTCCATCACACTGCGCGCCATTTGCGTATCTAAGTTACCCGTTGGTTCATCGGCTAACAGTAATTTAGGCGAGCCGGCTAAGGCTCGAGCGATCGCGACACGTTGTTGCTGACCACCAGACAATTCGGCTGGATAGTGTTTCATGCGGGACGATAGGCCAACCTGCGCCAGAGCATCTTCGATACGTTCTTTACGTTCTTTGGCTGGCAGGCCGCGATAGCGTAAAGGAACATCGACGTTATCAAACAAATTCAAATCAGGAATCAAGTTAAAACCTTGAAAGATAAAGCCCAATTTTTCATTGCGCATTTGCGTGCGAGCATTATCGTTCATGCCTGTGACATTGACGCCGTCAAGGAAGTATTCGCCGCCAGTAAAGTCTTCCAACAGGCCTGCAATGTTTAAGAAGGTCGTTTTACCAGAACCTGAAGGCCCGGTGACGGTCACAAATTCGCCCTGTTTGACATGGATTTCGAAACCGCGCAATGCATGCGTTTCGATCATATGTGTGCGATAAACTTTGCTCAGATTTTTCATGTGTAACATAGTGATTCCTTTCGCGCTATTAGCGTATTAATTGTTGAGCGAAATTTTTTCCGCATTTTCAAATTGATCGGTACCGGCAACAACGATCTTGTCGCCCTCTTTCAAACCTTCAAGAATTTCTACTGCCGAAATACTCGTGGCGCCGAGTTTGAAAGGGCGACGAGCGGCGATATTATTTTCGACGATGTACACGAAACGCCCACCTTCACTCTCAACAAACGGGCCGCGTGTCACCATCAAGACGTTGGGTCGTTCTTCGATCAAGAGTCGTGCCGATACCCGTTGACTCTGACGCAAACCCGCTGGTTGCGCGCCATCAAAGCGTACGCGTGCCAACACTTGGTTCTTCACCACTTCAGGCGAAATAGCCGACAATTTGCCTTTGGTCATCGTGCCGTTAATACTGATCTCTGCCGTCATGCCGATACCGAGATCGGCCGCGAATGATTCAGGCACTTCCAATTCCACTTCGAGCTGCGATAGATCAACCAAGGTCATCAATGCCGTGTTTGCAGCGACTACGCTACGGTTAGCAACCGATAAAGTGCCTACCATGCCATCGACTGGCGCCTTCAGTTTCAATTCATCGACTTTGCGTTTCGCATCATCACGTACTAAACGTTGTTGTTCGAGTTGTGCGACTTTCGTTTTCAGATTGAGATCGACATCCTCACCTTCCAATTGCGTCGCGGCAGCCGCATGTTTAGCGCGAATCTCTGCCGTCTTCAAAGCATCTTGCGCTTTCGCATAATCGATTTTGGAGATAACACCAGATGGGCCTGCTTGTTCGAAACGTTCAAAGGTGCGTGCCGCGGTAATGCGTTCAATTTCAGCTTGATCGGCATCACGCTGAGCGATCAATTTTTGTTTGCGGGCGAGAATGCGTTGACGCGAGACCTCAGCTTCCAATTGATCGTAATTTGCTTGTTCTCGTTTGAGAAGATTGGTGAGATCGGGAGACTCAAGTTCAGCGACGATGTCGCCCTTCTTGACCATGTCACCGGCCTTCACTTTCAAGGTCACGGTACTCGGTGCAGTGGAATATAACGTGGGACTGATCGCCGCTACCATGCGACCATTAACGGCCACATCGCGTACCAAATTACCGCGCATTACCGAGGCAATTTTGATACGGGCGCTATTGATTGATTTGCTGCTATTGCTAAAGCCACGCACCAAGACGAAGCAAATGATGATAAAAACAATCAGTGCTAACGCTAGTACAACGGTTTTCTTACGACGCCAAACAGCAGGAGCTGCAATAACTTGATCTTGACCTGAGGTATCTCGAATCATGGAACACTTCCTTAGGAATACAAACAACGGCAAACACGGACAATCGGTTTTCCATGTTGTTTTAGCAGGAAGTATGCCAATCAGGGAGCCTGAGCTAAGTCTATGATTTTTATGAGATAAGTTCTGAATGTAAACTTGAATTTGCCTGTCCGCGGCTGTCCGCTCAAGGCAAAGGCCCTGAGCTCGCGGACACTGGCCTTAACGGTTTTATGGTAATGAACGCTTTAGAAAGCGACCACCAATCCAAGTTGAGATCGCCAATAAACCCAGACAGGTACACGCCAACATCAAGTGCAAGGGAGCATCTTGATTGGCTTGCAGCTGCAGTACTGGGAAGGCACCAAGGAGGTAACCCGCGACCTGGCTGCCACTCTTCGTAACGAGAAGCACCATTGCCATCGCCAGCGCCCAGTGCCGTCGCGGCGCGTAAGCGAACACCATGGAAAAACTCAATGCCGTGAGGAGGATTTCGCCAGCCGCTTGCGATGCCAACATGCTCAGCAACGAAGGCATTCCTATGCTCAAGGCTTGCTGTTGTCCTTGCAGCAGGGCTTGCGCCGCAAAATAGACGAATCCCAGGCTCACTAATGTGATGAGCATCACCCAACCCATCCTTTGCACGAGATTCGGATAGAAGTGGCGGCCCATGATGAAGAGTCCGACTGCCAAGATTGGCGCAGAAGCGATGATAAAAATCACTGGCAGTATGACTGCTTGCATCTGTGGCTCAAATGGTAACAAGGCAGTGCTGCCGAGCCAGCCATTCAAAACGAGATCGACGCTAGGGCGACTCAACTCAAGTACGATTTGTGCGATACACATCGCGGCTAAAACCAACAAGAATAAATAAGGCCGCGATCCACGGCCTGTCTCACCGCGTGCAGTGCGGCCAAGAATCACTGCTGCCACTATCAATCCAACCAAGTTGACGATGCCGAACGAGGCAACTGAGACATCGATTAGATACGACAAAAGTAAAACGCCAAGCATTGCCGCGCCACCGCACTGAACCAGCGCTATGGGTTTCCAAGCCATGAGCTGTCGCGCCTGCGCTACCCCACGTTGGCGAGTCATCCACAAGACACAAAAGAAGCTGATCAGCATGCTCAAAGCAGCAACGATGAACACCGATTTGAAAGAGATATGATCATCGACTTTAAAAACCTTTGATGCCAAAAACTGCGTGAACATCGGTGCGACGAAACCTGCGAGGTTCGTCAACATGTAAGCGACCACAAAGCCCGCATCGCGTTTTGCCTCATTATCGCCAAACGAACTACCCAATAAGCTCATCAGCACGGGACGATACAAGCCATTGCCCAACACTATAGTCGCGAGCCCTAAGCGAAACATGCTGGCATCTGCAACGAGGAGCAAGATCAGACCAAGCCCCATCAGCAGCGCACCACTCAATGCTGCTTCAAGATGCGATTCCAAGCGATCGGCAATATAAGCACCCAAAAGACCGACCACTGCAAGAAATCCTAGGAAACCGGAATACAGCATTTGTGCCTGATTTTTCGCATCAAAATCAGCAGGGGCGATTTCCATCACGAAGTACAAAACCAAGGCCCAGCGCACTCCATAAAAAGCGAATCGCTCAAAGAAGTTCGATAACAAGAAAAGTGCCGAACTAAGAACTTCACTTGCTGGTTGGGAGGTCGATAATTCCGACTGCGTTGAAGAATAACTGGAAGATGGGGACGTGGTCATCGTAGGCCTGCATTTTTTATGAGACCATTAATATAATCCAAATTTGTGAAAATTTAACAACTTGGGGGTCGTCAGAAATGATAAATCAATCGATGACGAAGAGGAAATTGATCTTACCTCACTAGATCAGAAACCGTCGGATGCACCGCCTTCAGAACCGGGGGTAATTCAAGCGGACAATATTTCAAGGTCTGACTGAAGCAGCTTAAGGCGAAATCGTGGAAGAGATACAGAGTACGAGTCGGCTGATAATGCTCAAACTCGCGCTTTAACTGTGCTAGTTGCTGTGCATTCAAAGCACCCATATTATTGCTGGAGACATGCCACACCTCATCGAAGTAAGGTGCAAAATACGGCGCCACACCATGTCCAAAGGAGTCTGTAATCAATAACAAACGCTGTTTGGTTTGCGTGTATTGATGGAGCTCGGCTTTTACTTTGATACGCGTGATATCACCAAGTATCGCTGCACTACTCAGTTCAGGAAAACATGCCGCGCCCTCGCAGTAAGTCCATAGCGTTTTCTCCCAGTCAGGCTTGAACAAGGTTTGACGCAAATCGACACCAGGCATAAAGCGCTGCATATCGGAGTCGCTCAAGGTCTCACGGAACACTAATGGCGCACTGGGTTGTTCTTTCCAAATCTGTTCAGCGATGATCTGAGCGTAAGTCTGTGCACCTTTGCCCTGCCAATGAAAATCATAACGCGGATAAAGTTGTTCTTGCGGCTTTGCCGCCAGCATTTGCGCTAATGGGTAAACCACGGGACTCGGCGCGAGCCTCTTCATCATGCGCGGCAAAGTAGGCTGAAAACGCGCACATTCGTTTTGCCACCACGCCGGTAAGTGCTCCTTATAGATCGCTGGTTTGCTCGGCACGAAAGCGATCGCTGTATGGGCATTGTTTGCTGTCGCATAGTGCGCAAAATTGGTGACTTGCTGCGTGAGCTCATCGACTTGCTGATCGTCGATACCTCGACCACAAATGAAGGCCAACATTCGTAAGGGATGTTGTGCCTCATGCGCATTGAAAAACAAATAGTCGTCACTGCCCAGCGTGATTTGAGGCGAAACCGCATCGTGTAGAAATCGATATCGCCAAGCTTGATTCCACTGCACTAAAGTTTGGCGCAGGCCGAAGTGATCATCAAGATAGCGATCAAATTTCGCTGTAAACTGGAACCAATCTTCGCGTGTCTTAGGCTTGCCCGGATACTCCGCTAGACTACGATTTTCAAGCTCTGCATTGGGTGTTTCTAATTTCAAGAGGTGGACCAACATAGGCACACTGATCAAGACCAAACATGCAGCCAAGAACCAGCCACGGACTATTTTTTTCCACTGCAAATGAGAAATCTTATTCAACATAAGCAAGCTCAAAAACGGAAATAGATGAAAGGATTGTAGGCGCCACTGGCCAAACTAATGCCGCACGCCAGTAACAGCACAATCATCCAAACGCGATCCAGAATCAGCGCACTGATCGGTCCGATTTGACGAGCTTTGGTCGCGACACGCGATGACCATCCACTCGCAAAAAATATCGCAAATACGATGCTGAGTATCAGCGTGTTCGAAACATAAGCCATCACCGGCAAAGCTAAATGTACTTCGGAGTAAGCAAACATCGCCTTAATAATATTTGCAGCCTGTGAGAAATCATTGGCACGAAATAATACCCACGCCAGTAAAACCACGATCAATGTATAGGTGTGGCGCAACACTCGCGGCAACTTGGCCAAGACCTCACCCCAACCTAATCGCTCTACGACTAGGAAACTTCCATGCAGCACACCCCAAGCCACAAAGGTCCAATTCGCACCGTGCCATAGTCCACACAAAACGAACACTAAGAATAGATTGAATAGAGTGCGTGCCTTGCCATGACGATTACCACCGAGCGGAATGTAGACATAATCACGGAACCAACGCGACAAACTCATATGCCAACGCCGCCAAAACTCAGTGATCGATTGTGCGATGTAGGGTAAATTAAAATTGCGTGGAAAACTAAAACCACAAATCAAGCCGAGGCCGATCGCCATCAGCGAGTAGCCAGCAAAATCAAAATAGATTTGTAAGCTGTACGAAAACGCCGCCAACCAAGCCAACGAAGGCGAGAGCTCGTCACTAGGCAAGGCAAACAATCGATCAGCGATCAAGGCGACGGGATTTGCAATCAATATTTTTTGCGCGAGTCCAAGGCAGAAAAAACGCGCGCCCATTTCAGCACGCCACCAACTCCATCGACGATGGTGAAGCTGCCTAGCGACAGTTGCAAAACGCACTATCGGGCCAGCCACTAACTGAGGAAACATGATGATGTAGGTGAACAAAGCCGTAAAGCTGCGTTCTGCTTTAGTCTTTTTCCTATACACATCGACTAAGTAGGAAATCGCATGAAAGGTGAAAAACGAGATGCCCAGTGGTAGTGTGACAGGCTCAGAAATTTCCGCAACCGCATCAGGATTTATCCACCGCTGAAGGCTGTACCAATTACTCAAAGCGAAGTTGAAATACTTGTAGTACAGCAGGGCCCCGAGATTAAAACCTATCGCCACAATAAATGGCAGACGCGCAGCAAGATGCGAGAGGCTAACTGTTGTCGGCTTCGTTTGCGCATGCCCAATCCATATTCCAAATCCATAATTGGCTGCAATGCAGATTAATAACAAAGGCAAGTTCTGCGGCTCACCCCAGCTGTAAAAAATCAAACTGGCGATCAATAGCACTGCATTCCGCCATGGCAGCACGCCATACAGCACCAAGAAAATCGGTAGGAAATAGAATAGAAAACTAACGCTACTAAAAACCATGAGGGCAATTCCCGATTGATCTCAACATTTATTCGTGATGGGGAATCGCGATTGATTTACCCGAGACATGAGTAGTCAAGACGATCGCAGTGGAAGTCGATCCAAAGGCGTTTAGCTCGTTGATGATGCGCTGCAGATGTTCAACGTCAGTCGCTAAAACTCGCATTACCGCGCCGTCCTCACCGGTGACCGTGTAGCAGTCGACGATTTCAGGACAGCTCGCGACGTATTGCGCATAAGGTCGCCCCTGTTGGGTCGAAACGCGAATCATGGCCGTAATGTCGTAACCCAAGGCCCGCGGATTAATGTCTGCCTTGTAACCACGGATAATTTGGTTGCTTTCCAGTCGCTTGATGCGTTCCGATACCGCCGGCTGGCTCAAATGCACTTGCCGACCAATTTCCGCATGCGACATGCGCGCATCTTCTTGCAATAATTGCAGGATTTTTTGATCAAATTGGTCGATTTTTTGATTCATAAGCGAAGCCGAGGATTTTCCAGAGATTTCAAAGTCAAACGAGGTTTTTACCATTTGATTCGCATGGTATTACGGCATTGTACGCGCTACAGTTACATCTTCCAACTCTTTCACTTTTAACCAATTCACCCATGAAAACTGCAATTACATCGGCACAAATCCAACAATTTGCACAAACCTACGGAACACCCTGTTGGGCCTACGATGCGCAATTGATTCGCCATCAGATTCAACAACTCAAGCAATTTGACGTGATTCGCTTTGCCCAGAAATCTTGCAGCAATATTCATATCTTGCGCCTGATGCGAGAACAAGGTGTATTGGTTGATTCAGTCTCACTCGGGGAGGTAGAGCGTGCGTTGGTCGCGGGCTATCAGCCACAGGAAGCAAGCGAACATGCGCCGATCGTGTTTACCGCTGACCTACTCGACCGCGCCGCATTGAAACGTGTGGTTGAATTGAATATCCCAGTCAACTGCGGCTCACCACAAATGCTAGAGCAACTAGGTCAGGCGCATAGCGGTCATCCCGTATGGATACGAATCAACCCTGGCTTTGGTCATGGCCATAGCCGCAAAACCAATACCGGTGGTGAACAGAGCAAACATGGCATCTGGTTCGAGGAGTTGCCGCAGGCTTATGCCTTAATTCAACAGTATGGTTTACAGCTGGTTGGCTTGCATATGCATATTGGCTCTGGCGTCGATTACGACCATTTGCAAAGCGTCTGCGATGCCATGCTGGAACAAGTAAAACTCTGCCCTCTCGATATCCAAGCGATTTCTATTGGTGGCGGCCTATCGATTCCGTATCAAACGGGCGAAGCAATTGTCGACACTGCGCACTACTTTAGTATCTGGCAGCAAGCGCGCGAAAAAATTGAAAAGCATTTGGGACATCGTATCAGTATGGAGATTGAACCAGGGCGCTTCCTGGTTGCTGAAGCGGGAATTTTGATATCAGAATTACGTGCACAAAAACGCGTCGGCAGTAACTTCTTTGCCTTCGTGGATGCAGGTTTTAATGACTTAGTGCGCCCCTCGATGTATGGCAGTTATCACAAGATCACCGTGCATCATGCCGACGGTTCGCTGCGAGCTGGGAGCACTCACCCAACCGTGGTGGCAGGCCCTTTATGCGAGTCAGGCGATGTGTTTACCCAAGAAGAAGGAGGTGTGGTGACACAGCAAAATCTGCCGAGCGCTGAAGTCGGTGATTTATTCGTTTTCCACGATGCCGGTGCTTATGGTGCAAGTATGTCATCAAACTACAATTCTCGGCCTTTGGTCCCCGAAATTTTAGTGGATGGTCAAGAATCTCGCTTGATACGCCGCCGCCAAACCATACAAGAGCTGATCGCGCTCGAGCAATAAAACCTACTCCTCGATCCGCCCTCCCTAGTTCGAGGGCGGAACAAACGCCACGCCCCAATAACCGCTCAAACCACACTTTCCGTTAAATAGTGTTGCCGCACTGGAACTTCTGGCAACGCTATGCTATCTTGCCTTACGCTTCCCATTTTCTTGGGCGTGCAAACCAATCATGAAGAGCCAGCCGCTAGTCTGGCTGTCGTTTTTAGGGAGAACCTATGAGCGCTTCAGAAGGACAGACGGCTAATAGCATCAAACGCATCCGCCAGATTGGGCGGCGTCACCCTCGGCTTGCCGTTCCACTGTTCCAGCGCTTTGAAAAAGCGGCGGCGTCAGAGAAAAATACCGCGCTGCAGATCGATCTGCTTCTTGAACGGTATGCGATTCAAGAACGCTTAGGCGAAACCCATTCTTTGATCGACGAACTCAACAATGCCAGCTTTCTTGCTGATGCCTGTGATTTGATCGAGCACGCAGGCAAGATTATGGTCGCTCTGGGGCGCATCAATTTCGGTTTGGGTCAATATCGCGACGCTGCGAATTTTTGGCTGCGTGCCATCGATCTATGCGGTTTTACCAAAGATTTGGAATCGATGATCGAGGCGCGAATTGGACTCGGCCAAATTTACGACACCATGGGGGACTATGAATCTGGCGCACGTTTCGTACGTGATGCTGGCGTTCTACTGAAACAGATCGATAACCCCTACCTCAATGCCAAGCAAGCGATCAATCTCGCCATCAACTATCTACACGATGGCAAGCCACAAGATGCAGCGCCTATCCTGGTCGAAGCACAACACGAAGCGAAGCGTGCACAGGCGGACGAATATTACGCCGAAACCCTACGGTACTTAGGCGTGATCGAGTTCGGTAAGAACAACTACGGCGAGGCAAAATCTTTAACCGAGCAGGCCTTAATCGCGGCCAAGAAGTGTGGCTACAAATGGCTGTTTGGTGCCGTCAATGATACCTTGGCGAAAATCGCCTTGAAGCAAGGTGAAGTCAATAGTGCGATCGCCATTTACAAAGACGCCTTGTCATCGGCTAAGGAAATGGCATCCCTGCCGCAGATCGCCAACTTCTATGACGCGCTTTCTCGCTTGTACGAGTCGCAACAAGATTTCCAAGCTGCCCTAAATTACTCGCGCCTGCATCAAGAAACGGCAAAACAGTTAAATCAATTATCTTCCGGCGATGGCTTTCAAGATCTGCGTAACTACGATATCTCTCGCAAAGCACCACCTGAATTGCTCTTGGAATTGGAAGCGAATCCGGCGCTCGACCATTGCGGCTTTAATGAGGCATTGCGCATTATCGCCAGCAAAGCGCTCGAAATTTTACGGATCGAATACATCTGCATTTGGTTAAGAGATGAGCACAGTAATCACTTAATCTGCCACACGATCAATGGCCCAAGTCCACTCCCTTTTGAGCAAGGTTGTGCGATGAACTTTGATCACTACGCGACCTATTTCCAAGAATTGTCGAATACCCGAAATCCTTTCGTGGTCCATGATGTACGTCTCCATCCTGCAGCGAAAGATTTTCTTGATGCGGCCAATCGCATCGACTTGAAGTCCATCCTTGATATGCCGATGAAGAAAGATCAAGGACAGGTGGGTGTTTTGAGCTTGGGGCAATGCCATCGCCAACGCAATTGGAGTCGTGAAGATATTTTGTATGCAAGCCATATCGGCAGCTTAATCGTGCATGCTTTAACCACTGCGCGCTTTATTGACGATCAAAAGTTACTCGAACAAAAAGTCGAAGAACGTACGCAAGAAGTCTTAGAAAAATCGAGATACTTAGAAAAAGCCTACAGCGATTTGCTGGCGAAAGATCAAGCACTACAAGACCACGCTTTGCATAACCAAACCATTCTCGACAACCTCGCTGATGGCGTGATTACGATCGACACGCGCGGTACCATTCGCTCTTTCAATCTCGCGGCAATCCGCATCTTTGGGTATGGCACAAGCGAAGTATTGGGCAAGAATGTAAATATGTTGATGCCCGAGCCAGATCAGAGTCGTCACGACTCCTACCTTCATCAATACCACACCACTGGCGAAGCACGGCTAATTGGTGTCGGACGTGAATTACAGGGAAAAAGAAGAGATGGCAGCGTCTTTCCTATGGAGCTCGCTATCACCAAGAGCTATGAACGGGGTGAAGTTATCTATGTTGGTATCACGCGCGACATCACCGAAAGGCGGCGCCTCGACAAACTGAAATCGGAGTTTATTTCTACCGTCAGCCATGAGCTACGTACGCCGTTGACGTCGATTCAAGGTTCGTTGAGCTTACTCGAACACGGCGTTGCGTCACAACTTCCGGAAGCGGCATTAAAATTGATCACGCTGGCCTCGCGCAATAGTCAGCGCCTGATTGTCCTGATCAATGATTTACTCGATATCGAGAAACTTGCAGCTGGAAAAATGGCATTGAACCTGACTAGTATTGACTTAGTCACGCTGGTCAAACAATCGATACGTGACAACGGTGGCTACGGTTTAAAGTACGAAGTGCAATATGTGCTTGGCGAACATCCTGAAAAGCAATTGGTGAATGCGGATAGTGTACGCCTTGCTCAAGTGATGGCGAATCTCTTATCAAATGCAGCGAAATTCTCAGCACAATCCAACCAAGTTGATATTCGCATTCTGACTGCAGCAAATGAGGTTTGCGTTGAGATTGAAGATCACGGCAATGGTATTCCTGAAGACTTTCAGAAAGAAATATTCAATTCTTTCGCGCAAGCGAACAATGGCGATACCCGGCAACAGGGCGGCACAGGCTTAGGTCTGAAAATCAGCAAGTCATTAATTGAGGCCATGCACGGCAGTATAGGGTTTCGCACCGAAATCGGCCGCGGCACAGTCTTTTGGTTCAAGCTATCCAAAGCAATTGCGGGCTAACCTAGCCTGATCTCTGGGCGACTAGCGGACCTGCTATCAACAACAGGTGGGTTATCTTCGCCACGATAGGTGAATACCAAAGAAAACTTGGTTTGCTGAGTTTGATTGCATCCTGCAGCATGAAATAAATTACTCGAGAAAAGTAACACATCACCTTGATTCAAGGGCACAGGAACCGCCTGTGCCAACAATGTCTGATTTTCAGGTAAATCAGAACGTAGGAATTGTGCACCATCGAGCTGCTCCGCATTGACCTGCCACTGATGTGAGCCGGGCAACACCAGCAAACATCCATTTTCTACCCGTTCGTGGCGTAAGGCTAACCAAACACTGATTAACTCAGGACGTTGAAAATGCCAATATCGGCTATCACGATGCCAGCCAGTTAGACTTGAATAACGCGCCTGCTTGGTCATGATGCAGTTATGATGCGCTTGAGAGAGCAACACTGCTTGCTGCAGTAATTGTTGCAATGATTGAGCAATGATAGTTTGCGTTGCCCATTGCGCCAACTTTTCAGATCGTGCGTAAGCTTGCAGCAGGCGACGGGCTGTTCTTCCCCCTTCCGCATTGCGGGATTCAGGAGCGCCAGGGTAGCGGGTGTCGGCTTCATACTCAATCGGCCCTGTTTCAGTGTCAAGTTCATTTTGCGCAAAAGCGATTAAGTCTTCGCAATACTGCGCTTGTGCCAAAGCAGGCAAGACTAAGTAACCTTGGCTTTGAAATTGAGAAATCTGTGCTGAACTCAACATAACTATTTCCGAGAACGATAAATGACGCAATTGAACATCGTCAGCCGTGCCGTATGAAAGACGACACGACAAACTTCAACTCGCATTATAGAGCCAACTGCAAACAAGAATTAGATTGACGTCAGTACATATACCTTCACCAGACTTACGCCAGATTTCGCCACCGAGGTAGAAAACCGAAGACAGGAAACTTATACAAAGAACCCAGCACGTGAACGCAAGCGTCTGTTTTGGGTCGATCCTATTTCATTTTCATCTTCCCTATTTTTAAACATAGCCGTTACAATTCGCCGTATCTAGTTTGCGAAAGACTTTACGATGACGAACCGCCGACAATTTCTCAAGGGCTCCTTGCTATTGACTGCTAGTGGTTTATTTCTCGGCACCCGAAGTCAAACTGCCCTAGCCCAACAAAACGACGAAAAAACGAGCAAGCTCAAACCACCGCCTGATTTATTTGACGCCCAAGCACTCGACATCGATTTTTGGTTGAAGCCGCGCACACTTGATTTGATACGACCTGCGAGTGGCGAACGTCTAAAGATTTTGTACTGGAAAGATGGCGAAATGCTCGACTCTGCCTATCAACAATGCTGCGAAATTTTGCGAGATGTGAACGGCAAGAAAACGGCCCCCATTGACCCGAAATTATTAGAAACTTTGTGGGCAACCCAAGCCTTTATCGCCCAGTTTGGGATGACAAAACCCTTGGAAATCTTATCAGGCTATCGCACACCAGAATCCAATCAACGCCTACGAGAAGAAGGTATTCCCGCTGCACGAAAATCGCTACATATGGATGGCAAAGCGGCAGATATCCGCATCGCCCATTTACATGAAGAAGTATTGGGAGAATTAGTACAGAGCTTTAGGCAAGGCGGTGTCGGATTCTATTTCCGAGCCAGCCGCCAAGGTGGCTGGATTCATACCGACACGGGTCTAAAGCGTAGCTGGCAGGGTTAATCTGACTGACTAGTGAACATGGCTTAGCGTTTCTTGCGACTGCGATCGGCGGATTCACGCAAAATCGTAAAATTCCAGTCGTGCTCATTGGTCTTGCCATCAACCACGGTGGTGATGCGAAACATATCTGGCTCAGCTTTTAAACGCTGGCCCGTCGCCGGCACTTTGATTTCTAGATCATTTCTGTCATAAACATCTAACTCAACCACTGCACCATCAATTGCCGCCGGTGACAACAGCGAGGCGATTGTTTTAGGCGTAAATTCCAACATATAAACCGGCATCGCGAAGGCACTCATGGTGTCACTCCTTGTGAGGGTTAGAGCCACTGGGAAATCTGATTCTACTCGCGCTTGTTGGAGTATGGCAATTATTTTAGCACTCTTAAAGAAACGACAAGGGCGACAAAACCACAGTAGTTTTGTCGCCCTTGGCTTTTTTGCATCAAGCTACTCTCGGCCTTGATACAAATTTATTGCTGCGCTTTTACCCAAGCCTTAATGCGGGTTTCTAATACATCGAGAGGTAAGGCACCAGCCCCCAAGACCTCGTCGTGGAAGCCTTTCAGGCTGAACTTTGTTCCCAAAGTTTTGCTAGCGAACTCACGCAATTCCAAGATTTTGAGCTGACCCATTTTGTAGCCTAAGGCTTGGCCTGGCCAAACGATGTAACGGTCTGTCTCACTTTGAATCTCGACCTCTTCGATACCCGAATGGTTACGGAAAAAATCGACAACTTGTTGACGGTTCCATTTTTTGTAATGCAAGCCCGTATCGACCACTAAGCGGATCGCGCGCAGCATCTCATCCTGCAAATGACCATAGTAACTGTAGGGGTCTTGGAAAAAGCCGAGTTCTTCGCCCAAACGCTCAGAATACAAAGCCCAACCTTCAACATAAGCATTATTGCCC
Organism: Oxalobacteraceae bacterium; assembly: GCA_947464955.1. GTDB lineage: Bacteria > Pseudomonadota > Gammaproteobacteria > Burkholderiales > Burkholderiaceae_D > Undibacterium. Next base: position 51,649 of record CANHZI010000007.1, read on the forward strand.
CCCTGACGGCGATAAGTTGGCAAGCCTTCTAATTCCTGCGCGATCGAGATCTGCATATGATGACCAGGAACACCTTCATGCAAGCCGTACTTTCTATTGACAAGGTCATGCGATTTTGGAAGTCGCCCGTATTCACCATCACGTGACCGGGGCGTGAACCATCAGGCGCACCTTCGTTATACGATGCACCCGCAGCTTCTTTTTCACGGAATTCCTCGACCTGCATAATCTTGACTTTGGCTTTCGGCAAACGACCAAACAATTCAGGAATCTTGGTATACATCTGATCGGTGTACTTGTTGTACAGATCGATAATTTCTTGACGAGATTTTGGATGGACGTCAGGATTTTTCTCCAAAGAGGCATTGAAGGATTTCAAATCGGCGAAGCCCAATTTCTTCGCCGTCTCTAACATCTGTCCTTCGATGCGCGCCACTTCACGCAAGCCGATTTGATGAATTTCCTCGGCAGATTTATTCGTCGTCGTTTGCGTTTTAACTTGATATTTATAACGTTCTACACCGTTTGGCAAAGACCACAAGCCGACCTCGGCACGTCCATGAGGCGCATAGTCTTTGCGAACAAATTCTGCAAAATTCTTATATGCCGGAATCACTTTACTAGTCACCGCAGCGGTAACCGCTGCCTTCAATCGTTGCTTGTCAGCTTCAGAAAAATCGGCAGGAAATTGACTCACCGGCTTCATGAACGGCGAGTCTTCCAATTTCATCGCGACCAAATCATCACATTGACGCGCAATTTTTGGTAACAAGAATTGCGGCGGCATAATCTTATCTTTGACGCCTTTGCGCATCTGAATAATGGTCTGTG
>CANHZI010000008.1 GCA_947464955.1 Oxalobacteraceae bacterium
TACATCCTGACGTGGTAAGAGGCATAGGGGCCAGATATCCTCATCTTTTGTGATCAGACATAGCCACGCCTTCTGCTCATTTACCGGGTGCAGACGGTAGTTCTCCCAACGGTTACCATTTTGTAGCAGAGCGTCACAAATCTGTTCATGCGGAAAATAAAAATCAGCGCAGCTTTGTGTATCTTTAGGACGTGCCACCAACTCCAAGCTATCAATGCTGAGATTGGATGGCAGGCCATCTTGAGTCTGGAGGTTTTCTCGATAACGTTTATTGCTGACATACTTGATGTCTTGCTGCAGATGGGCGACCAAGGATTGGTTTTTGGTATCTTGATAGCTGCCAAGCAGGATGCGCATTTTCTGTTCAAGCGATGCTCCCGCTTCAATCTCCCAAGCTGTCTGTAAATTGCGTGCAGTGCCGCGGCCACTACTTAGTTCACATAGATGACGTAACAGATGAATCTTGTGCAGAATTACTTGTCGTTCAATGTGTTCATGAAAATAAACATCAAAACGGCGCACTTCTGTTTCTGGATAATGCTCGCCATACAGAGCGAGTAGGCTATCGAGAACACGATTGCGTCGATACTCGGCATTATCTTGAAGCGCTACAATTCTATCGACTTCATGTGCCGTCGCTTTTGAAGTGTAGACACGATCAATTTCAGCAATCTGCTCAGTCTGCAAAAATTGGGTGAAATAAGTCTGTGCTAATCCTGTATCAATGGAATAGAGATTGCGGACCTGCTTCAAGGAACTCAGATAATTTGCCATTAACTGTTCAATCGGGAACAGATAGGCTTTTAACTGGCGCGCTCGTGCATGGACGGCATCTGGTTCAGATTGCGGAATGCCAAAGCGGTTGATGCCGTAGATTGCCGGCAAGTGCTCGCCGAGCGAAAAATATTGATCAAAGTCTCGATGGGTTCCTGAAGGCAAGGGGATGAGATCCTCGAGGTTTGCGCGATTCCGACGAAATGCCTCATGCGCAAACTCATATTTTTTGAGATACAAGGCGACCTGTTCGCCAAAGGCTTGAATTTCTCGCTGCGAGCGCACGCTCAGAATCTGCTCGATGTCTTCAATCGGTTGCGGTTCCAAGGTAGCACTTTTGCTGTAATGCAGGCGCAGCGCCAGTATCTTTTCAGGTGTATCGACAAAGTGCAGCACGGGACAATTCGCATCATGGTGATCGAACTGTATGTGCTCGTGTATGGCACCGAACTCATCGATTAGATACAAGCTATTGACACGGATAACCCCAGGTATATGTCTGACTAAGGTGATTAGTTTGACGACGTCAATATCGTAGCTTTCATCGAGGAAACTAGTCTCGTCGATGTAACCGCGTTCAGTCAGCGGGCCACTGAAAATCTCATCCCAAGTTTTTCCTGCTCGTAGCGCATCTTCAAAACGCGTGATCTGGCTGCCTGAAGTAATTAGTTTGGCACAGCGGAAGATGATATCTGCGTATATTTCTGCTCGACTGCGACTATCGTCGATTTCGATATCACCCGCTAGGGTATAGGGTTGTGGTTGCACGATATGTATATCTTCAATATCGCGCCCCAGATTGCGGTACGAAGATAGTAGACGAAGTGCCTCACTGCGCAAGCGTAGATGCATTGCGACCTGCTCGTCGCTTGAATGGCGAAACAAAGATTCATGCGGCTTGATAAATACACTGATTAAACCGCGCATGGCGTGTTCTTCAGTGTGGCTGTGTACCCACACGTCTTCTATCTCTGGTAGTTGATCGTATAGCAGCTTACAGAAATCGAGATCGGTTACCGGAGCATTAGGAAAGATCAGCGCGGGTGGGTAGAGCGCCTGCTGGTGGAAATCGATATCGCCGTCTTGATCCGCCAAAAAATCAGCGACAGGAAAGTCAGTGCGATAGACTAAATCGGTCAGGCCGTAACACAAGACTTCAAGAAGGGTGACGCCGGGGTCATGTAAATTGTAGTCGGTCCAGCGATCGCTCGACAGCTGCTGCAAGAGTTCGATACCACGCCGCCTCAGACCATCGAAGTCGAGGCCATCGGGATCAGGCTGCAGGCGTTTGATATGATCAGGGCCACTCACTGTCATTCACCTCGCGTGAAAGAAGCTAGCTGTTGGTGTAGCTGGGCTAACAAGCTGTGCACGCGATTGTACGGTAGCTCACCCAAAGCTTCGATCAGCAAGCGTAATTGTGGCGCACTGACGATGAACTGTCCGATGCTGTCAGTAGCTGCATTCGCCTCAAATTGTGTTGCCGCTTGCTGATTGAATTGGCCGATGAGCTCCACCACCTGTTTGAACGGGCGTTCCGCTAATGCCTCAATAATCAAGTCAGCTTGAGCAAGACTAATTTGTAAGGGGATCAGTGACGGCTTCATTTTTGTTTTTTCACTTTGCCTTTGGCGTCATACTGCGGCGATGGTTGACGTAATGGCTCTTGATCACTCTCCAGCATCAAGGTGTCTAACCATAGTTGCGTCATGTGATATTTGATCCAGACATTCTCTCCGTAGCTACAGCCGACACGCATCTGTAAGCGAAACTCAAAAGGTTTGTCTTGATCATCGGCAACCCAACGTAATTCAATGCGGCTACATTTGTTTCCAAAGTGGCTCTGATGGTATTCAATACTGCCATTACTATTAAAGGTATTGAGAGCAAAAGCATGGGTTAAGGCGTATCGACCTTCGCTATCTTTAGCACCGACGCCCGCCGTTATTTCCCACGCTTGGCAGCCAGTCATGTTCTCAGTGATGTCATACCAATTTCCATCAGCGGGCACGCCCATCTCGCCCGCGCGCCCTACACGTGCGTACGAAGCAATGGAGCCAGCGACATCCAGCTCATGTTGTGGGTGCGCTTGACGTATGCCGACGCCTCCGCGATGGATGCCATTGACGTCGGTGGTGCTCGATATCGTAAGTAAAGCTTGATTGCGTGTATCAAGGATGCTGAGGTTGTCATTTGTTTTATCGAGGCCAAATGACCACAGAGCATTGCCGATATTAATGTCCTTATAAAAACTCATGAGCTTGCCATCGCGAAGTTGCGCGACTTTAAATCCAGCTTCGGGAGTTTTATCAAAGCCTTCATCCAGCATATTGAGCATAGACTCAATGAGGTCAGCGAAGTCTTCCTCAGTAGGCATTTTGCCATGCTGAAACTGTTCTTGAAGCATATGACGGGTACGTCTGGTCATGTTGGTTTCCTCGCCGGAATAATAAAAGTAGAACCGACTTTTAGTTCATTAATGCCGATTGCTTTCGGATTCTTTTGTTCAAATTGTTCACTCACCACGATCCAATGTTCTGACAGCGGAACCGCGATGCTCCATGGATAGCTTGGGTTTAAGTCTTTCTCGTGGCGCGCAAGTTTGGCGTTGTCTCTCAAGTGGAAACGAAGGTCGCCAATGTCACCTAAGGGCGAGATTTGTAGCATCGAGACTGCTGTCACTTCTTCGACATAATCGAGATCGTGTAAGAAGGAGATGACATTGTGCTGTTGTATGTTCCAGCCGAAATGTTGGTGCAAGCCTCGCTCGTTCCAAGGTGAAAGATACTCACAAATCGCACGATTGATTTTCTCGATATAACGTCCGCTCATCTGGCTGTTTGTACTTGACTGACTGCCAGGTTTGCTAGGACGAGCACCGCTCATCGATTTCAGTTTAACTGTGCAACGAATCTGAATCTCTTCGTAAGCTGGATTCTCTACACTAATTTGTACATCCGCTGGCGCGTAAGTACGAATGTAGTCATGGATCTCTTTAATCAAGTGTCCGCTGAGCGTTGGCCTCTGATTTCCATGACCGCCTTGATTCAGATGCGGAATAGGAACAATCAACAGATGTCCAGGCCGAATTCGCTGATGCGGATCGGTACTCGAACATAAGTGTGGGAAACATTTAACTTTGTACACTTGCGGGAAGCGTTCCAAGATAATCGCTTCATAATCGCTGCTAGTTAAAGCACGATTCTTGTGCCTCAGGCGTTCACTAGCTCGTGTCCGGAATTGTTCTTTGGTCTCCGCGGCTTTACCATTGAAGCTACTACGAACCTGCAAAACGCCATTCAAACTAGGGATCGGGCTGCGACTATTGCGAATTTGCCAGGCAGGTAAGACAGGTGCAGTTTTTTGCCCGTGCGCAGCTGACCAGTTGACCTTGATCGCCTGTGCGAATACAGAGTAAAGACTACAAAAGCGTTCGATACCTTGTTCTGCGGTCACGCCTATCCAAAACTGATCGGATGGCATCACAGTATGATCCTTGTTCATGTCGTCAGGTAATTGCAATTGAACGATACCCGAGGTCATGAATCCGTGAGTGGAATCCTCTAAAATTTGTGCTTGCTGAAAGCGTCGCCATCTGTTGGAAGACAAGTACCACCACTGCAGTCGCGTTTGCGTTCCCTTGGCCATAGGGAGTGAGTCTTCGCGCAAATAAAAATACAGATTGAGTTGTCCTTGTAAGCGTTCGGCATCGATTCCCAACATCAAATTACCGGCAGCTGGATAATGCGGCACCAATGGAATCATTTTGCTCTCATTGACGCGCATGAGCTTGCTGCCCATCGGGTGTAAATGAATAAAGGCTTCCTGATGTGATGTCGCCAGCTCACTCGTACTTTGATCAAAATTAATCGTAGAGAAAGCTTTGTAGTTAAAGACAATACGACTAATTTGCGGTGTATAGGGTGGATTCGGCTGAGCGGTCATCAAGCCGATTTTTTTCTTTTGCGCGTTTTGGGTAAGGACACGGGTCAGCAACTGAGGGTATTCTTGGTGACCGAAAGCGCCAGCTGGCTCATCCAAGCTGAGCTTAAACATGCCGTTCATCGTTGTTGAGTTATAGGTGAACTTGATCCCGTTCTGCGGTAGTAGCGATTGATGGCTTGGTTTGTAAAGCGACATCAAAGACGCAAAAGAAATTCGATTCTCTTGGCGAACCTGATTGCTCGGGCTGCCATCTTCTTTGGCTTCAAATTGAAACAAGTCTGTGTTGCTGTTTGGCTTACTCCATTTGCCATCGACTAGGACCGATAATTTGACTTTCACCTCATCGGCTTTTAACGGTTCTTGGTAACCGCGATAGTATTCAGCGAAGCCACCCAGATTGCTTGGCAAGCCAGTCCATTCTATGTCGACGGAGGCGTCTCGCAGTTGTTTTCCCAGAACTTCCTCGCAGCCGATGATTAAATACGAACTTAGATCGGGTAGCGGACCAAACGGCGTGAACGGTGCGAGTGCGCTTAATTGCCCAATTTGGTTATGCAAGACTAATTGTCGACAAGCTTTGACGTCGACCTCGAGGTCGATTTCTTCGAGCAACCAATGGGTCAAGATGTCATACGGATAGGCATATTCATTACGCATCATCTCAAAGCGGAGAATAGGCGTGTTGGTCGCGAATTCTTCACCATGGACCGTACTCTCATAGGGTGTCACTGCTGGTGTTGCGGACGGCAGATCGATATATAGCGCCAATGAATTTTCCGCGATATTCGGATTTAAACCACTATACTCCGGACGATATTCAGGTATAGGAAACCAACCATTGGCGGTCGTGATCGAGATGCGGAACATACTACGCATGAGTTTGATAAAGACGTCACTCAGACGTAATTCATGCGCGTGTTCGGCTTCTCGCTGGTATTTCTTGCCTAGCTGCTCCGCTAATTCCCGTAAAGTGTTCTCTATGGTGTAGCGTGCGTTATGTCTCAGTTTCAACATGAGCTTAATGCGCCGCTCCCCCTCTTGCATTAACAGAGTATGGCTTGCGATAGCAAAGCCGAAGCGCGCAGCGTTGACGCCTGCGAGATGTTCACCCGGTTTGGGTGCTCCCATCAGCGGCAGTGGGGGCAGTTTTTCATAGGCTTCGGGTTCAGCTGTACTGTCTAAAACCTCGATAGGTTTGTAGTAACTCGCTTGGGTACGAAGTAAGCGACGCTCCATACCATGGCGATCAAAATAAATGGTATGTAACGAACTAATTCGGGCATTGCTTAACACGGTACTTTCATTGGCGTGATAAACAATGTCTTGCAAATTTTGATCTTGGCCAGCCGTGAATTCCGTCCCTTTGGCGATGGCAACTTGTTGCGCATTCGGACTGACCTGCATGACTAGGTAGGCACTATCAATTTGTGTTGGCGATTGCTTGAGACCCAACACATCGTGAAAATAAAAATCGATATGTTTATCGGCAAAGCGATTTAGGCGTGGCTGTAGCTGGCTATATAATTGTGCAAAGCCAAGTAACAGCGCTATCGCGGGGTCGTGTTGCCCACTTTTGAGCGACTCCGGCAATAGTTGACGTACGCCGTTCTGCAGCATGCGCAAGGCTTGATTGAGCGTATGAAAGTTATGTCTTACTTCACTTCGGCTAAATGTTTTGGCCTCGCCATGCAGTGGAGTTTGCGAGCTATTTGCTGTATTGGTCTTGCTAGCCTCACTAGTTTGAGGCAAAGGCCATTCTACAAGCGCCTTAAACTGACGTGAACACAGGTTCGCGGTATAGCTTTGCAATAACCGTGGCGTCGCTTCGGAAAGTATTTTCACTTCCCATTTCAAGCCGCGCAAGATTCCCTCAAGCAGATTTTTGAGTTCGATCGCTGATGCACCTTGCTGTAAGTTGAGCGCGGTGTGCCATTGTTCAAATAAGCGAATCAGCATCAACGGTGAGTTGATTTGTTCGCGATAAGATAGATCGATTTTGCGCACAATATCGTCGCGAAACCAATCTCGATAATTCGGTTGTGTTTGTAAGCGTTGTTCGAATTGCTCTGCGAGTTGATGAGGCTGCAGCGCAAGAATGCTCGCCATTAGAATGCTTTCATCAGCGCTAAAGTAGGCTTGCCAATTGCCATCAATACTGAGGTCCAATTGGTAAAAATGCATAAGGCGCGAATATTCTGTCGCGAGGAATAGAATCTGTTCGAACTTGAGATCGTTGAGGTGAAAGTAATCACCGCGCAGGGCCGGTTTTTGCCGTTGCGCTTGAGAGAGTCCGTCACGAATCATCCACTGTGACTTCATAGATTGCGACTCGCCAGTTTATAGGTCAACATCAGTACCCTCACGTAAGTAGTATGGATACACAATGTTGTGACGCGTATTGGTCGCGATGATGCTATACGAAATGCGGAAGTCTAAACGTCCTTCATAGGCTTGTGAGCGATCGGTATCAATCTCTTCTAATTTGACGCGTGGTTCGTAAAATAAAATGGCTCGACTGATGAGATCTTTCAATACAGTCAAAGTACTCTCATTAATATTTTCATAGATTTGACTTTTAATGCCGCAGCCGAAACTCGGTTGCATCACGCGTTCACCAAGATTTGTGGCCAGGATGATGCGTAAACTCTGGCGAATATCCTCCTCCGCGCTGACCATATTGACGGCCCCGCGTTTGGAAAATTCGGGTGGGAAACCCCAGCCTATACCCAGAAATGAAACGTCCTTTTCCACTCGACTTTGTTCCTTTGTTTCCTTATTTAACTTCGGCAACCGCTTTATCCACCAATCATTACCGTGGGTAATCCCAACACGATATTTCCGCCGTGCGCAGTGGTGTCACCCATACGCGCTGCAGGCCTTCCCCCTATAAGTACAGTAGCCGAACCTTTGACGATACTGTCAGGTGGTCCGACGCACACGCACATGTCACCGACCACCGCGGCTGGCAAAGAACCAATCAAGACGTTGGGCACACATGGTCCTGAAATTGGGCCACCGACATGCGGAATCGGCGGTAGACCAGGTGTCACCATCGGACAAACATGCATGTCGGTAATACGGGAGGCAGGTGGCATAACTGGGTTCTCTATGTCTTAGTTAATCATCACAATGGCGCCCTTTACCGTTGTTTGCCCTGCGGCCGACAACTCTGCCGTGGCAGTACCCTTGGCGGTAAAGCCTACGTTCGCCGTATTTGAAATATTGAGCCCCGTGGTTTTGACATCCATTTGCGCCGTCACTTCGACATTTTGAGTCGCCGTGATCGCCACCTTACCTAAGGCCTTAATCGTGATATCTTTGGGACTGTCGAGTAAGATGCCAGACGGGCTGAGTTCAACTTTATTGTTATTCTGGTCTTGCAGCAGAATCGACTTGTCTTGATCACTGATCACCACTTTATTGTTTGCCGGTGTGATCAAGGTAATGATTTTCTTGCCATCGTCATATTCCATTTTGAGCTTACTTCGGGTGACCATGGCTTTGATATTGTTGTTCGCTTCAATTTCGTACGCAGGCACGTGTTTGCTGCTGTACAGGCTACCGAGAATGACAGGGCAAGAGGGGTCATTATTGAAAAAGCCGAGGACGACTTCGTCGCCGATTTCTGGAATGACGAAAGAGCCAAAACTTGACGAAGCATAGAAACCGGCTAAACGTGCCCAGACACCGACAGTCTCAGCGTTCATTAAAGGGACATTGACCTTGATCTTGTATTGGCCTTCAGGGTCTGCATCTAATTTAAGTACGATACCGATGTGGAGGCCGCTAATCCCCGCAGTAATTCCGGCCGCTTCCGGCGCTTGCAAAGCGTGCTCCTCGGTGAACCAATAGCTAGGCATACCAAACTCCACTTCAGAGAGCCAGTTGCCGTCTTGGATCTTGTGCGTCACTTGGCTTGCAATGACATTCCCGTTAAAGTGTGCGCCAACAGCAGCGAGTTCAATAATGGCGCCAGGTTTAGCAAGAGCGCTTCCTTGGAATAGCATGCGACCTTGGATGCGTGACATAGCAGCTTTTAGTTGCTGTGCCTTGCTCCATGCTGTGAGTGCAGCGTTTTCTAGAGGCGCTGCTGTTTGTAGACCAAATTCGCTCACGCCTAACACTTTTGCCAGTGTACTGGAGTCGATATCACCTTGACCGGTCAAGGTACTACTTGTTGCGCTTGCCTCTATCGTTTGTAAGCTAGCGAGATCCCAGCTAGTACTCTTGACAGAGGATAACTGCCAGCGGGCGTCGAGATCGGCATGAAACTCCATCAGATCTTTGCCGTAGGTTAATGTTAGGGCGGCTGTGGCGTCTGCAACTGGTGCTTTTACGTTCACTTTGCCAGCGTCGATATTGACCAAGAGGCCATTTACTTCGGCCCGCGCCATCAAGTAATCCCAATCAGTAGCGTAGTACTGCACTAATTCTTTGTAGGTAATGGTAGTGGCATCGACGCTGGGAGTTAGACCACTATATTTACCGATAATGCTGGTGATGATGTCACTGTCTTTTTTGTTGATATAGTTGGCATTCTTACGGCCGACAGTCATGGCCAAAGCTGCATCGCGGCATTCGATGACGAGACGTGCGTAATTGTCACCAGTAATCTTGACCGAATGCTTGATCACAATACCGGTAAAGATGGGTGTGACAACGCTATCATAGCCAGCACTAATGACGACTTTGACACCAGGCTTGAAATGACCGTCATCTGCAACTGGGAAGCTAGCATTTGGCATATCACCATCGAGAACGGTAATGATCGCCGTTGGAATGCGATTAAAGCTATGGGTAGTCTCTATCGATACGACTTGAACGATATCGGGTATCGCTTCACCATCACAAGTAATGGTGAAGCTCACTACGCCAGAACTATCATTGAGAGGAGAATTTGCCATATTATTGTTGTTCTTATTGGGATCAGGCTAAGGGTGGAAAGCGCAAAGTTGTGCCGGGCTCAAGATGGCGGAAAGAACTTAAGCCATTGATTCTGGCGACCTCGACACAATAATTGCTATCGCGATAGATGCGATCGCATAAAAGCGGCAGGGTATCGCCCGCTTTGACCACAACTAAATGCGTTAAATCAGGAGAACTACGATTTTCTTCTTTGACGATCTCCGCCGCACTGGTGTATTCGACGAAGTTAAGCGAAATTTTGGCACGTAAGGGCTCACCATTTGGCTTAAAAAGGGTGTAGTCGAATTTCAGACCTTCAACCCGACCGTAAAAAATGAGACTACCCCAGACCACTTGTACGATAGGCGCTTCATGTTTCGTGCCTACATAGGTGTACACAGCATTACGTAGTTCTTCGACCTGTTGTTTGACCGTCTTCGTTGTCCCAGGCACGACCCCTGTGCCATCCAGCACTAGTTCTTTGAGGCTCAGTTTTTCGGGTTGACTGGCGTGAAATTTGGATTCATTTCCCGCTTGACCTAAAGATTGCGCCTTCGCATATTTAATCGAAAAATCATGACCATACCCACTCGGATTGATCAAGGCTTGAAACACTGGGCGTGAGGCATCAACGCTGATCGCGCCATTCTTGGCAACGCTACAGCCAGAAATCTTGAGTAGAGTTTTTTGCCCAGACACGATTAGCGCTCCCGACGTTCACGTAACATCGTTTGTACCATTTGTTTGCATTGAGCCAAGATCTCTTCTTTGATCGCTTCTTGATCAAGCACAGTTTCACCCTCGTGCGATACCGGACGATTTACGATGCTGGTCTTGATGATAAGTTCTTTGATCTCAATCGCCATGGTTCCCAACCTATTTACTACGCTCTGAATAAGTGTAAGCAAACGTCATTTTTTCGATGGCGACTTCATTTTTCGTCGCGCTAAAACCTTCAACATCCCATTTAATCGGATAGGCATCAACAAAAGACCATGCCCTCAAAACCTCGCCATCCGCACCATTGAGCTTAACAATGATGGTCTGGGGCACGATGGCCTTCACGAATGCACCTTCTAAGGTCTCTTTGCACCATTTCACCAGAGGTGAATTGAGCGTAGAAATACCTCGCTTTAACTCCAAATTTGGATGTTTAATACTTTTGGGAAGCTGGTGGACAAAGCGGTTTTCACCACCTTCGACCACCGATTCTGTTTCCATTTCAATGCCAATGCCAGATACCTCGCTGAACGAAGCATCTGGCACTTTCATGCCGTCACCAAAAGTGACGGTAAAGTAAAACGCAGGAGGGGGATAACCCCCCTCGAAATATTCACCACTCATCGTGTTGATTATTTATTGTCGATCGTCAGACCTTCATGCACGATTTCGATGGACTCAATCGCCACTTCATTGCCTTCTGATTTCAAGTCTGTGCTTGAAATTTTAGTTGGCCATGCATTGGTCAAAGTCCATACCATCGTGTCATTACCTTGCTCGTCGAGCAAACTAATGGTGACAGGAACACGTTTGATCGTGTTCATCTTGATTTGGTTGAGCCAATCCCAGAACTTATTGTCGCCTTTGAAGACACCTTTTTTCATCGTGATGTTGCCGTACTTTTTCATACCAGGCATTTTGATCACAGAGAAAACAGGGCTATTACCATGACGATATTTGATCTCTTCGGATTGAATATCGAGACCAGAAACTTCTTGGAAAGACATTTCGTTGGCGTCCCACTTCACGCGGAAGTAAAACTTCGGTAAAGGCCATACGTTGCTTGATTGTGCTGAGCCGTCATCTGCCATAACAAACCTCTTCTAAAATAAATAAGTTAAAAATAGTCGGAACATGGTGTCTCTGCCTCTAGGCTGACACCGTCAGCACCGGATTATGACTTCTGCATTTGTTGTTGGAACGTGATTTCAATGAATTCCGCTGGGCGGCTCAAAGCAACCAAAATAGTGACGCGCATGTAGCCTTCGAGAATATCTTCAGCCGTCATCGTTTCACCCAAACCGCAGCTGACGCTAAATGCATCTTCTGGGCTTGCACCAGCCAAACCGCCGCGTTTCCAGATGCTAGTCAAGAAGTTGCTGGCCATACTCTTCACCGTTACCCAAGTGCTGCTGACGTTTGGTTCAAACACATAGGCCTTGGTCGCTAAGCGCAGAGATTCTTCGAGCATGATCATCGTGCGACGTACGTTGATATAGCGCCAGTCGAGGCTATTACCATCGAGTGTGCGAGCGCCCCATACCAAAGTGCCTTCGCCGATGAAGCTGCGAATGGCATTGATGGATTTACCTGCAGTCGTGACGTTCAAGTCTTCTTGTTCATCATGGGTGATGTTCACTGCTGGAGAGATCACAGAAGCCAAGCTCACGTTCGCTGGTGCTTTCCATACGCCACGCGCATTGTCGACCATGGTGTAAACACCGGCCATCGCTGCTGCTGGAGGCAAGAGGTTGAGTTTGTTCTTGATGGCCAACAGCATTTTGGAATAAGTTGGGCAGACGGAGAACAAGATTTTGTGCAATTCGTCGTCGGACAAGTAGGTTTTTGCCTTTGGATCACGAGTAGCGTCACCCACTTGAGACAAGATGTCTTTCAAGTCTTGTGGTGCAGCATCTCCGCCGGCTTCTGCTAACAACAATTCACGTACTGCTTTGATGTCAACAAAACTAGAGAAGTCGAGATCCGTCGTTTGCACGATAGATGTGTTCAACCATGGATAATAAGCAGCAGAATAGTTCAGGTAGTTTGTGCCGAGGTCACCACGGAACGTTGCTACTGGATCACCTTTTGGATCGGTACGCTCTCTAAAACCGTTATGGATATCGAGAATCGCAAATCGATTCTTCATCTGGTAGGCACAATGCTTCAGTGAGTATTGTTGAACGCCGATACACGCATCTTCGTCCAAGGCTACCGCATCAGGAATCACCACCATTGTTGGCTCTTGCTCTTTCAGCAGCTTGTCGATGCCCGCTTCGAGCTGATCGCGCTTAGCGCCTTCATCATTATATAGACCGACAGAAACGATGTAGCATGGGCCACCACCGTTTTGGAAGAACAACTGCATGGCACGATAGAGGTAATAGCGTTTTGTATCGGCTTTACCATTCGGGCGTTTCAAAACATATTCTTTACCTGCTGATTTGAAGTCTGCACTGTCGTCGGCCGCTGATTTTTCAGCGATTTCAAACTTATCATCGGGCTCACCACCGTAGTAATTGATGAATTCCGACAAGGAAGTAATGCGCCATGGTTTCTCGTGTAGTGACGTACCCTTGTTGTCAGCAATTTTGGTGTAACCGACAAACGCCGGAACCGCGGTCGCTACTTCAACAACCGAGTTCGGAAAGGCATTCTTTTCAACGATATAGACACCGGGGGTTTTATACGCGCCAGCCATATGTGTTCCTTTGAAAATTATTGATGGATATAAATTTCCGCAACGACCAGTGATTGCCCGTCCGGACCTCTCTCTTTGCCAATTTTGTTAATGCTAGCGTTTGGCAACCGCCTCATTAATACTCTTCCCGTGGCATCTTCTTCACGCAGCTGAAAGCGTTGTGTTGGGATGCTTCGCATTGGTAGCTTTGCTTCCGAGACAAAAGCAAGGCTGTTTTCAGTTACAACATTTGAACTAGGAATAAAACGGACTCCTTGAATCGATTCTGCATCGAGGTCGACGATTGTCAACTTCTTCTTCGCTAAGGCACCAGAAAAATAATATTTCCAATGCATGGCCTTACTGTGCAACTGAATTTTGTACTGCGTGATATCCGATTGTGCCGATGTCGCCAACGTGTGCTGTAAATGAATCGAACACAAAACCGGGTGACGCTGTCTTTCAAAACTACTTAATCCGAAATCCTGCTCTTCAACTTTCCTTGGCTTCAAGAGACGAATCGCTCCCAACTCATTGGCTGCATCTGAGTAAGAGAAAGGCTTATCCATATCCCATGCCGTATAAGTTTCAACATACGGGTCTTTGGAGCGAAGCAAAAATTCAAACTTAAATGGCGTCGTTACATCGTTAAAATCAAACTGCTCTCGCCAAACCTCTATTCCTGAACTTCGGGTGCGAATCAGAAGATTCTCTTTCTTCATCGATTCAGCACAGCTCTTACTTGGTTCGATTTGAAATGCCGCATCCGGCAGTTCATTGCCTACACCAAAAAAATCGTGCGCTAACTGCACAGAAAATAGTGGCAAAAAGCGCGCCATCTTTACACCTAGCGTCCTAGTCCATGTTCTGGCGCAGAAATCATCGGTGCTTGACCAACAATAGCGCGCGCATCAACAGTAATCATTCTGACTTTATAAAACGCTGAGGGCAGATACTTTCCGCCCATTAAACTCCACAGATTGTTTAGGTCGGGAATCTTCAAATTCTCCATGTCGAGAATGAGCTTATCAATTTTGGGATCTAAGCCAGGGCTATTTTGGCGATCAAATACAGCTTGTTGCTGAAAAAAATTGATGGCTTGTGACAGGGTACGTAGAGCGCCAGGATAGTTGTCCGCACCAAAATTTGCCGACAGCATCACGTATAAATTGAGATACAGGGGACTGCTTTGCACTAGAAAGGAGTCAGTCACAGAACGGCGACCGTTACCTGGTCGATGCGGCATCGTATCTTTCTCAATATTGACCAAGGTGAGCACGAGCTTGTTGTTGGCATTGGGCGCTGGCGATCCATCAAGTTCAACTAAGTTGGAGACCACGGCAACATCTTCCATCAAATGAAAGTTATTCCTGAACTGTTGGTTCAGTTGATTGGCAAGATGGCTGATGGCCGCATTAATCACAGGTTACTCCGTTGAAATTTCGAATATTACTTACAGCAGATACCAGTATTAGAAGATCACCTTTACTATCGAGCGGGGAAAATAGGAGGGACTTAGTTTACTATAGGAGTATGCCAGTGTAGTTATAAAGAAATCTTGCTTTGATGAATTTGCAACAAGGGAATGAAAGATTTTTTCTGCTGCGCACAAATATGTTAAAGGATCTATAGAAAACAATAACTACTTTATTTAAATGTCGTTATTTATCGATCAAATTCCGACAATGTCTTTTAACTCGACAAATTTTACATGTAAATGATTTGCTGGCTAAAAAAGAGCGATGCAGACCAATTAAGTGATCGTTATGCGAGAGATAGTAGATAGTTTTTGCGGTGATAAAGGCATTTCAAGGTCGAATGCAAAACACGTTAGGTATTGCTTGTGAATACCACTTGTTGCGTCGCACACCTTTCTGTCGTCGAGTAATCGATCTGCGCGCCATATTCGCTTGTGGCGCCGTATCGAAAGACGAAGTGCGCCTCAGAACTTACTTATGCATATAGATAGTGAAATCATCGGGTAAGTATCCGTCGTAGAGCTGTGAATTTGGATCTAGTTGGCGGCAGTAGTCTAAGACCTCTTGTGGATCGTAGCCACGCAACAAAGGAGTGGCTCCAAAATGCCGCTGATCCAAAAGATTGAAGACCACGCCTCTTTGGGCGATCTCCCACATACGAGAAATACTTTGCCACGGATGTAGACTATTTTCGCTCCGGTAATTCAGGCTGCCAGATGCGATTACGCAATCAATCTCGGGAAGTCCAGCGGTCATGAAGTCCGCCTGGAAAAACTGGGTCTGGGGGAGATCTCCATATTTGCTATTGGCTTCTTCGACAAACTCCTTAAGAAAGTCGATCCCAAGATAAACGGTGCCTTCAAAATGACTTAATAAGAAAGGACGAAGATCACCGAAGCCACAACCGAGGTCGAGAACGCTAAAGTTCGTCATATCACCCCAGCCGAGAATCGCCTCGAAGCGACGGGTCTGGCTTGACTCATCACGATAGCCGAGGGCTTTGATATGTCCGTCTTGAAGACGGTGGCGATGAAAACTCTGAACCGCTGCTTTTTCTAGTAGATCCATGTCGACTCTCAAAACGTTGAGTTGGTGAGATGTTAACAGTCTTTCTGTGCAAATGACAGTATGAACCGTAGTGTTCACTTTTTTCCACAGAAAGCAATCTTGTCGATGAATATCGGTACACATCAATTGATAAAGTTTGAAACTAGGGCATTCTTGGGGAATACTTAGCACTTGTGTGAGCTATCGTTCGCGTTATTCAAACACCTCCATAACGCGTCGATTCCAGGAGTTACTTTTTCCTCCCTGTTGATCTACCGTAAATTTGAGAAGGCTTTGGCGTGGGTTCGATACTGGTGAAATTTCTGCAGACTTGCGTGTTGTTGTGCGCGGTGTTGCTGCCTGCCAGGGCGCAAACGGTAGATAAAAGTATGTGTCCTCGACAGCCAATTCGCTTTGCCCATTACGAAATGGGTACCTTATATGTGCAGGGCCGCGGTGGTATCGATGAGGATATACTTCAAGAACTAGTAAAGCGCAGTAACTGCGCTTTTTCTATATCTGTGCTGCCTCGCGCCCGCAGTTGGTATGAACTTGAAGCGGGCAGTTTAGATATGTTGGCGTCTGGTGTGCCAACCGCCGAACGTGATAAATATGCTTGGTTTGCGCCTTACCTAGCAGACAAAAAATTTGTATTACTGGGGCCGAAAGTACCGCCTCATATCAACACCATGGATCAGTTTATCGCCTCTAGTAAATTGATGATGGGAGGCGTCCGTTCTTTCAAATACAGCCCAATGTATGATGCATTGACTGAACGTTTGGGGGCGACTGATAGGATGGAACAGGTTGGCGACATTGATACCCTGTATCGCATGTTTGCACACGGCGCTTCGATGCCACCATCGCTTCACCCTTGGCTTATCGGTATTATTTGGAACGCTATCCACCGCAGGGAAAAATTCGCTTTATGGATTGGGACCCAGGCAGTAAGGCCGTTTCCGCTATGGCCTTATCGAGAAAAACTTTCTCGGCCAAACAAGCGCGACAATGGCAAGCATTGATACGATCGATGTTGAGCGATGGTACGGTGCTGCAAATTCTGAATCGGCACTTAAGTCCAGAAGAAGCAAAGTCTGTGCTCTACACAAATTAGCAAGTTGGCAGCGTCATGGACCCACATGATGGCCTCTTTGTCCTTAAGTATCTTGTTTTCAAATCACCAAGCATGGCGACCGATTTCACCGAGAAAATCGAGGATACAGAGTACAATACGGCCTTAACTTGTTTTGGTAGTTTTCATGTCTCACGGTCTCAATCAACCCCAACGCGATGCTGTTAATTATATGGATGGTCCATGCCTAGTGTTGGCAGGCGCCGGTTCAGGTAAAACCCGCGTGATCACGCAAAAAATCGCGAATCTGATTGAGATCCATGGCTATGACGCCAAACATATTGCGGCGCTGACTTTTACCAATAAGGCCGCCTTAGAGATGCAAGAACGTATCGCCAAACTCTTGCGCGAACCGAAACAAGCAAAACAATTGACGGTGTCTACTTTTCACTCATTGGGAGTGAAAATTTTGCGCCAAGAAGCGAGAGCACTCGGTTTGAAAGATCGCTTCTCCATCATGGATAGCGACGATTGTTTCTCCTTAGTTCAAGATTTGGCCATCACCACCGACAAGCAATTGATCCGTCGCATTCAAACCGCGATGTCACTCTGGAAAAATGGTTTGGTCGATCCCGAACAAGCGCTGGCGCAAGCACAAGACGAAGAAGAAGCCCAAGCGGCACGTATTTATCGCAGCTATGTCGCAACGCTGTCTGCCTATCAAGCGGTCGACTTTGATGACTTGATTCGTTTGCCGGTCGAGCTTTTCCGTACCAATGAAGAAGTGCGCGATAAGTGGCAGCGTCGATTGCGTTATCTCTTGGTCGATGAATATCAAGACACGAATACTTGCCAATACGAATTGGTGAAATTGTTAGTGTCTGGCATTGGCAAGAAACCGATGTTCACTGCTGTGGGGGACGATGATCAAGCGATTTACGCTTGGCGTGGTGCGACAATTGAAAATCTGAAGACCTTGCAAGTTGATTTCCCTAATCTGCGCGTGATTAAACTCGAACAGAATTATCGATCGAGTACCCGTATTTTGCAGGCAGCAAACTCAGTCATCGGCAATAACCCCAAGTTATTTGAAAAGTCCCTGTGGTCAGAACATGGTTTGGGCGATCCCGTCAAAGTCCTGGGCATGCAAGATGATGAGCAAGAGGCCGCGCAAGTCGCGATCATGATTTCGGCGCATCGATTTGAACGCCGTGCTAACTGGTCAGACTATGCCATTTTGTACCGTGGTAATCATCAGGCGCGCATTATTGAACAGTCTTTGCGTCGTGAGCGTATTCCTTACACGATTTCAGGTGGCCAGAGTTTTTTTGATAAAGCCGAGATTAAGGACATCATTGCTTACCTGCGTTTGATCGCGAATGAAGAAGACGATCCTGCTTTCATTCGTGCCGTGACGACACCGCGCCGTGGCGTCGGGCAAGCAACGCTAGAAGCGCTTGGTTCCTTTGCAGGCAAATGGCAGTGTTCGCTATTCGAGGCTGTTTTCAAAGGCGGCATTGAAGCCATCCTCACAGATAGACAATTACGCCCTCTGCGCGAATTCTGTACCTTCATCAATAATGTCGAAGCCCATGCCCATCGTGAAGGGCATGCGGAAATATTGCTGGCTGAGTTGATGAAAGAAATCAATTACGAAAGTTATCTCTACGATAGTTTCGACGACAAAGCCGCCCAAGCGAAATGGCAAAACGTACTCGACTTCACGCAATGGCTGTCGCAAAAAGGCAGTGGCGGCAAAGACGGTACTGACGATCATCGCAGTCTGCTCGATCTCACACAAATGGTCGCTCTCATGACCATGATGGAAGGCAAAGATGAAGATCCAGATGCCGTGCGCATGTCGACCTTACATGCATCGAAAGGATTGGAATACCCGCACGTATTTTTGGTTGGTGTTGAAGAAGGGATCTTGCCGCATAAAGGTGACCCCGATGCGCCTGTCGAAACTATCGCTGCACGTATCGAAGAAGAACGTCGTCTGATGTATGTCGGCATTACGCGTGCGCAACGTAGTTTGCATGTGACTTGGTGTAAGAAACGCAAACGTGCAGGTGAATCGATCCATTGCGATCCTTCGCGCTTTATCAAAGAAATGAAACTCGATGAAGGCGATGCACCGCCGAAAGAAGATGAAGTGATGACGCCGAAAAATCGTTTGGCGAGCCTAAAAGCCCTGCTCAGTCGCTCAAAAGAGTGACACTCCGTGGTGTTTCCGATCAAAATTGCAATTATCAAAAAGATATTTGTTGTGCTATATTGAGGGCTCTACCACCTCATGTAGTTCCAATGATTACAGCTTTGAATTCAGTCGAGCCGGCGTCTAAATCGTCCGGTTATGTGCGTAAGGAGTTTACATCCCTTAAAGCATTTCTTTCGAATCCTACTCGTCAACGTCCGTACAAATTGCCGCGCAGTGATTATTGGAAACGGATTGCATTTCTACTTGCCTTAGACCTTTGTTTCAGCAGTATTATGCTGCTGCTTTTTACGCAGATTCCTGCGTTTGATACTTTGGACTTCAAGCATGACTATGAGAATCTCGTTGTGGCCTTTATTGCTGTGCTCATCGTTCCACCAATTGAAGAGCTTATTTTTCGCTTAGGACTTCGCAGTTTCAAATACAGTCTGATAATTGGCCCGGCAATCATAGCGGCATTGGCTGCAAGCTGGTGGGTACTTCTTACTTTGGGGGTGGTACTAGCGATGGAGATCCTTTATCTGCAGATAAAGTTAGTTCGCTCTGCAAGCAAGGATCCTGGATGGCGTGTTCGACTAGGACGTCAGTTTATTCTACGCTTTCGATGGGTATTTTGGTTTTGGGCAATTTCTTTTTCTATTGTCCATATCGGCAACTACAATATCGCCTCCTTTAGCGATTGGGTTGTAATATTTGCCGTTTTGCCGCAGTTTTTTGCCGGAATACTATGGTCATATGCAAGACTGCGGATGAACATCAGTGCTGCGATTATGCTTCATATGATGCATAACGGAATTTTAATGACGATTGCATTAAGCTGAATGGAAATATGCAGCAGATTTCGATTGTGAGCTAGCGCTTCCAGACGTAAACATGACGCACGAAAAAGTCGTCGGCACCATTGAGTTTCACTTCTTTTTTACGCTCGAAACTGTCCTTGTCGAACCGATAGGTAAATCGGAATTGCGCATCTCGGCCATCGTCTTTGCCCACCATCGTGGTGACGATTCTGATTTCGTCTTGGTGTAAGCGGGTGCGCGAAATGACTTTTTCATCGCCTAGGCTCTTGCCGTCTTCAGCTAAACGCAGACCATCTTTAGCATTGGCGTGAGGTTCATCGTCGTAGCCATAGCTCCACAACCACACGCTAGGGTCTTGCTCGGAGCGCGTGACGCGTATGTTGGAGGGAATACTGGTCCAGGTGTTTTTGCTGTAGTCTAAGTAGCGGAGTTCTCCGCGCCAAAGTTTATCGCTTAGCGCTTGAAGATCTGCGACCTGAAACACTTGATCGCGATCGAATTTCGCCATTTCCTCTTTGTATTGAGCGAGATCCCATTTCAGACCCCATTTTCTGATGTAAGCCGCGATGGGGTCGAGGCCTATTTCCACACGGCGTTGGTCGAGGCGATCTGGATCCTCGATGGGGTATAGCTCATAACCACCCTCCATTTTGCTCTGGAGTTGGCTACCGTAAATTTGTTTGATGCCTGCCTCGATATTGATACGATCGATTAAAAGTGCGAAATCACTCATAGCAGCTTTTTTCTCCTTGAGCGCCTGTCGCATGATGGGGAGATATTTCACGCGCGTTTCTGGTGAAGCATGCTGAATTACAAGGAAGATCGTTTGGCTGGCACGGCGGCCTACTTGCTGTGGGCCCAACCAACCGTATTCCTTAAGAATTTGCTCGACCTCGACCAAGTTTGCTTCATCTTTCTTATTGATCTCGTCCCACAATGCCTTGAGCTCAGGAGAGCCGAGACCAAACTGCTGTTGGATTCCATGTATTTTTTTGCGCAAGCCTTGGTCTTCGTCAAAGATGCGTTCGAGTTGTTCTTTGCGTTTGTGGTCGTAGTTCTTCTCTTGCTCTGTGAGTTTGCTTTTTAGGGTTTCGATGGTAGGGGCCCAACGCTTGTCTTCATGCAGCGAGATTAGATCACGGTCGGCCTTCATATGCTCCAGGTTAAACCAGCCCTGCGCAATACTTTGCGCTAGCCATTTAAACGCACTGTCTTTGTCGCCAGCTAAAGCGGCGACGCAGGCTGCATCATATAAATCGATGTAGCTGCCTAGCTTGAGGGAGAACGCCTGTTTAAACTGGGCGGTGGCAGTTTTGTAGTCTTTGTTAGTGAGTGCGTTGCGCGCTTGCAATAGATAGTCACCAAAACTTTGCGCCTGCGTATTGGAAAATGCGAGAGCGATTGATGCAGCGAATATCCATTTTTTCATGTGCGACCTTAGCGAATGAAAGTGTGAAAATTAGTGATGCTGATGTTGTTCGATACGATGTAAGACGCGAAAACACAACCAAACGCCTAAGATGCCGAAAAATACCACGCCTAATCCATAACCCGCCATCACACCGCGAGCTCCGAACCACAGACCACCAAAATAGACGAAAGGAATCACGCCTATGGTTGAGCGCCCCCAATTGAGCACAGTCGAATATAAGGGATAACCAAGATTATTGAACGCTGCATTGGCGACAAATAAGCTGCCGTTAAACAAAAAGCTGCCAGCGACAAAAATACAAAAGAAAACGATGACATCCTCCGCCATGCCAGTTGCATCGAATGCGCGGGCGATGAGGTGGCTAAAGACAGCCAATAAGAGCCATACGACGCTGACGTAAATCAGGGTAAATTTGAGACTATCACGCATGGTAGAACGCAGGCGATCAAATCGTTTGGCGCCAAGATTTTGGCCAAGAATAGGACCTATTGCGCCAGATAAAGCAAACAAGCCAGCGAATGCCATAGGAATTAATCGAGAAACAACGGCCCAACCAGCCACCGCTTGGTCACCATAGGCAGCGATGGCTGTTGTTACGGCAGCATTGCCGACGGGGGTGGCGACGTTGGTTAATATCGCTGGGATGCCGATGCTGGCAAACGCTTTGGCGCCACGTTGGAAAACTTCCTTGCTTGGTTTCGCGTAAAGTTGATGTACTTTGAGCACGCCATAAAAGCCAACACCGGCTAACACGACACGGGCGCAAATATTGGCGTAAGCGGCACCGTCGAGCCCGAAGCCAAAGACAAAAATAAATAGGGGATCAAGAATTGCGGTTGCAGCGGCAGCCCCTAGTGTGACGAACATGGCGCGCTTGCCGTCACCGACCGAACGCAGCAAAGCACTGAGTGCCATACCGAAAGCAAGTAGCGGAATCGAGGGCAAAACAAGACGACAAAAGCGCCCAGCGAGACTAGCGGTTTCGCCCTGTGCCCCAAGTACTTGTAATAGCAAATCGAGTGCGGGATACGTTAAACACACCATGACGAGGCTGATGCCTGCAATCAAATACATGGAGCTGGCCGCGAATTGCCTGGCTAAGGGGAAGTCACCACTGCCGATGGCGCGTGAGACGGTTGCGGTTACCGCGATCGATAAGCCAATCGACACTGAAGTATGAAAAAATAACAGTGTGCTTGCATAACCGATGGCCGCAGCGAGTTCATGTCGACCAAGTTGTGAGATATAGAGTAGATTGAGAACGTCAACTAGGAACACTGCAATTAAACCAACGGAGCCAGTTGCAGTCATGTTGATGACATGACGCATGGTTGAACCTTCGACGAATTTCCCTTGTAGTGTTTTGACTTGAGCGGCGGTGGTCATTGAATTAGAGGTGTTTTTGAACGCGATCGAATAACGTAGTGTATCAGCTCGGGTTCATCAAAGCAGGCAGACTGCCATCTTTTCGTCCTTTAATGATGGCTGCGCTGATTCGCTGTAGTACTTGATTCTTGAGTGGATCGATTTTCATAGCAAAATGATTGGTCAAAATAGACACGGGTTTGCTCGGCACGCAAAACGCAGTCGCATCTTTTTCTTTTCTTTGGGCATATTGGCGGTTGATGGATTCCTCAATTTCTTTTGCATTGCTGATCCCGCCGTACCAAATTAGGGCGTCGACTCGGTTGATCGCCAATTTTTGTAAGCGCGCAATTCCAGCACCCGTATCGTGTTCGACCTGAAAGAGTTGGTTTGCCTGTTGATCGAATTCTTCGCCAACGCTGGTGCCAGAGACGATACCGATTGTCTTGCCTTTTAAATCCTCTAGCCTATCGAACTTAAAGCTGCGATCACAGCGCGTCACGAGCCAGTTGCCATTTCCATTAATTGGCTCTGAAAACACAAATTTTTGCAGTCGCTCTTTGGTGATCGACATACCCATTAGCATGCCGTCACCGCTCAATGCACTTTCGATAGCCCGTTTCCAAGGGACCCTCTTGAGGTCAAACTGGATATTGGCTTGGTTCTCGATGTAGCTTAGTAGTTGCAGGTTAGTTTTGGATAATGGTACTTCTTTGCCGTTTGCGTCGAACTCGGCGATCGTGTAGAGCTTTATGTGCTCTTTTGTTTGTGCATAGGCGATAGGTGTCTGCGTAAGAAGGAACGCCGAAAGCAAGATAAAAACGTAGGGCAATCTCATCGCACACCTGTCTTTCTTTATCGAGGTTGATGCTGGTAATTGTAGGTAAATTCCAGTGTGATTCCAATCTTTGTCACTGCATCTCGGGTATTTTGCGACATCCACAGCAATAGGACTAAAAATCCTGTTCAAAGTTCCTATCCTGTGCGATCCTAAATTTCTTAATGTTGTATGCAACTTTCACCTGTAATTGACATCATAGTTAGTCTAGTCAGGTTTACATTAAATTCCACATCTGCACACAAAAAGTAACATTCAAGTTGGAAGGAAACTAATATGCGTCGTGCCCCAAACTTGGCATTCAAGCGAATCGTCCAAGTCATTGCTTTGAGTTTTTTATCGATCACTGTCGTCAATGCTAGCGCCCAATCAGTTGCGCTAGCAGCGGCGAGCCCTTCGGTGGCGTCTTTCCCGAGTTTCGCTTCTCAACTTGCAGGTTTTAAAAAGAATGCCGGCTTCTTTGATGTGTGGACACATCACGATCAAGGAAAGCTTTACTTAGCTGTCCCCGAGCAATCGCCTTCCTTTATCTTGTTAAGTTCACTGCCGCAGGCTCTTGGTTCCAATGATATTGGATTAGATCGTGGCCAGGCGGGCGCCAGTAAGCTTGTGCGTTTCGAACGTCATGGCAAACGCTTGTATTTGATTCAAGAAAATACGAGATTCATCGCTACTTCCGATAGTAAAGATGAATCGGCTTCTGTGCGCGAAGCGTTTGCGGGTGCAGTGTTATGGGCAGGGGATATTTTAGCAAGTGAAAATCAACAGTTCTTGATTGATTTTTCCTCATTCTTACTGAGTGACCGACATGGTGTGATTGAAAGCTTGAGCCGCAGTCGCCAAGGTAATTATGTGGTTGATGAGAAACGTAGTGCGGTGTTGACGCAGCAGGCAAAGAGCTTTCCCGATAATACCGAATTAGAAGCGATGCTAAATTTCGCTGGCCCTGGTGAAGGTCAATACGTGCGACAGGTGGCGGCCGATCCTAAGAGTTTGCGCATGCATCAACACATCAGTCTGGTGCGCCTACCCGAAAACTATCAGTCGCGCATTTATCATCCATTCTCTGGTGGTTTTGATAATGAAGTGATGGATTTTGGTACACCTTTGGCAGATAGCATAGTCACGCGTTTACAGGTGCGCCACCGTTTGGAGAAAGTCGATCCCAATGCGGCGCTTAGCCCTGTCAAGAAACCGATCGTGTACTACTTAGACCGCGGAACGCCAGAGCCGGTGCGCTCAGCTTTGTTGGATGGCGCGCGCTGGTGGAGTAGCGCATTTGAGAAGGCAGGTTTTAAAGATGCTTACCGCGTTGAGCTTTTGCCTGAAGGCGTTGATCCTATGGATGTACGCTATAACACGATTATGTGGGTGCATAGGGCGACACGTGGTTGGTCCTATGGTAATGCGATTACCGATCCACGTACGGGGGAAATCATTAAGGGGACAGTGACGCTGGGTTCGCAACGTGTGCGACAAGATATTTTGATTGCTGAAAGTCTGTTAGCACCGTATGGAAAAATGAGTTCTGCCGAAAAGAAAAAAGCGGCGGAGCAAATGGCCTTAGCTCGTTTGCGTCAGCTAGCGGCGCATGAGGTTGGACACACCTTGGGCATCGCCCATAATTTCGCGCCAAGTCGAATGGGCAATGGCTCGGTTATGGATTATCCGCATCCTGTGTTGAGTCTCAATGCAAAAGGTGAACCTCAGGTGAATGATGCGTATGGAGTCGGTGTGGG
This sequence comes from Oxalobacteraceae bacterium, assembly GCA_947464955.1. Taxonomy (GTDB): domain Bacteria; phylum Pseudomonadota; class Gammaproteobacteria; order Burkholderiales; family Burkholderiaceae_D; genus Undibacterium. Next base: position 25,014 of record CANHZI010000008.1, read on the forward strand.
ACCATGGGATGATTTCGTGATTCAGCATCTGTACGGCACTTTCCCTGGTCAAGATGAACAACAAGCTTTAGCCCAATTGCGTGTGAAAGCGAAAGCCGCGGGATTGCAATATGTGGGCGACGCCGATTCACGTCCGACAGCCTCTATGCATCCCAATGGATTGTTGTGGGACTATGGTGCAGATTCACTGAAGACATTTGATCAGTTGATGGCAATTCGTCGCCACGCTTTAGATCACTTTTCTTTGGCAGCCTTGCCTCCGCAGCGACAACTCGGCGAATTGGAAGCGCGCTTGGTTCCTGTCTACTTATTACATCGCTACCAGATCGAAGCTGTGGCGCGTTTGATTGCTGGTGGTGAGTACGAATATGGCTTGGCGCAAGATGCGAACGAGGGTCGCGTGCAGGCCGGTGTAAAAACCGTTCCAGCAATGACCCAAAGAGCCGCTCTACAAAAGCTGATCAGCAGTTTGCGCGCTGAGCAACTTGCCTTACCTGCGAGTTTGATAGACGCTTTAGCGCCGCAAAGTGAGGGCTACAACCGTACACCAGAATATTTCAGCGGTCGCATGAGCGTTGCTTTCGATGCTTTTTCTGCGGTGGAAGCCGCTGCGGCTCAGTCCAGCATGTTCTTATTTGATGCCGCACGTTTTAATCGTCTCGCTTGGCAGCAAGCGCGCGATACACAACAGCTCAGCATCGAAGAAGTCTTGCAACAAGTCTTTGCACAAACCTGGAAACGCGAAGCTATTCCGAACAAAGTAGTGGCTGGAGAAGCAGTGCAAATGGCGGCGAATTGGGTCGTGCTCGATGCGAGTTTGTCCATGCTTGATAGTGGTCGTCTGCACCCGCAAGTGCAGGCACAAGTTCGGCAGCAATTACAGGAACTTGCTTCATGGTTGCAAAAAAATGCAGGCAAAGGGGCGCAGGCTGGAAGCCGTCAACAGGCCGCTGAACTCATCATTAAGTATTTGCGAGATCCCAATAGCGTCAAATTGCGCGGCCTACCTTCGATACCCCCAGGTGCGCCGATTTGAGTTGATTCGATACAGCGCAAAGGATAGCTAAAATTCTTTGCGCTGAAAAAGGAAAGCTTCTACTATGCTTGGTAAAGTTATCTCTTGTTATCTCTTTTAAGGAGTGAGTACCATGGGGCTGCATCAGTTAATCTACATGAGCAAACTAGCGACTGAGGATTCAGTGTTAAATTCTATCCACAGCCACGCAGTACGAAATAATACCGCGCGTACGATGACAGGAATGCTTCTGTTTGCACAGGGTAGATTTTTGCAGGTCTTAGAGGGTGAGCGTAAAGATGTGCAACATACGTTTGAAAAAATCAAAGAAGATCGACGGCATGACCATGTCACTCTGATCGCTGACAGGCCCATTGTAGAGCGAAGTTTTTCTCACTGGAATATGGGTTTTAAGGCGCTTTCCGAGAATGAAGCAAAAGCGAATGCCGAGCTAATGGCATTTTTTTCACAACCTCTTGAAGAAAGCGAGCTCGATAGCGATACGGCAATACATCTTTTGTTAGCCTACGCTTAATGTCGCAGTCAGTGACACCAGGTGTCGTCAAAGCTGCGTGTGAGTGGCTGTGACGGCCTTCTTTGTTGCGCTCCTAAAGAGCGTAAAGCGCGAGCGAGGCTGAAGCGAAATCGATTTTTACAGTAACGCTGGTATTCCATTAAAGTGTTGTCGAGCAGGGGTTGCTGCGTTGCTAGATGTTCGTCTAGAGGTACGATTTGTGGCTCACGAAGGTAGAACATTTGGTGGTCTTCTCCAAACCTAGCATAGGAAAACACCTCTGCTTGCCCTTGAAACGGCAGCACAATTGCTTGGAAAAAGTTGGGGTCGAACGTTTTATGTACATTGCCCAAGCCTAGGTCAATTAGAACCGAGTCATCAATAATGCAAATGACATGGGTGGCCAATTGATCTGGTGCTGCATATTTCTTGTCTCCGAGCAAAAAATGCTGCTGTTGATTTTCAATTCTAACAAGGCAACTTGTGATTTCTGCATGAAATCCCTGCTGGCGAAGGATGTCGCGCACTAAACTGCTGATGAATAAGCAAAAGCTTCCGTACTTTTTGAGTATCCCCATATAGCGCAGATCTTCCAACAGTTGGTTAACTACCGGAAGAAGTGGCGCCTTTATGGACGGATGTATGTAATCATTAGGCATTGCAGTTCATTTTCAAATCAAACGATGGGAAAACTATAGATCAGCCTAGATCGAAGTCGCTGGAAAACCAAAGACATTTACATTTGTTACGAATCTCCCCTGTTTTTCTTACAAACATTTACGAGACAGTTTAGAGACTATCAACTAGTCAAAATTTCGCTATTTTGAGCAAGCTTGTGTATTCTTGCCTGATCTTGTTTTTTGAATAGGTTAGCTATGGCAAACGCGCATTTTCCTCATTTGCTTGAACCCTTGGATCTCGGTTTTACTCAATTACGCAATCGCGTGATGATGGGTTCTATGCACACGGGCTTAGAAGACCGTTTCTACAACTACGGTAAGCTCGCGGCCTATTTCAGAGAACGTGCGCGTGGCGGTGTCGGCTTGATTGTCACTGGGGGTATTTCGCCTAATCGCCGCGGCTGGTTGTTACCGTTTGGTGGCACCATGAATAGTTTGGGTGATATTTTTAATCACCGCAAAGTGACGCGTGCGGTGCACGAAGAAGGCGGCAAGATCGTGATGCAGATTTTGCATTCGGGTCGTTATGGTTACCAGCCCTTCATTGTTTCTGCCTCAGACAAGAAAGCACCCATTTCCAAATTCAAACCTAAAGCACTGACAGAAGCCGGTATTGAGAGCACGATACGCGATTACGTGCGTTGCGCACGCTTGGCGCAGAAATCGGGCTACGACGGTGTTGAAATCATGGGTAGCGAAGGTTACTTGTTGAATCAATTCTTATGCGTTCGCACCAATCATCGTACTGATCGTTGGGGTGGTTCAATCGAAAATCGTATGCGTTTACCGGTTGAAATTGTGCGTCGTGTGCGTGCTGCCGTCGGTGAGAAATTTATCATCATGTATCGTCATTCGATCCTAGATTTGGTTGAAGGCGGCAATAGCTGGGAAGAAGTTGTCACCGTGGCGCAGGCCCTGGAAAAAGCCGGTGTGACCTTGTTCAACACTGGTATCGGTTGGCATGAAGCGCGTGTGCCAACGATCGTCACTTCCGTGCCGCGTGCAGCGTTTGCGAGTGTCTCGGGTCGCTTGAAAGAAGCAGTATCGATTCCTGTGATCGCCTCGAATCGTATCAATATGCCAGCACAGGCAGAAGAGATTATCGCGAGCGGTACGGCCGATATGGTGTCGATGGCACGACCATTCTTAGCGGACCCAGAGTTTGTGAAGAAAGCGGCGGAGGGGCGTGTCGATGAAATCAATACCTGTATCGCTTGTAACCAGGCCTGTCTCGATCACACCTTTTCGAATCAACGCGCAAGCTGCTTGGTCAACCCACGTGCAGCACACGAAACCGAATTGCAATATGTGAAGAAACCCATCGCAAAACGTGTTGCTGTTGTGGGCGCAGGTCCGGCAGGTCTCTCGGCTGCGACCGTTGCCGCAAGCTGCGGTCATGATGTGAGCCTGTTTGACAGTTCAGACACGATCGGTGGCCAATTCAAAATTGCGATGCAAATTCCAGGTAAGGAAGAATTCAAAGAAACCTTGCGCTATTTTGCTAAGCGCTTGGAAATTACCGGCGTCAAAGTCAATTTGAATCGTCGTGTTACGCGCGAAGAGTTAGTGGCTCAAGGCTTTGATCACATCATCATTGCCACTGGCATCACGCCAAGAACACCGCGCATCGAAGGTGTTGATCATCCTAAAGTGATGTCGTATCTCGATGTCTTATTGCACAAGAAGCCTGTCGGTAAAAAAGTCGCCATCATCGGCGCTGGCGGTATTGGTTTTGACGTGGCGGAATATCTCTTACATGACCCTGCAACTCCGTTGCCGATTTCGCTGAACACATGGTTAGGTGAGTGGGGTATTGATTTGCAAGCGAAGCAAAATGGTGGATTAGTGGTACCGCACGTGGCGCCTCCTTTGCGTGAAATCCACCTCCTACAACGTAAGACCAGTAAGGTTGGTGCGGGCTTGGGCAAAACTTCAGGCTGGGTCCATCGCGCGACTTTGCAACGCAATCAAGTCAAGATGCTAGCAGGTGTTGAATACCAAAAAATCGACGATCAAGGTTTGCACATAGTGGTCGGCGGCCAAGCCCAAGTATTGGATGTCGACCACGTGATCATGTGCGCAGGTCAAGAATCTCTGACGGAATTGATGCCGCAACAAGTCAGTGAGTCGGGTCCAAAGTTCCACAAAATTGGTGGTGCTGCTTTGGCTTCAGAGCTTGATGCTAAGCGTGCGATCAAAGAAGGCGCTGAATTAGCGGCATCTTTGTAAGCTCTCTTCCTCGCCATTGTAAAAGACATCGATTGCTGGTTTGCAGTCGATGTCTTTGACGCGCACAACAAATTGCAAAAACTTTAACAAAATAGCATTTTTATATTAAAATACTATTTTGACTACTTTTTGGTGGGCGTATGTTTTCCTTTTATAACGCTTTTTTTGCCGTGATGTTGCTGATGGTTCCTCAGCTTGGTTTGGCAGAGAACACGAATTTTGACATCAAGCGGGTTGATTCAACTACGATTTTCTATACTGGAAAAATTGTTTCAGGCCAGAGTTTCCTTGCCTTAAAAGATGCATTGACGGATTCCACAACGACCTTGATTGTTCGATCTCAAGGCGGAAGCTTGCTCGAAGGAGTGCGTATCGGCTCACTGATTGTGGACAGAAAATTGAGCGTGGAAGTCGATGGCTATTGTTTGTCGTCCTGCGCGAACAATTTATTTTTAGCAGGGCATACGAAACGACTTCGAGCTGGTGCTGTGCTGGGATTCCACGGTTCAATGAACTTGAGTCAAAAACAAATCGAAACTTTTTCAGCAATGAGTGAGACTGAGTTGCAAGCCTCGTTGGAAAAGACTGAGCCTAACTTTGATGATTTGGCACTTCATGAGTGGCAGCTTTTGCGCAAACTTCAGTTGGAGCCGAGTATTCATGTATCCCTCATGGAAAAACTGGAAGCGGCATTGCCGCCGAATCAAGTAGATTGGATAGTCGCCATAGGTCGCAAAAAGTATGCGGTGCGTGATGGGCTTGATGTTGAAGATAGGATAGTTAAATTATTACGCCGAAAATTGACTAGCCTGTCCCAGCTTAGGTCGATGGATATCAAAATTAAACGCGACAATCCTTATGGGGATGCGATGTTTTTTCCTATGCAGTCGACCTTGGAGAGATTTGGTGTAAAAGAGATTTTGGAGTATTCATACCCCAGTGATGAATTAGAACTCAAGACAAGAGCAAAGGTCTTGGTGGAAAAATACGATTTTTCTCCCCTCCGCGTGGCTGGCGAGTTTCCTAGACTAGCTCCAAAACAAGAGGGCGTAAAAAAATAGCGCAAGTCTAGGTGCTGAACACAGTTCGTTTGTGAAGTCAGGTGAGTTAGATCAACACAAACTTCACAAACAAAAGCATTTACTAAACAATCGGCAAGAAAATATCGGTTTCTAAAGCCGCTTCATTCACTTCTGGGAAGAAATTCCGACGCTGCAAAAACAGCGGAAAATCGCGTAGTTCCTCTCCGCTTTGCGGAAGCCATTCTTCATACAATTGTCGTATCGATAGTTCGAGATTGTCGTCTGATCCATAATGTCGCATGACAGCACAACGACCCGCGGGGATGGTCTTGATGACGATACTGTTCACCAAGCTGTGTTGTAGTTCATGCAGATCACGGCCGTCGATCGCGGTGGCGATGTCGAAGCGAAAATCCTTCGGCGCCACCAGTTCTGGGTGATCATACAGAATATTGAAGGTAGCGTAGCTTTGTGGCGAAAGCTTTTGCGCACGACGCCATTCGATGAACTGCCGTATGGATTGTCCGATCAGAGCCGGGTCACCTCGATGTTCAAAAGCAGCGATAGCAGTTTCGCCGAAATCAATACAGCGAATTTCCGTTTTGGCGATTGCTTGTGGCGTAGATCTCATGTGTTGATTCCTCAGGTTTTTCAATGGCTGTTGAAAGTCATACCAATGCCGCCAATCTGGCGATTGACGGAAGGCAGACGGTGATTGACCAAGATGCCGCTTGAAGGCACGTGCGAAGCTCTCAGGTTCGTCATAGCCGTGATCCAAAGCGACATCAATTACTTGATCTTGAGGTCGATAGGCGAGGCGGTAAGACGCACTTTTAAAGCGGCACAACTGCACGTACTGAAACACACTGATATCAAATCGTGATGAAAATACGCGATGAAAGTGAAACGGTGATAGATGTGCCACCGCACTCAGAGTATCGACTGACAGATCTTCATCGAGATGCTGATCGATGTAGTGCAAGACGTTACGTAATCGTTGTTCGATGGAACTCAAATTGTCGTCACGTTTGCTGTTGTTACTCAAGGGCTTCTCCTAGTCGGGTCGGTTGACCTGATGCTCAGTGTAGAGATCGGTTTAACGAGCCGCCTGACAAAACTTGCGCACTAAGTGTTATTACGAGTTAAGTGTGCAGGCATGGGTAACCGATTGCGGGAAATAAAAAGGTAGGCGAAAAAAAAGCCAGTCGGCGACTGGCTTTTTAAAAATTCGATTGGTGCTTATTTTGCAGAAGCATCGGCAGCAGCTGCTGCTTTAACTTCAGGTTCCTTAAACTTGCCGCCGCTAGCATTTGCCATATGAACTACGGCACGTGCTACCTCAACATTATCCAAATCTGGATTGCCACCTTTAGCAGGCATTGCACGGATACCTTCGATCGCGTGTTTCAATACGGTGTCGTAGCCTTGTGCAATACGTGGACCCCAAGCACCAGCGTCACCGAATTTCGGCGCACCTGCTGCACCAGTGGCGTGGCAAGCGGCACAAGCTGCGTTATATACGGCTTCGCCAGATTGCAAAGTCTTTGGTGCGCTGGCATCAACGAATGTGAAGCCTTCGTTTGCGACTGGGCTAATACGTGCTGCGATGGCATCTGGTGTTTGGCCAGCTGAACCTGCGCCGACTTTATTGTCACTGGAAACATACTTCACCAACAAAACGATGATCAGAATAGGTACCAGGAAGCCAGCAACCACGGCAACGATCAGTTGCTTGGGCGTTTTAATCGCTGTTTCGTGTTGATTGTGAGAGTCGCTCATGATTTCCTCAATGCAAAAAATAGTCTGTAACTGGTTGCGCGCAGCCGATGACAACAAGATAGCTAGCGTAAAACATCAGATTATAGAGGCAAAGCTTACTATTTGGAACGAAAAATAGTGCTTCACGCCCGAAGAAACGCCCCGATTTGCGAAGAATTCCACAAATTACACCTTAAATCTCAAAGAGATGGATGACAATTTAGGTTAGAATACGCGCCTATTTTTGGTTTTTCTCATAGCGCCAGTAGCTCAGATGGATAGAGTACAGCCCTCCGAAGGCTGGGGTCGCACGTTCGAATCGTGTCTGGCGCGCCATAAAATGACTTCTTGTCATTATCTCCAAGCGCAGTCCCTCTTTTCTTTGGCATTGCCTTGATCTAGCTCTAGGCTGACACTAAGTTTACAAATATTCGTTAAACTTTCCCTGCTTTCGGCCGTTAATTACAATACGGGTCAAAAGTTGATGTAATCGTTTTATTATTGGGGAAAGACATGAGTATCAATCAAATATCAGGCGGCGCGACCAGCATCCCTGCTGTTGGTGCGACTGTCGACGTGCGTGCTGGCAATCGAGTCAATTTAAAAGCCAATGCCGAAAAGCCAACTTCCAAGCCTAATGCTGAAGTCGAAGTCAGCGATGCTGATTTGAAAAAATCGGTGGAAATGATCAATCGGATGATGAATGCCAACAATGGTGTGAACTTCAACATCGATCAAGGATCTGGGCGCATGGTGGTGCAAGTGGTGGATCGCGAGACCAATACCGTGATTCGTCAGATTCCTTCGAAAGAAGTTATCGAGATTTCCAAAGATTTGGAAAGCAAGGCTGGTTTGTTGCTAAGAGACCAAGCTTAGATCGAAGCTCCAATTACGGTTTTATTGAAAGAGCGCAGCCTTGTCTGTGCTCTTTTTGTTTTTGTGGGCCTTCATTCTGTTAATGCATCCTTACTTTCAGTGCAATTTCTACTTTGATACGAGATTTCGAGGAAAACTTCCCACGGATCGTTCTGAGTCGTAGATAATGCGGCTTCCTCGTTCGAGGCCGTTTTGAGTTAAGCTTACCACCCGCGTTTCCTATCGTATTGTTATGCAAGCACCGAAAACCACATCTCTAGACCCACAAACAGCAGCCGATTGGGATGCTTTGCGTCAGCAAGGCCATCGTATGCTCGATGATATTTTCGATTACATGCAAAACTTACGTGAAGGCCCTGTGTGGCAATCCGCGCCGGCCGATGTGCGTCAGCAATTTTTGCAAGCATTGCCGCGTCAAGGGCAAAGCTTGGAAAAAACACACGAAAGCTTTAAACAAAATATTTTGCCTTACGCCATCGGTAATGCACATCCAGGTTTTATGGGATGGGTGCAGGGTGGTGGTAACCCAGTAGGGATGTTAGCCGAAATGTTGGCAGCCGGTGTGAATGCCAATGTCGGTGGCCGTGACCAAATGCCGGTTGAAGTGGAACGCCAAATTACGCGTTGGATGGCAGAACTGTTTGAGTTTCCTAGCACTGCCACCGGCATTTTTGTGACTGGCGCTTCTCTAGCGAACTTGATTGGCTTGTGGGTTGCCAAAACTAAAGCGTTGGGACAAGACACCCGCAAACTGGGTTTGCATGAAGATCAAAGACAGTTAGTCGCCTACACCTCGGCAGGTGCACACGCCTGCATTAAACAAGCGATGGATTTGGCCGGTATAGGTACTCAACATTTACGTGTGATACCGATGTCTGCGCAGTTCGAGTTAGATTGCGAAGCTTTGCGCACACAAATCCAAGCAGACCGTGCAGCTGGTTTCACACCCTTCTTCTTAGCAGGCACAGCGGGTACGGTAGACGTAGGTGCGATTGACGATTTATCGCAATTGGCCGATATCGCCGAAGAAGAAAAATTGTGGTTCCATGTCGACGGTGCCTTTGGTGCTTTGGCGATGTTGGCGCCTAAAATTGCCCCGCGTTTGTGCGGGATTCAGCGCGCTGATTCCATCGCTTTCGATTTCCATAAATGGTTGCAAGTACCCTATGACGCCGGCTTTATCTTGGTGCGCGATGGGCAATTGCATTACGATAGTTTTGCGGCAGCGGCGGGTTATTTGCGTCGCGAACATCGTGGCATGGCGGCTGGTTCACCTTGGCCTTGTGACTTTGGCCCAGATTTATCGCGTGGATTCCGTGCATTGAAGACGTGGTTCACGATACAGGTCTATGGTGCACAGCGTCTCGGTGAAGTGATCCAACAAACCTGCGATCTCGCCCAGTATTTGAAAACGAAAATCGAAGCCGAACCAAACTTAGAATTGTTGGCACCCGTGTCTTTGAATATTGTTTGTTTCCGTTATCGTGGGCCGCAATCAGACGTTTTGAATTCAAAACTCGCTGTTGCTTTACAAGAGTCGGGCATCGTTGCACCGTCGACCAATATTTTGCCGCAAGGCTTGGCGATACGCGCTGCGATTGTGAATCATCGTACCAATGCGGCAGATATCGATGCTCTGGTATCGACTGCATTACGCCTAGGTGCGCAAATCGTCGAAGAGCTCGCCGCGTCAAAATAAAGACAGCTGATCGTCATCGTTTTTTTCTGCCAAACCGATTCCAAGACCGAGTAAACGCACAGGAAGCTGGCGCCGTTGGTAGCCGGTCTTGATCAATTCGACAAAGGTCGCTTCATCGAGCGCGCTGGCTCTACATTCCACCGTGGTTTGCTTGAAGTCATTGAAGCGAATTTTGATGTTGAGTTTATGGATGTGATCGACAGCTTTGGTGCGTTCGGTTTGTTTGACGAGCGAAGCATACAATTCCGGCACTTCCGCAATGCAAGCGGCGAGATCAGGTAAATCACGGGTGTAGGTCTCTTCGACACTGACTGATTTTCGTTCGGAACTCGCTTGCACTTGACGGTTATCGATACCGCGACACAGTGAATACAAGCTGCCGCCGAGTTTTCCAAATTGCTGCAGTAATTCAGGTAAAGACCACGCCAATAGATCTTGGCATTGCTGAACTCCCAGTTGATGGAGTTTGGCTGCCGTCACTTTGCCAACGCCAAATAATTTGGCGACAGGCAGCGTCGCAATAAAATCATTAACTTGGTCTGGCAAGATCACAAACATACCGTCGGGTTTGTTGATGTCGCTCGCGATTTTCGCAAGGAACTTATTCGGCGCTACGCCGGCCGAGGCTGTGATACCGACTTCCTTCGAAATGCGAGCGCGTATTTCTTGGGCGATCCGTGTCGCGCTGCCTTGGTGTTGCAAAGCGCCTGTCACATCAAGATAAGCTTCGTCCAAAGATAGCGGTTCAACGAGTTCAGTGTAGTCGCGATAGATGGACAGAATTTGCTTAGAGGCGATGCGGTACTTCTCCATGTTTGGTCGCATGATGACCAAATCAGGACATAGCTTTAAGGCTTGGGATGTCGGCATCGCTGAGCGTACGCCGAATTGTCTGGCGATGTAATTGCAGGTCGCGATTACGCCGCGTTGATCAGCTTTACCTCCGATGGCTAAAGGTACTTCACATAGACTAGGCTCATCGCGCATTTCAACTGAAGCGTAAAAACAATCACAGTCGCAATGAATAATTTTTCTTTGAGGCTGAGCTAAAGCGGACATGAGCTATTTGAATGCTGTATATATATTCAGTATTTTAAGTCATGATGATCAGAAGTCAAAGGCCAATGTCTAGTACGAACAAGCGTAAAGACATGATTTTTGTCAGAGAAAACCCGGAACTTCAGATTTAGACGAAAAAACTGGTTTTTTGACAGATTTCCGCAGTGACAAAGTGGCGAAACAGGTTCACTATTTGAACCTAATTCAGAAATATTTACCAAGTATTTACACATGTCGGCAACTTCCACTCCTTTTTTAAACACGGACTCAGGCAAGCTGGGACGGATAGTACCTAGTGCAGCTGATCAGGCTGCGGAAACATCGCGTCTGCTCAAGCTCTTAGGGGAATTTATTTGGGACTGGCAAGTACCGGATAACGAAGTTCAATTCCCGGAACAATTACAAGAATTACTTGGCTATCCGGCAGGAGAATGGGGCCACCATATCGACGAGTGGTTTAGTCGTATTCACCCAGATGATGCGAAGAGTACGATACCCGCCATTCGAGCCTGTATCGAAGGACGTTCAGTTCAATTTTCAGAAGATCACCGCCTTCAATGCCGCGATGGTCGTTGGAAATGGGTTAGGGCAAGAGGTGTGGTGGTATCAAGGAGTCCCGTTGGTAAGGCCGTGCGAATTCAAGGTGTGATCGCTGATATTACAGCGCAACGTGAACGTAAAGAGCAATTGCTCCGGAGTCACACCGTATTGGCGAATTTGTCGCGAGAATTACCGCGTGTTTTTTTCTATCAATTCCAACGATTCCCAGGCGGGCATTGTGCGGTTCCGTATGCCAGCGATGCGATTGACATCGTACATGGTGTAAGTGCTACGCAAGTTCGTGAAAATGCCGCACCGATGTTTTCTTTAGTCCATCCAGACGATATCGAAAATCTGCGCGATACGATGAAAGAGTCGGCCATGCGTTTGCATGTGTGGCATTTGGATTACCGTTTGCGTTTGAGTCAGGGTGAGAGGCACCTATTTGGTGAAGCTTATCCCACGCGACAAGAGGACGGTAGCGTAATTTGGCATGGCTTCCTAGTCGATGTCACGGACCGTAAAATTCGCGAGCAGCAAATGCGTTCGACCGAACGTCAACTGCACGCAGCGATGCGATTTACGAGTTTGGGCATGTTCGACATGAATGTGCAAACAGGGCATGGCCAGTTCGCGCCTGACTACGCTGAGATTCTTGGCCTGTCGCAGGATTATTTTAATCACACCGAAAAATTCTGGGACTTCTTCTGGAATGAAAGTTTGCATCCTGATGATGTGGCTGGCCTTAAGCAGGCGTATCAAAATCATTTCAAATCCCACGGCGAAATTGCATTTCGAGCCGAATTCCGCCTACGCTCTAAAACGGGTGATTGGCGCTGGATGTTGTCGGTCGGAAGCGTGGTCGAGTGGGATGAGAACGGCAGGGCCTTGCGCATGGTTGGTACGCATCTCGACATTACCGAGCGTAAGAAGCACGAGCTAGAAGTAAAGCATTATGAAGATTTGCTGCGCTCAGGTCGCGATCGATATAAAAAATTGGCGAGTGAGTTAGAGATCTTGTTTAGCCACACTCCAATCGGCTTGATGCTGGTGCATAACAAGCAGATCATGCGCGCGAATCCTAAATTGGCACAAGTGTTGGGCTACAAAGATCCCAAAGAGTTGATCGGTATGTCGGTGTTAAATATGCACGCAAACGAAGCAGCCTATCAAGACTTTAGAACCTTGATTGGTGAACGTCTCGATCCTGATACTGCGATCGAAGTGATACATCGTTTAAAACGTAAAGACGGTAGTTTTTTTGAGGCGCGTTTGGTCGGACGTATCCTGCCATTCGATCAAACAGCGGATACCATGGTGTGGATGGTTGAAGCGTAATCTCAGTACACCACTTGCGAAAAAAGCCCGCTTTGTCGAAAAGCGGGCTTTTACTTTTGGGGCTTCAGATTCGCAGAATTAGGGATATTTGATGCTCGGTGCTGGCAAGGCTGCGCGTGCTTGCTCGAAGGCATAGCCCATCTTCAACAAATTTGACTCAGTCCACGCGCCAGCAAAGAAAGATAGACCGACGGGCAGACCTTTTACCAGACCCATCGGGACAGTGAGGTGGGGGTAACCCGCAATCGCTGCCGGCGAACTGGAACTACCAGCAATGATGTCGCCTTTTTTGTAGTTGATGTTCCAAGCTGGACCTGTGGTCGGTGCGATTAAGGCGTCGAGCTGATGTTGCTTCATCGTTGAATCTATTACTTTCGTGCGGGCTAAAATACCCGGTTGAGAAGCGGCAAGGTCGTTCATATGACCCGTCGCTTGTGCCATTTGCATAATCTCTTGTCCGAAGTACGGCATGACCTGTTTGCGATGTGCTTGATTGAAACGAATGATGTCGGCTAGATTGCGCACCTTCACTTGGCTTGGTGCAGTAGCCAGATATTGATTAAGGTCAGTCTTGAAATCATTGAGTAATAGCGGGAGTTCTAGCTTATCGAGATCGGCTAGGTGAGGTAATTCTATGCCATCGATTACAATTGCGCCTTGTGCTTTGAGGGTTTCAATACTCTGACGGAATAAGGCCAGCGTCGCTTTGTCATAGCCAGCGCTAAGATTTTTCACAATACCTAAGCGCTTACCTTTGAGCCCTTCTTTGTCTAAGCCGGAGGTGTAATCGGCAGCGCGTTTCTGATCGGCGTTTATGGTCGCTGGATCATTCGCGTCACTGCCAGCGATGGCGTTGAGAATTAGAGCCGCATCTCTGACGCTGAGAGTCATAGGCCCCGCTGTATCTTGGCTATGCGAGAGAGGAATGATGCCGTGACGACTGACCAAGCCTAGGGTTGGTTTGAGGCCAACTAAGCCATTGACCGCCGCTGGGCACACGATAGAGCCGTCGGTTTCTGTACCAATCGCTGCGGGAATCATGCGTGCCGCTACGGCAGCACCCGAGCCAGAACTAGAACCGCAAGGACTCTTGCTCACATCGTAGGGGTTACGGGTTTGGCCGCCAACACTACTCCAGCCGCTAGTCGATTTGGTAGAACGGAAATTCGCCCACTCGCTGAGATTGGTTTTGCCAACGATGACAGCGCCAGCTTTGCGTAATTTCTGAACGATAAACGCATCGCTGTCAGCCATGTTTTCCGCGAGAGCCAGTGAACCCGCAGTGGTGACCATGCCTTTAACCGCAATATTGTCTTTCACCATTAATGGCAGGCCGTGCAAGATGCCACGGTTTGTTGTTTGACTATCTGCCAGTTTGGCTTCCTGTTCCGCTTCTAAGCGTAAGGCGGTCACAGCATTTAGTTTTGAGTTAAGTGCTTTACTCGTTTGTTGATATTGCTGCAGCACTTGCGTGGCGTTTGTCTTACCACTATCGATATTCGCTTTAATCTGGCTGAGATCATCAGCGAGCGAGGTACTACACATGCCAAGCGTGGCTAATGCGAGAGCTAAATAGACTTTCTTAAATCCGTGCATCGTGGTCTCCATTCATTATCGTTGATTGAGATGAGCGCTAGCTTAAACGATACTGTTACATAGGTACTAGGTGTTTGTTGATCGCAAGGCTAACAATCAAGACAAAACTAAATACTGCCCCGCAAAAAGCAAGAATTTGTCCTTGGCGGCTAGGACTGTACTTGAGCGCGATGCTGCCGCACACAATATAGTTGATGAGTACGAAAATTTTTCCAAATAGCCAGGCGTGCTGTAATGGATTTAGTTGCGCCAACCATGCCATAGCAATAGCGCTCAAAAGTAAAACCGTGTCGATGATGTGCGGGGTGATCTTTACCCATTTTTGTTGTAATTTTTCGGCTGCATTGAGTCGCCAATAAAAGCGCGTCAGGAAAAAGCTAAAACTGAGAACCACACAAGTAATGTGTAGATGTTTAAGCGCAAGGTAGTTCATGAGTCCTTGTCTCCACGACGATACACAAACAACACGGCCAAAATCGTAAAGCTGACGACGATCGCGACGACGATCCAAAAACCATGTTCATCTTGAGCTAAGGGAATGCCACCGACGTTCATGCCCATCAAACCAGCGATGATGTTGATCGGTAAGGCGAGCACGGTCACGATAGTCAACAAGAATAGCGAACGATTATTTTGTTCACCAACGTGGGCAGCAATTTCTTCTTGCAGCAATTTGATGCGTTCTTGTAAGGACGCCATATCGCTGAGTACGACAGAGAATTCCTCGGTCGATTGCCGCAGCTCGTGCACATCATTTTCTGCCATCCAGATCGGCGGTTTTTGTAAGAGTCGAAACAGTGCTGCGGGTTCAGGTGCCAGCAAGCGCTGTAGCCTTACTAATAAACGCCGTAGTTCACCCAGATTGGCACGTTTTCTCCCCATCCGTTCTGAGAGAAAGTGATCTTCAACATCATCAATCTTGGTGGTCGCATCGCGTACGATGCCGGTTAGTACGTCGGCTTGATCTCGTAGTAGATGCGTCAGCAATTCCGCGGGCGAGTGAAAAATTTCGCCACGATTGACAGCGTTGCGTAAATGATCGACTGACTTCAGTGGTTTACGGCGGGCACTAATCATCAATTTACTATTGAGATTAATCCACAATGTCGCGATCTCTGACGGGTCAAAGCTGAAGTCATGTAGCACATCATTGATAACCGCAATCAAATGCTGGTCGGCATGTTCGATTCGCGTGGAGCGTGAGCCTTGATGTAGCGATTCAAAAAACTCTTCTGGTGAATCGGTATGATCATGTAGCCATTTTTCAGTGGCGCTATGAGCCAGATTGAAATGCAGCCATAGAAATGCGCCTTCTGGTTTGCGTGTCTCCGCGTTCAACCAGTCAATCACTTCATTTGTTTGCAGTGGACGACCCGCCTGCTGGTTCTCGAACAGGTAACCGCAAATGAGTCCAGACAGGTCGGCGCCATAGGATAATTGTTGTGCATCCATGTACATCCCCTCAATAGTGTA
The DNA here is from genome assembly GCA_947464955.1 of Oxalobacteraceae bacterium. Taxonomy (GTDB): domain Bacteria; phylum Pseudomonadota; class Gammaproteobacteria; order Burkholderiales; family Burkholderiaceae_D; genus Undibacterium. Next base: position 40,813 of record CANHZI010000008.1, read on the forward strand.
TCTATTGTAAAGCGGCTTGATGATGCTGGTGTGACAAGATGAGCAAGGCTATCGTTAAAACCAGGATCGCCCTTGTCTAGCGAGCCTCAGAAGTAGTTGTGCCGAGTCGATTAGTGAAAGATTAGTGAAAGACTTGCCCAGATTTGATAGGAAAGCCTTTTAAGAATTCGTGGGCAGGCAAACGTTTGCCACCGGGCTTTTGTAGTTCCAATACGCGGATGGCGCTGGTTCCATTTTCGCAAGCAATGATGACACCATCACCGCTGACCTCGATCACCTCGCCACTACTTGCTCGCCCTTGAAATCCGGTAAGCACTTCAGCGCGCCAAAATTTGATAACGGTGTCGTCGAGTTTGCCATGCGCGGCAGGGAAAGGATTGAATGCACGAATCTTGCGGTCGACAGCGATCGCACTCATTTGGAAATCGAGTGCAGCTTCTTCCTTGCTGATCTTTGCGGCATAGGTCACACCTTGTTCTGGTTGAACGACCGCAGGTAACGGTCCGCTGCTGAGCTGTTTAAGCGCATCGACCACCATTTCGCCGCCGAGCTTGGCTAATTGATCATGCAGGCTGGCGGTGGTGTCGTGTGGTCCGATAGGGATTGCCCGTTTGAGAAGCATAGGTCCAGTATCAAGGCCTTCTTCCATCTGCATGATGGTGATGCCAGTCTCAGTATCACCTGTCTCAATCGCTCGATGAATTGGGGCTGCCCCACGCCAACGTGGTAGCAGCGAACCATGAATATTGATACAACCTAAGCGAGGAATGCTTAAGGCTGACAGCGGCAAAATCAGGCCATAGGCAGCTACCACCATGATGTCATGTGCGGTTGCTTGTAGTAATTCGTGAGCTTCTTTCGCGACTTCAGGATATTTTCCATCGAGGCGCAAAGAGATGGGCTGTGCTACGGGGATTTGGTGTTGGAGTGCCAGTTGTTTGACGGCAGACGCGTGTAATTGCATACCGCGTCCGGCCGGGCGATCTGGTTGCGTCAGCACCAAAGGAACTTCGAAACCCGCCTTGATAATGGCGTCGAGCGCGGTTGCCGCAAATTCAGGGGTCCCTGCGAAGATGACTTTCATCGACGCGCCGCCTTCTTATTCATCTCGCGTTCTTCTTTTTGCAGCTTGGCCTTGATGCGATTACGTTTAAGCGGAGATAAGTATTCAACAAAGACTTTACCCTTCAAATGGTCCATTTCATGCTGAATACAGACGGCCAATAAACCGTCAGCGTGCAGCTCGAATGGTTTGCCATCGGCGTCTAGCGCGCGTACTTTGACTTCGGCTGGACGTTCTACGTCGTCATAAATACCAGGCACCGACAAGCAACCTTCATCATAGACCTTGCGCTCGTCGCTGGACCAGATAATTTCCGGATTAATGAAGACCTGCAGTTGATCATTGGTCTCAGAAACATCGATAACCACTAATTGTTCGTGAACATCGACCTGCGAGGCAGCGAGTCCAACGCCCGGCGCGTCGTACATGGTTTCGGCCATGTCTGCCACGAGCTTCTTGAGTTTCTCGTCAAAAACGGTGACAGGCTTGGCAACTTTGTGCAAGCGGGGATCTGGGTAGCGCAGAATATTAAGTATAGACATAAGACATTTCACAACAAGCTAGAGCCTCCGCAGTGCGGTTTCTCTTGCTAGTTCAAGGATTTATGGGCAGAATTTGATTCAATTTGGTAAGTTTGCCAAGGACATTCGGCGCGCAATTCAGTTTTGGAATACGCAGCTGTTTGCTCTAACAATGAAGCTTGCCCTGGAATCAGTTACATGCATCGGAAAAATTCATGAAAAAGTTTAGCACAATCGCCCTCGCTTTTGCCTTACCAATTGCGGTTTCATTACCAGCTTTTGGACAAGAGTCCGTGCGCACAAGCCCAGCGCAATTGAGCAGCAAGTGCATGTTCTTGCCGGATGCACCTGATAAACACGTGGTGGTGAAGGGCGACACATTATGGGCAATTTCCGGAAAGTTTTTGCAAAATCCTTGGTGCTGGCCTGAAGTTTGGGGTATGAACAAAGAGGAAATCCGGAATCCGCATTGGATTTATCCAAATCAGATTGTTTATTTTGATCGAGCAAATGGTCGGCTGCGCTTAGGTACGCCGATTGTCGAGGGGGCAAATGGCGTCACAAAATTGTCGCCACAGACACGCTCGCTCGGAGCAGAAGGTGGAAATGCAATTACTGCAATTCCCAATAACTTAATTGAACCCTATCTTTCTCAGCCGCTGATCATCGATAAAGACGAATTTTTGACAGCACCGCGAATTGTGGCGGCACAAGAAGGTCGCGTATTTATGGGCAAAGGCGATAGAACCTATGTACGTGGTGACCTGAAAGGCGGATCTTCGTTCCAAGTGTTCCGACCCGGCGTCGCCTTGAAAGATCCAGATACACGTGAAGTAATTGGTTATGAGGCTGTTTTCGTTGGCACAGTTAAACTAGACAAGAAAGCAAAAACCGAAGATGGCGTTGATACGTTCACTGTGACTACTTCTAAGGAAGAAATGGGAATCGGTGATCGCCTTGTTGCTATCCCGCCAACGCCAATCATTAATTACGTACCACATCGACCAGAGCAAGAAGTTAAAGCTAGGATAGTGGCGGTGTATGGCGGTGTTAGTGTGGCTGGCCAAAATAATATTGTGAGTATCAATCGTGGTTCAAAATCAGGTCTTGATGTTGGTTCCGTATTGGAATTGGCAAGGTACGGCAAGATCATTCCAGATCGTACGAACGACAAGAAGCCAATTCGTATGCCAGATGAGGTGTATGGTCGCTTGTTTATTTTCCGTGTATTTAAAAACATCTCCTATGGTTTGGTGATGGAAGTAACTGATACGGTAAATGTGGGCGATCAAGTGCAGTCGCCTGAGCGCTAATCTTTGTGAAGGCTTACGTGTGTGAAGGGGCAGTTTGATCAGGATTGGCAATACTGGCTACGTTTGCTACTGGTACCTGGGCTGGGCAATCAGAATGCACGCAAATTGCTAGGTCAATTTGGTTTGCCCCAAGACATATTTGAAGCCGAGCTCGAAGATCTGAACACCTGTGTTTCTTCAAAGATTGCCAAAGCAATTAAGCAGGACCCAGGTGAACGAACATGGGCACAATTATCAACAACCAATACTTGGCTAGAGCATGCCGGTAATTCCTTAATTTATCTCGGCCACCCGTCTTATCCGACGCAGTTATTAGAAATTCCCGATCCTCCTTTATTGCTTTACGTAAAAGGGGATTTGTCTTACTTACACAAACCAATACTGGCCGTTGTCGGTAGTCGCAATGCGACTCAACAAGGGAAATTGCACGCCGAAGCATTTTCACAAGCGTTGAGTTTGGCTGGTTGGTGCATCAGTTCGGGCTTGGCTGCAGGTGTGGATACCGCCGCACACATTGGTGGTTTGAGCGGTTCTGGCGGCACAATTGCTGTGATTGGAACTGGTATCGATATTGTTTATCCAGCGCGAAATCGACAGCTCGCTCATCAGATTGTCGAGCATGGCTGCATAGTCAGTGAGTATCACCTCGGCACAGGTGCCTTAGCTGCTAACTTTCCGCGACGAAATCGTATCATCTCTGGCTTGGCGCGAGGGGTACTCGTGGTTGAGGCAGCAGCTCAATCTGGTTCCTTGATCACCGCAAGAATGGCAGCAGAGCAAGGACGCGAGGTGTTTGCAATTCCAGGTTCAATTCATTCCCCATTGGCAAGGGGTTGTCATCAGCTAATTAAACAGGGCGCAAAGTTAGTTGAGTCTGCTCAGGATGTGCTCGAAGAGTTCGCTGACCTCTCCACGAGCAGCAAGCTCGGGGCACAGACGCTATCAACGCATGAGGAAATGACAATTGATACGCTATTGGCCCATATCGGGTATGATCCCATCCAATTCGATACCTTAGTAGAACAATCCGGTATTGAAGTTTCGGAATTGAGCGCTAGAGTATTCGCGCTTGAAATGCAAGGTGTATTAGAAACTCTGCCCGGAGGCATGATCCAAAGGATCAGTTGATGTACCCAAATCAGATTTTGTGGCACGGGGACATTTGCTTTTGAAACACCTTATTAAAGAATTAATGTTGCATGTTTGATATCTTAGTCTATCTTTACGAAACTTACTACCGCCCTGAATCATGTCCAGATTCAATAGTCCTTGCAAAAAAACTGTCGGCAATTGGTTTTGATGATGAGGAAATTGTTGAGGCTTTGGATTGGCTTCATGGATTGAATAATCTACATAGCGGTTCATCCCAAGCAGAAATAGAAGAATTTGCTGCGGGCTTTCGCGTCTATACAGAGCAAGAACATTCCATGCTCGGTGCATCCGCAATAGGGTTTATTGAACATCTTTACTTTACTAAGCTCATTAATGTTCAGCAACGCGAAATTGTTCTTGAAAGAGCGCTCGCGGTCGGTGAATCTCCGATCTCAATTGAGAAACTGAAAATCATCGTCCTTATGTTACTTTGGAGTCAAGGACGGGAGCCCGATATGTTGATGTTTGATGAACTTTTGCTACTTGAAGAGAGCCAGGAGCCACGGCTATTGCACTGAAATTTGCGCTAATTCATTGTTTATTTGTGGCAAATTCTTCGACTCTATTGCAGTTCGCCATTCATTCCGTTTATTATTCCCCGCTGATATATAGCATTTTTCTCACTTTAGTTAGGCGAGTGTCACGTAAAAATAGTGGTGGAAGTCACCGAATACGTGCTCTTTATTGCCCTATTACTACTAATGGCGCTTCGGATACAGCGTCCTGTCAATTATTTGGGAGCAAGTAGATGTAGGCAGGCTGAATATGAACGTGGTGCACAACAGAAAAATGTCGCGTTTTACCCAATACAATTCGAATAAAGCAGAAGCCCAACTATGACAAAGACCCTCATCATCGCTGAGAAACCCTCGGTCGCAAACGATATTGCGAAGACCTTGGGCGGGTTCACAAAGTACGAAGATTATTTTGAATCCGACGAGTATATTTTGTCATCGGCGGTGGGTCACCTCTTAGAAATCGCTGTTCCTGAAGAGTATGACGTCAAACGTGGCAAGTGGACATTTGCTCATTTGCCTATGATTCCGCCGCATTTTGCGCTTAATCCGATTGCCAAAACTGAATCACGTCTGAAGGTCTTGAACAAACTGATCAAGCGTAAAGATGTGACAGCACTCATCAACGCATGTGACGCGGGCCGCGAAGGTGAGTTGATTTTTCGTTTGATTGCGCAACACGCAAAAGCGAAGCAACCGGTGAGCCGTTTATGGCTGCAATCGATGACCGCAGATGCAATTCGTAGCGGCTTTAAGAAGTTGCGTTCCGATGAGGAAATGTTACCTCTGGCAGACGCGGCGCGTTGCCGATCTGAGGCCGATTGGCTAATCGGTATTAATGGTACTCGTGCGATGACCGCCTTTAATTCCAAGGAAGGTGGTTTCTATTTAACGACCGTTGGCCGCGTGCAGACACCGACACTGTCTATCGTTGTTGAACGTGAAGAAAAGATCAAGAACTTTGTGTCACGCGACTTTTGGGAAGTGCGTGCCGAGTTCGTTTGCGCTGCTGGCATTTATGAAGGTCGTTGGCTCGACCATCAATTCAAAAAAGATGAGCATGATCCAGAGCGTAAACCAGAGCGTTTATGGAGTAAGGCTGCAGCGGAGTCTATTGTCGCCGCATGTCGTGGTAAACAGGGCAACGTTACAGAAGAATCGAAGCCTGCCACGCAGATGGCGCCAGCCTTATTTGATTTGACTAGTCTGCAGCGTGAGGCCAATTCTAAGTTTGGTTTCTCCGCCAAGAACACATTAGGCCTAGCGCAAGCATTGTACGAAAAGCATAAAGTGCTGACCTATCCGCGTACTGATTCGCGTCATTTGCCGGAAGACTACTTACCTTCGGTTAAAGAAACCTTAAGTAAAATCAGTGAAATCAATAACTTCCAACAGTTCGCTGCGAAGATATTGAACAATAACTGGGTTAAGCCGAATAAACGGATCTTTGACAACACGAAAATCAGCGACCACTTTGCGATTATTCCTACGGGACATATTCCAAAGAATTTATCTGAGCCAGAGCAAAAACTTTACGATTTAGTCACACGTCGTTTTATGGCAGTGTTTTTTCCTGCTGCGGAATATCAGGTTACAACACGCATGACCGAAGTGTCGGGGCATCAGTTTAAAACTGAAGGCAAAGTCATGACTAATCCAGGCTGGTTGGCTATCTACGGCAAGGAAGCACAAGACGAAGCTGACCCTGAAAATAAGGGTAATTTGGTGGCAGTCGCGAAAGGCGAAAAAGTCAAAACAGAAAAAGTCATTGCGAACGGATTGGCAACCAAACCGCCAGCTCGTTACTCTGAGGCGACCTTGTTGTCTGCAATGGAAGGCGCGGGCAAGCTCATTGATGACGAAGAATTGCGCGAGGCAATGGCTGGAAAAGGCTTGGGAACCCCAGCAACGCGGGCTGCAATTATTGAGGGTTTGCTGTACGAGAAGTACCTTTTGCGCGAAGGTCGTGAGTTGATTCCAACCGCCAAGGCATTTCAGTTAATGACTTTGTTGCGCGGTTTGGGAGTAGATGAGCTGACCTCACCTGAATTGACCGGTGAGTGGGAAAACAAGTTGGCTCAAATCGAACGCGGGAAGATCACTCGTGATGAGTTCATGCGCGAGATCGCGCAGATGACGCAAGTCATTGTCAAGCGAGCTAAAGAATTTAATAACGACACGATACCAGGTGATTATGCGACCTTGCATACGCCATGTCCTAATTGCGGCGGTGTGATCAAGGAAAACTATCGTCGATTTGCCTGCACCAAGTGCGAATTCTCGATGAGCAAAACGCCAGGTAGTCGACAATTTGAAGTGGCCGAAGTTGAAGAGCTCTTAAGTAAACGTGAAATTGGGCCGTTACAGGGGTTTCGTTCGAAAATGGGGCGCCCCTTTGCCGCAATTTTGAAGATCGTGCGTGATGAGGATATTAATAACCTCAAACTAGAGTTCGATTTTGGGCAGAACCAAGACGAAGGTGAAGAAGGCGAAGATCATGATTTTTCACAAGCCGAAGCATTAGGCGCTTGTCCAAAGTGCGGTGGTAATGTTTATGAGCTTGGTTTAGCTTATGTTTGTGAAAAAACAGTGGTGAAGCCAAAGGCTTGTGATTTCAGAAGTGGACGTATTATTTTGCAGCAGGAAATCTTGCCAGAACAAATGCGTAAGTTATTGGTCGAAGGTAAGACTGATTTATTGCCGGGCTTTATTTCACAGCGCACTCGTAGACCGTTCAAAGCGTATTTGGTGCGTGGCAAAGATGGTAAGACCAGTTTTGAGTTCGAAGAACGTAAGGCCAAGCCCGCAGCGAAAGCAAGCAGTAAGGCGAAAAGCACTAGTGAGGCTGAGGCTCCGGTAAAGAAAACAGTTGCTCGAAAAAAGAAGACAGCATAATTGATGACGCTGTGTTCACGGGTGAAGTTGAATGGATGATGTGAATGCGTCAGCGGACAGGAAAATAGGTAAGTATTTTCTATTTAAGTGAGAAATTAAGTAGGATTTATTTACTTACATCGAGGAAGTATGGATCAAAATGCTTTGTTAACCACCGCGCGTACGGAATTTATGCGCGGATTCGTCGAATCAATGCAGCGAGCAATCCCGCGCTGCATCGAAGATTGTTTTCTAAGAGCAGACGATACTTACTCATCGTTGGAGCAGGGACGTTTGTTAGATGCTCGCGCTATCTTAGTCGATCAAAGCGCCAAAATCGTTGAGCACATGACACTCACGATGGAGCAATTGTTGGCGAGGAGCTTCAAAACCACATACTCCACTTACCGTCCTTCTGCCAATTTCAGTACCGATAGTTTGACCCTAATTGATCCGACGACTTTTGAGGGTGGGTTGCGATTGGAGGAGATCACGAATCGGTTCCGTCGCGAAGCTGAAGAGCAATTACGTGATCTGAACATTCGTATTGCGCTTATTTTTGAGCAGGAAGTGACGAACGAACGTGAGAATCCGTTCCGTCCTTACCTTTTTTCCAAATGCATATCATCGACAATTGAGGGCTTGAACCTCAATCCTAATGTTGTCGATATTTTGATTGAACGGCTGGCAGATAATTTTGTCAGTTTTGTTCCTGTCATTTACTCTGCCGTCAACACTTTGCTCGCTCGCAATGGGATTGCGGCCCAGTTGCAATTAAAAATCCGAAAATCTCCAACCTCAGACGCTAATCAAGGCCAGCAAGCGCAGCAGGAGGAGGCATTGTCTGAAGAATCGGAACGTCATGCCGGCCAAGAGCTTGCGCAAGCTGCACCAGGCAGAGCTATGGCATCGCCAGGCCGCTCGCGCACCAGTCAAATTGAGCAATTCTTTAATTCGGCAGTTAGTCGAGCAGCGAATTTGATGGGACGAGGACGTCAAACCGACGGCTCCAGTAGTGCGCAAGAGCAGGTCGGTTCTCCCGCCGAGATGGAAGATGGGGGCTATGATGAATCAGGTACCCAAGCGTATTCTGCACCTCAGCAAGCACCAAGTACCTTCTCCTGGCTGAAAAAAGGCGAGGCGGTTGGTGATGCGCTGAAGAAATTTTTCGGCAATCAAAGTTTTAGCGGTGCAGGCGCAAGTGGCAATACCGCTGGTGGCGAAGGTTTCGCGGCAGATGCGAGTGAGTTCGGTGGAGAACAAGTTGGCGGCATGTCGTTTGGTGCGGGCGGAAGTGCACAGAGCACGAGTTCCATGGGCGGCAACGCTGGGGGCGCTGCAGGTGTGCCGAGAGGTGCAAATGTTGGCGGCGGCATTAGTGGCGGACCGGGCGGGGGTGGTTTGTCTTCAGGCCCTGGGAATGGGTATGGCGGATCTGGCTCGGGTTCAGGATTCGGATCGGGTGCAGGCTTGGCATCAGGTTCAGGGGCGGGATCAGGATCAAATTCAGGGGCGAATATGGCTTCGGGCGGTACAGGAGCTGAGGGGACGGCCGAAGGTTCTGGATCCAATAACGCAAATTCTGCTAGTGGGGGCGGTAGCGGTCTTCCGCAATCTGTACACCGATTGCAAAGGATTTATACGCCCTCAGGTCCGGATATGTTCGACGGCGCAGGTGGCCTACGTAACTTAATTCTGGAACAGAGAAGTGCTCTCAACGAATTGAGCTCTAACGTAGATGAGCAAATGACGATTGATATCGTCGCTATGCTTTTCGAATTCATTCTGCGTGACACCCAGGTACCGGCGGAAATCCGTGCTCAGTTAGGCCGTTTGCAATTTTTAGTACTGAAGGTTGCTCTCAAGGACAGTACGCTTCTGACCCAAAAAGGCCACCCGGCTCGTTTGCTGGTCAATCGTATCGGCTCTATTTCTCTTGGTTTGAAGCAGATTGACCCGAGTGGCGCTGAAATCACCAAAGAAATTTGCCGCATCGTGGAAACTTTGCTGCAAGATGAAAGCGAGAATCCCCAGCTGTTCTCACGGATGTTGGATGAGTTCGATGCTTTCATTGCAAAAGAACTGCGTGCAAGTGACAAGAAAACCGAAAGCGCGATTGATGGTGCGGAACAGGCACGTAATAGAACCCTGCGATTTGCCCACATTTCGGCTCAGCTACATGAGGCCTTGATCGGATTAACAATCGATCCGTTTTTGCAGAATTTCTTTGAAACAGTTTGGGTCTATGCATTAGAACTTGCTGACTGTGAGGATCCGAAGCGAGCACATCGCTATCGCCTGTTAGTTCCTGATCTGTTGTGGAGTATCGTTCCGAAGTATCACGAAGAAGAGCGTATGCAGTTGTTGGCCCTGTTGCCAATTATTTTGAATACGATCAAAGAGGGCGTGAGGAGCATTAATTGGGATGTTGCTCAACAGGAGAGGTTACTCAATTGGTTGGTTGATGCTCATACTAAAGCAATGCGTACCAATAATTCTGGCACGATGCAAAAGTATCCTTCGCTGTCTGCTATCCATCAGCATTTCGAGAACTTCTTTACTGACCCAGATCTAGAAAATTATGCACCACTTGATACGGGTGATAGTGAGTCAGATGTAAAGAAATTCTTAGCTGATGCTATTAAAGAGCTCGATGTCAAAGTCCAATTATTGGATCAGGTGTATGTCAAAGAGCAGCCTACTGAATCCGCATCACCCGCAGAGTCTGGTGCGGACAATACCGTAGATCTAGTGATGGAGCAGTTAAAAACAGGCGTCACAGTTGAGATTAATCTGGGTGGCGAGCCTAGCCAAGGCACCTTGAATTGGATTGATCCAGCATTGACTAACCTAGTTCTAACACTTGATGGCCAAGAGCAGCCTTCCATGGTCAGTGTAAGAATGTTCCGCCGAATGATTGCGCATGGACGAGTTAAATTCTTAGAGGCCGAGCCTCTATTTGAACGTGCGGTGCAATCGTTGTTGAAATCTGCCGATTCTGCTGACGTCGTAAAGCCCTAGGTTTCCTTGAATTCGAAAGAGCCTGCAGTTTTAAAGCTGCAGGCTCTTTCTTATTTGAAATCAACATCCGACCAACTTAAATCGCCAGAGTTGAAAGGAAAAAGGAAAGAGGGGGTTGACGAGAATTTAGAAAGGCTGCATAATCTCGTTTCTCTGCTGCTGACGAACAAAACGATTCGCAGCGCAACTAGTAAAAAGCGAAAGCAGTGCTAGTGAAGCAGAAAAGAATTTAGGATCTTTAACAATTAACAGTCAATAAATGTGGGCACTTGATAGTGAAGGCGACTAACTGCTTCGGTAGTTAGGAAACTTAAAAAATATCAAATGTTCACAAGAAGTAAAGATAAGACGCGATAGTGAGTAATCATTATCGCAACTGTCAGTATTTTGAGTGAGCGACTCGTTCGAAAGAACGAATTCCAGAAATGGAAACAAGTAACAGAGATTAAA
>CANHZI010000009.1 GCA_947464955.1 Oxalobacteraceae bacterium
CTAGTTGCTTTCAACTGGATTGTATCTGTACCAGTACCACCAGTGATAGTAGTAGTAGAATCGATATCCGCATCGTTAGCAATAACTGTCAATGCAACATTCGCAGAGTTAACAATCTTATCTGCATTCGTTGAATCGCCTGTCAATGTCACTGTTGTAGCGTTAGTGTAGCCAGTGTTCAATGTCAATACTTGATCTGCTGCCTCAGTGAAATCAAACTTAGACATCGCTACATTTGCTGCCAATGTGATGGAGCTTGCACCAGATACAGTCAATGTATCAATGTTGCTTACGCCGCCCATTACAGTTGCACTTGCGATAGAAGAAGAAACAGTCAATGTATTTGTACCAGCGTTACCATTGATTGTGTCTGTCGATGCCAAGTTACCAGCCAACACGAACACGTCATCACCGTCGCCACCGGACAGAGTGTCTGCGCCAGTACCTGCTGTGATTGTATCGTTACCAGCACCTGCATCAACTACGTTCGCACCGTTGCCAGTGTTAATTGTATCGTTACCTGTACCAGAGTTAATCGTGTCGTTACCTGCAGTACCTGTAATCGTATCGGCATTAGCACCACCTGTTACGCTCACTGCACCGTCAGTTTCATTCGAATCACCTGTGAATGTCAACGTTGCACCAGCCGCTGTCAAAGCACTAGCATTTACGACCAATGTTTTGCCAGCATCGATTTGCGTATCGTTAGCACCCATTGCGATTGTAATTGCTTCTGCACCTGTTGCGCCAGCTACAACATTGATAGTGTCAAGCTTAGTAGTTGCAGTCAATGTTGCAGTACCGCCAGTTGCTTTCAACTGGATTGTATCTGTACCAGTACCACCAGTGATCGTAGTAGTAGCATCAACATCAGCATCGTTAGCGATAACTGTCAACGCAACGTTTGCAGAGTTAACAATCTTATCTGCATTCGTTGAATCGCCTGTCAATGTCACTGTCAATGCACTTGTGAAACCAGTATTCAATGTCAATACTTGGTCACCTGCGTCTGTGAAGTCAACAGTAGTCAAGCCTGCTTTGTCAGCTGCCAATGTTACGTTCGCAGTAGTTTTCAAAACAGCGATATTAGAAACACCAGACAAATCGCTTGTTGCTGTGATAGCAGAAGTGATATCCAATGTATTAGTACCAGCACCACCGTCGATAGTGTCGGCTGTAGTCAATGTACCAGCCATAATGACTGTATCATTGCCTGTGCCGCCTGTTACTTTAACGTTACCAGCCGCTCCACCTACGTTGAATGTGTTTGTACCTTCTGTATCACTCAGAACGTCGTTACCGCCACCGCCAACGATAGAGTCATCACCAGCATCACCAGTAATTGTGTCCGCAGCTGTGCCACCTGTCAGAGTATCGTTACCTGCACCACCGACAATGCTTGCTGCACCACCTGTTACACTAACAGTATCGTTACCATCACCAGCAACAACCGTACCTACACCACCGTTAATTGTGATGTTGTCGTTACCTTCGCCTGCGGTAACAGTTGTACCAGCACCACCAACAACTGTATCGTTACCAGCACCTGCGTCAACGATTACTTTATTACCGCCGGCTTGAACGTTATCGTTACCTGCGCCTGCATTAACAGTCACTGTACCTGTCGTAACAGAAACAGTAACGATGTCGTTGTCAGCACCAGTATCAACAGTGATCGCACCAGTTGCATTGGAAACGATGATTTCATCGAGGCCAGAACCGGTTTTGATGCTTGTTGTCGCCAAGTTGTCACGAACCAACAGGTTGAACGATGTTGCCGCCGCATCGAGGTTTTCGAATGAAGTGATCGTTGTTGTTGTCGCTGTGTCTTTTGCTACGTCAAAAGAGTAGGTAGAAGTTACGTCATCCAACTTGGAGAAAGTTTGTTGGTTACCGTTGCTCAAGTCAACTGCGCGCAATGTATTGAACGTAGATGCGATAACCAATGTATCAACACCAGAACCACCAGTGATCGCAGTTTCGCCACCACGTGCTGTTACGCGATCATTGTCAGCGCCACCATCTAAACGATCAGCTGCACCGCCACCGTCGATAGTATCGTTACCTGCACCACCTTCGAGTGTTTCAGCATTTGCGCTGGAACCGATCAGGTTGTCTGCACCAGATGTACCACCCAATTGTGTATTCACAGTCATTGTTACAGATGCTGTGGAAGTCAAACCACCTGCGTCAGTAATTGTGTATGTGAATGTAGATGTACCAGCGTAGCCAGGTGTAGATGTGAAGTTCACGCTCTTACCGTCGCCAGCGATTTCAACCAAGCCACCTTGTGCTGGTTGTGTCACCGCTGTCACTGTGCCTGTGAATGCACCGTCTGTATCGCTGTCGTTTGCTAACACTGTTACGTTAGTTGTTTGGCCAGACAATACTGTTGCTGTGTCATTTACAGAGATTGGTGTTTCGTTGACGTTAGTTACAGTGATTGCTACTGCGTGTGCTGCAGATGTATTCACACCGTCAGTTGCAGAAACAGTTACGTTGTAAACATTGTCCGCACCTGCATCAGCTGGAGCTTCAAAGTTTGGAGATGCTTTGAATGTAATTGCGCCAGTTGCTGAGTTGATGTTAAACAACGCAGCGTCAGTACCGCCCAATGTGTAAGTACGTGTTTCGCCAGTTGTGTCAGCATCTGTAGAAGTTGCTGTGTACACGACTGTAGAAGTTGTGATGTTTTCTGCTACTGATGCAGCTGTGCCAGAAGACACGACAGGAGCAACGTCATTCACGTCAGTTACAGTTACAGTGATTGCTTTTGGTGTGGAGTTGTTAACACCGTCATTAGCAGTTACTGTCAAGTTGTAAACATTGCTTGCAGGAACAGAGAGTGAACCTGGAGCTTCAAAGTTTGGAGCTGCAACGAAAGTCAATACACCAGAACTGTTGATTGCAAACTTAGATGCATCTGTACCACCCAATGTGTAAATAATTGGAGATGCTACAGCGTCACCGTCAGTTGCAGAAACTGTAGTTACTGCAGTGCCGTTTTCTGCTACGTTGAAAGTTGCGTTAGCAACTACAACAGGTGCAACGTCGTTCAAGTTAGCAACATTGACTGTTACTGTTTGAACGTCAGATTTCAAGCCAGATGTATCTTGAGCTTGGATTTGCAATGTGTAAGAACCAGTTGTTTCTGCATCGAAGTTAGCAGTTGCAGAACGTGTGATTTCACCAGTGAAGTTATTGATAGTGAAGTTACCAGCAGCATTGCCACCAACGATAACCCAGTTACCAATACCGTTACCTTCTTGGTCAGAAGCAGCAACGAAACCAACAGACTTACCTGCTGTGTTGTCGTTTTCGTTCACAGAGAACACTTGGCTAGCAGTGATTACTGGCTTGCTGTTGACTGTGTTCACAGTTACTGTGACTGTTACAGGTGCGCTAGTCAAACCAGCTGCATCTTTAGTCACGTATGTGAATGTATCTGTACCGTTCAAGAATGTTGGGTTAGGTGTGTAAACAACGGATGTGCCGCTGATTACTACAGAACCGTTCGCGCCTTGAGTTACAGAGTTGATAGACAATACGTCGCCTGCATCAACATCAGAGTCATTTGTCAATACATTGATTGTTACTGGCGTGTTGTCTGGTGTTGTTGCTGTATCACCAACTGCTACTGGAGCTTCGTTAACGTTTGTCGTAGCCAAAGTCACAGCTTGAGTTGCTGTCAAACCGCCGTTGTCAGTTGCAACAACGTTGAATGAGTAGCTAGATTTTGCTTCGAAGTTGTTTGCGTTGTTGATTGTTACAACACCTGTAGAGCTGTTGATAGAGAATGCAGAAGCATCCGCACCAGACAAGCTGTATGTCAATGTTGTGCCAGCGTCAACGTCAGTTGCTGTTGCTGTGTAAACAACCGCGCCTGCAGTACCATTTTCAGCGATAGATGCTGCTGTTGCTGAAGAAGTGATTACTGGAGCTTCGTTTACGTTAGTTACTGTTGCAACTACTTCTTTTTCTGCTGTCAAACCGCCAGCATCAGTCGCTACTACTGTGAAAGTGTAGGATGCTTTTGCTTCGAAGTTAGCAGATGCTTTCAATGTAACTGCACCAGTTGCTGCGTCGATGTTCAACATCGCTGCATCGCCAGTTGCTTTCAAGCTGTATGTGCGTGTATCGCCAGCGTCAACGTCAGTTGCTGTAGCTGTGTACAGAACTGTAGATGTTGCTGCGTTTTCAGCGATAGTTGCTGTAGCGGCGGAAGTTACAACTGGAGCTTCGTTAACGTTAGTTACGTTAGCTACAACTGCTTTTTCTGCTGTCAAACCACCTTTGTCTGTCACTACAACTGTGAAGCTGTAAGAAGACTTAGTTTCGAGGTCAGCAGATGCTTTCAATGTTACAACGCCAGTTGCTGGATCGATGTTCAACATTGCTGCGTCGCCGCCAGCTTTCAAGCTGAATGTACGTGTTTCGCCTGCGTCAACGTCAGAACCAGTTGCTGTGTACAGAACTGTAGAAGTTGCTGCGTTTTCAGCGATAGTTGCTGTTGCGCCAGATGTTACTACTGGAGCTTCGTTTACGTCAGTTACAGCTGCTGTTACTGTTTTTTCTGCAGTTGCGCCAGCTTTGTCTGTCGCTACAACTGTGAAGCTGTAAGAAGATTTAGCTTCGAAGTTTGCAGATGCTTTCAATGTAACAACACCAGTTGCTGCGTCGATGTTCAACATTGCTGCGTCGCCAGATGCTTTCAAGCTGTAAGCTACTGTGTCGCCTGCGTCAACGTCTGTAGAAGTTGCTGTGTACAACACTGTAGAAGTTGCTGCGTTTTCAGCGATAGTTGCTGTTGCGCCAGATGTTACTACTGGTGCATCGTTAACTGCTGCTACTGTTACGTTCACTGTTTGTGAAGAAACTGCGCCAGATTTGTCAGTTACTTTTACTGTGAAGCTATCAGAACCGTTGAAGTCTTGATTGCCTTTGTAAGAGAAGAAACCGTCTGCGTCAACAGTTACTGTACCGTTTGCTGGAGCTGTGCCCAAGCTGTATGTCAATGCATCAGCGTTTGTAGCTACGTCAACGTCTGTTGCAACGATAGTACCTGTGATTGCTGTGTCTTCGTTACCAGCTGCTGCAACTGCTGCAGTTGCGAATACTGGTGTGTCGTTAACTGCTGCAACGTTGACAAACACTGTTTGTGTAGAAGCTGCACCTGCTTTATCACGTACAACAACTGTGAAGCTGTCGGAACCGTTGAAGTCTTGGTTGCCTTTGTATGTGTAGGAGCCGTCAGCACCAACAGTTACAACGCCTTTAGAAGCTTGTGAACCCAAGCTGTATGTCAACGCGTCGCCGTTCAATGTAACGTCAACGTCAGTCGCTGCCAATTTGCCAGAGAATACCAAATCTTCTTGTGCGCTAACAGTGATAGAAGCTGCACCGAATACTGGAGCATCGTTCACAGCAGCAACAGATACGTTTACTGTTTGTGTAGATGTTGCACCAGCTTTGTCAGTTACGATAACTGTGAAGCTATCTGCACCGTTGAAGTCTTGGTTACCGACGTATGCGTATGTACCGTCAGCAGCAACAGTTACTTTGCCGTTTGTAGCAGCTGTGCCGAGCTTGTAGGTCAATACGTCGCCTGCATCAACGTCAGTTGCAATAACTTTACCATTGATTGGCGTGTCTTCGGTAGCGGAGATCGCAGCTGTTGCGCCAGCAAAAACTGGAGCATCGTTAACGCCTGCAACTGCTACGCTAACTGTTTGAGTTGCTGTAGCACCAGACTTATCGGTTACAACAACTGTGAAGCTGTCTGTACCATTAAAGTCTTGATTACCAGCGTAAGAGTAAGAACCGTCAGCTGCAACAGTTACTTTACCGTTTGCTGGACCTGTGCCGAGTTTGTATGTTAATGCATCGCCAGCGTCAACATCAGTTGCTGTCACTTTACCTGTGACAGTTGAGTCTTCCAAAACGGAGGCAGCAACAGAAGTAGCAGCAAATAATGGAGCATCGTTCACAGCAGCAACAGATACGTTCACTGTTTGTGTAGAAGTTGCGCCAGCTTTATCAGTTACGATAACTGTGAAGCTATCTGCACCGTTGAAGTCTTGGTTGCCAATGTATGTGTATGTGCCATCAGCAGCGACAGTTACTTTACCGTTTGCGGCAGCTGTACCGAGCTTATAGCTCAATACGTCGCCTGCATCAACGTCAGTTGCAGTAACTTTGCCATTGATTTGTGTGTCTTCAGTAGCGGAAACAGCTGTTGTTGCGCCAGCAAATACTGGAGCATCGTTAACTGCAGCAACTGCTACATTAACTGTTTGAGTTGCTGTAGCACCAGACTTGTCAGTTACAACAACTGTGAAGCTGTCTGCACCGTTGAAGTCTTGGTTACCAACGTAAGAGTAAGAACCGTCAGCTGCAACAGTTACTTTACCGTTTGCTGGGCCTGTGCCGAGTTTGTATGTCAATACATCGCCAGCGTCAGAATCAGTTGCTGTTACTTTACCTGTAACAGCTGCGTCTTCCAAAGTGGAAGCAGCAACAGAAGCAGCAGCAAATGCTGGAGCTTTGTTGAAGATTTTGGTGATTTGCGCATTTGCAGCATCTTGACCATTTGCACCAGCAGTTACCAATGGGATCAATGTAGATGCGTCAGGGATGCTGTCGCCGTTCATTTCAACAGCGTATTTCAATGCTACTGCAACTTTGTTATTGAACAAAGATTGAGATTGCAAACCAGCAGCGTCTGTGCCGCTGTAGCCAACAACTGCAGTCAACATTTCAACGATTACTGAACCTTGTGCCAATGCTTTTTGTGCAGTTGTACCAGTAGAGCTCAGTGTGTTCAAACGGCCTGTCCAGTAAGCCAAACCACCTGCGTCTGGGTTACGACCCAAAACGTTGACGTAGAACTTAGTGATGATTTCTTCGTTCGTCAAGAAAGATGGGTAGTAAGCGCGTGAAGGCGCTACGTTGAACATGTCTTGGGCGATTTGCTGGAGGCTAACTCCGTTGCCCAGTTGCTGTGCCCAGTAACCCAATCCGCTCGCTTCTGGCGCGCGGCCAAACAGGGAGACGTACAATTGAGCAACTGAGGTGCGCATTTGTGATGTAACAGCCATGTGTAACTCCTAAAAGGAAATTAATAGATAAAAAACAGCAAGCCGGCCATGTCGCGCCACTTGTCGAGCGTATATTAATTACACCCAACAGAAAAAAACGTGATGGTCATCACGTTTACAATCTTTTTTTCGTAAATACAACAGGCTACCTGCCAAATTACTGCCTAACAAACTTTTTTATTGTTTGAAACTGACATGCGCAGTAGTCCATGATTCTACTTCAGATCAAGGTTCCAATGTAAACACTTGTTTGTATGTACATTGTAAGAATTTACTTTAAGTGTAAGAAAGTATAGGTAGATCAAGGATCTAGCTAAAATTTGCCTTGAATTGCCAGCGTTGCGCTGCGAGAGGATTGATTAAAAAGAAGCAAGTTAGATCGAATAACATTTTTTTCAAGTTTCGCCACCAACTCGACCCCAGATCCCAAGTCCATAGCAAGTTGCCAACGATAATTGCGTCGAGATAAGCGACGCGTTGCATTATTCTCAAGTAAAGGGCTGTAGCCAAGCCTATCGTCGGCTTGAGAAAAATTCCACACCCAATCCGATCGCAATGATGGAATTATTTGCAAGCCGAGCTGCAATACGGTTTCGCGTCGATGCGTTTCGCCACCCGCACGGTTACCAATAGGAGCATCGATCCCTACCCTACTAATAAAAGCAAGGTGCAAAGGGATATTGCTTGCGCTTGTCTCGCAGGCTGCAGCCACTTGCGTCCAATTCACATTGGCATGCGAGTTAACAAAAGTGATATAACGGCGCCATTCCGTTTCTAAGCCTACACCGTATCGGCAGACCTTCCACGAGCGCTCCCAGTTGCCGGCGACATGGGAGTTATATAAGAGGCTAGAGCCGCCGAGTGTTGTATATTCATACATACCGGAGATGCTACCGACACCCCAGTCAGTCAAACGACGCCAGGTAATTACGGTCGATGCTTCAGCACTGGAAAAACTATGCTCTGTTTTAAATGATTTAGATCTGATCGCTGCACCAAACTCAAGCCCGTCTTTGGACCAGCTAGTTTGGTAGCGAGTCCCTACCATCGCCAAAGCAAAGTTATCTGCGCGCGCCTTATAACTTGGATCTAATGGAAGGTCCACCCGATCGGCTCCGAAGGTGACCGGAATGATCGAAGCCTGCAGTCCACTATTAGCATTTGTATCATGGCCGAAAGCGAACTCATATGTACTCTGCCATTTTTTACGGTTGTGGGTCGTTTGTTCGATACGCTTACGATAAGCCGCAATAATACTTTTTATACTTGGTGAGGGCGTGAAGTTGGACTCCACATATTCGAATAGCGCCAACGCACTGTTGATATTTCCGGCATCAAAGGTCGCGATCGACAAGTCCAACCAAGCGCCAGCATTATTAGGGTCTATTAATACAGTTCGCTCAAACGACTCGACCGCGAGGGAATACTTTTTCTGCTTGGACAACATCAGGCCAAGCAAGTAATGATAATTAGGATCATTTTCAAACTCAGGCAGGCGCGCATTCATCGCCTCAATCGCGGCCTCTACATTGCCCGCGACAAAAAGATCGTGAGCAGAGCCGTATTCTTTTAAACGAAGGAGCAGCGGATCCTGTGCGACAACCGAAGCCATGACTTCACTGGGCAACTGCAGCAAAAAAACGACGCTTAAGAGGGCAATAGGCTTAAACAATAACCGCATGGGCAGGTTGATAGAGGGAAATTGGCTAAATTATAATTCAAATAGTTAGGTGTAGATAACCGCTCGTCGCTTTTTATTTGCAGCGAAATTCAGGGTTTACTCAGCTTGGGCGCAAAGATATCAATCGTCTGCTGACGTCCTCTTACCGTTGCTCTTCCAAGATAGAGTAACTTACTTTGATCGAGTTGAATTGCACAATTTGGACCAATCAAAATATCTTGATCATATTGAACTGACAAACCCTCAATTCGACTGGCCAAGACCACGGTTTCACCGAGGGCCGTATAAGTACGGCGATGAGCAGACCCGAAGTGCCCAACTAACGTAGTACCCGATTCAAGGCCAATTCCTATCGTTACTGGATCAACACCCAAAGTTCGACAGAAATCAGCCAAGCCAGCAATGCGCTCGACCATTTCTAGGGCCGCTTGAAAAGCATGATCAGCATGATCAGGATCATCATCAGGGGCATTCCAAAACGCCATTACTGCATCACCAATAAACTTATCAATGGTGCCGCCATGATTGACGACCGAAATCGCCATTTCTGTGAACACTCTGTGCATCAAAGCGGCGACCAACTCAGGACTACATTTCTCGACCAAACCCGTGAACCCGCGAATATCGGCAAATAAAACCGTCATCTCTCTACGGGTGGCGTCAATGCTATTCTCGGCAATTTGTTGACCACGCCCCTGATCACTCAAGCGATGCGCGACTTGCTTAGGCAAGTAAGTGGACAATAAGTTGAAAATACTGATCTTCTGTTTATTTGTACTGTAATACTCAGCCAAAATACAGAAGAACACCGCCATCGGTGGAAACAAAAAGAAAGGCACCAGTGGCAACATGATTTCATGCGCCATATACAGATACATCAGCAAACTTGCGCAACCAAACCAACTGAGTGCCATCCACATCGGATAAACAAAAGCGGAAGCAAGTGGGCTCTGAATTTTTCGGATCGCCCATCTCAAGAAAGCAGCGAGCGCAAGCAAAATAAAGAAGACCAAGACTTCGCTAATTCTGGGCTGATAAACGAAATTACCTTCAAACAAAGCCGAAAGAACCTCGGCATGAGGCTCTAGTCCGGCAGCCTCCGAGCGAACTGGCGTCGAAACCACGTCTCCCATGCCTAGTGCAGTCGAACCCAATAAGACAATCGAACCGCGCAAAATATCGGCATTCGCTCGCCGCATCAGAACATCGGTCGCTGAGACTGCCACCCAATCTCTAAACTGGTGACGATATGGAACCACGATTGCGCCATCACTATCGAGCGGAATGCTAGACACAGTATCCCCAGCCTCATCCTTGATGACGAGCTCCCAATGCGCCGCCAGGATCGACGATGGTTTTTGTAATTCAAAACGTGGGTTCTGCAGCAAGCTTGCGAATGCCACTATCTCCAGCAAAGGTCGGCATTCCGTCGGCTTTTTCGAATGACAAATAACAGGTGGTAGATGTCGAATCGTGCCGTCACTATCAAAAATAGGGGTAATGTGGCCAATTTGCTGAGGCATGATCAAGGCATGGTTTGCCTTCGATGGCACACCTAAGAAAACCGGCGCGTTGACCTTATTTGTCGCCAACATCGTAGCAGGCAAACCTGTGTCAATCGCCGGTAACTCACGCTTCAACAGGTCATAGACCACAGCGCCAGTTACCAGAGGTTTACGCATTTGCTTCGCAAGCTGTACATCATCGGCTCGTGCTTCTGGAAAAACAATATCCAAAGCTGCTGAAGAAACCTGATATTCGTCGGTCAAAATGCGCAGCAGCTCAGAAACCTTTTCACGCCGCCAAGGCCACGGGCCTTGCTCGGCGAAGGTCTTCTCATCAATATCAATAATGACGAAGCGACGCTCGTAAGGATCGAGTTTATTTCTCTCAAGATACCAATGATTTAAACGTATCGACAGCCGTGTACGCCAATCATTGAGTGTGTGATCGATGGGCGCAACAAATTCTCGCGAGACATGTGAGGCAAAAAGTGAAACCAAGATTGCCAGCAACAATGAGAAAATTTGAATTCGTTTTTGCCGCATGTATTAGTTTAGGATAAAAAAAATCAGGATGTTATCCTGATTTTTTTGTTCTTCGGACCAATTAGAATTGGTGTGCAATCAATCCCGCGTGCTATTACTTAGTAATCCAACGAGTTGCACCAATCACTGAACCATTAGCCAAAGTACGTTGGAATAAGTAACCCGCTTGATCGCCATTGGTCGACAAAGTGCCCGCCAATACCGTATCCGGCGAATTCGTTTCGCTCATGAAGATACCTTGGAAGGACACAGCACCTGCAGAACGAATCTCGGTCGCCGAAATACCTTTTGCATTCACCGTTAAAGCCGTCTCGTAGCGACGATTCCCAAAGTCAACTGTCAGACTTGGGTCTGTAATTGCGGCAGTAGTCATTGTCTTATCTGCAGCGACAAAGTAGGACTCAGAATCAGCCAACTTAAACTTTGCAACGCCACTATTTGGCACAAATGCTTCACCTTTTTCACGCAACATACCAAACATGACATTCGACATTGTGATTTCTCTGTCACCATTCAATACCGAATAAATACTTGGTGTTTCATTAGGATTGTTTGCTTCCCAACGTCCCCACCAGATCTTCGCTGCAACTACCGGTTCTGGCTTTGTCTCAGCTGGTTTTTGCTCAACTGGCTTTTGAGTCGCAAAATTATCAATCTGATTTTTTGCAGTAGCCGTTGCCACCGCTT
This sequence comes from Oxalobacteraceae bacterium, assembly GCA_947464955.1. Classification (GTDB taxonomy): domain Bacteria; phylum Pseudomonadota; class Gammaproteobacteria; order Burkholderiales; family Burkholderiaceae_D; genus Undibacterium. The sequence continues at coordinate 11,514 of CANHZI010000009.1, forward strand.
GGTTAACTTCTTGGTTCGTTGGGCCAGTCAATGCCACAGGCTTAGGACCGCGATCAACGATAGGCTCTTCTGGACGAGGTGGCGCGACTAAATTTGGAGAGCTCAAGGATTTCTCAGCAGGCACCAGAATTGGGGCTTCTTTACGATTACGCAATTCCAGATAAGCATCACGCATTGCTGCAGTCAAAACACGGGCAGTCGCTGTATTGCATGGGCCAAATGAAGCCGATGTACATTCTTCGTTGATAGGACTCATGACGATCGCACCGCTTTGTACCACTACACGTGTTACATCGCTTTCAGCATGTACAACGAAATCTGTGCCACGGATACCGATCGCAGCCAATGGCGTATTTAAGCGATACACCTCTTTTGCAGCCTCACCAGCTTTACCAGTGATACTACGTGCAGTGCCTTGCTCAAGCACGAACTTGATACGACTATTTTTTGGGTTCGAAGTATCGTAGCGATACTCTTCAATACGGAACTTTGATGCGGGACGAATACTAACGAAGGCGCCGTCGATCATTTTCAAATGGACGTGACCATTCACACCTGTTTCAATGATTTGGCCTGCATTGATTTTGTCACCCTTAGCCAAGCCATGAGCAGCATTAGCCCCCTGTTTGGCGACTGACTCACCAATCACGAAGGACACTGTACCAATCGGCTCTTGTGCTGAGGCGAAAAAAGACCAGAGGCATAAAACCCCAGTTGCCACAATACGCTTGCCATGTAAGAAAAATCTGCTCATAACCCCAAACATCCTGTAAAACAGCTAAAATTGCTGTTACCTTCTAAATTCAAATACCACATAATTGTTTACTGTACACCTGATTTTACCTTATTTCAGGTAGCATGTTGTTTTTAAGGGGGTTTTTACAAAATTTATTGAGATTCATCACCTTAATGACAACATAATTCTTGATTGAAATTCAAAGGTAGTTCAAAAGATTCATGCCCATCGCGATAGAAGTTGCAGCCAACATTCCGCTTTTCAAAGATTTCGACGAAGCATCTCTTGCCAAAGTGGCAGGACTGATGTCCAGTAGAACTTACCTCAGCCATGACATCGTCATGCGCAAAGGTGAGACTGCGGAAAGCCTTGCTTTCTTGCTTAACGGCAAGCTGCAGGTCGTCGATCTCAGCGAAGAAGGACGTGAAATCGGTATTCACTTTATTCTGCCTGGCGCCTATTTCGGCGAACTCTCAGTCATTGATGGGCAACCTCGCTCCGCGTCTGTTGTTTCAGTAAAACTTTCCGAAGTAGCCTTTTTGCCAAGTTCGCACGCAAGAGAGTTAATTTTTCATCACCCTCTTGTTGCCAAAAGACTCATGACGCACTTCGCGCAAATCGTTCGGGCAGCATCCAGCCAACGTACCCTGCTAAGTATTCCAAACGCTTTCCAACGTGTTTTTGCGCAATTGCAAACCTTCGTCAAAGAATCGAAAGATGGTCAGGTCATCGAAGGATTGCCGAAGCAGCACGAAATCGCGATCATGGTCAACACTAGCCGTGAAACTGTTTCTCGCGCGATTCATACTTTAATGAAACTCAACATCGTGGAAAAACAAGGCACTATCCTCGTGGTCAAACAACCAGAGCAACTTAAACATGTTGCGACCGTTGGTGTCGATGAAAGCGCCACCAAAAAATAGTTTTTGGTGCTCGCTTTCACGACTACTTCCTGACACCCCGATCTGCTCAATAAGTTATGCCTAGTTTGAGTCGATCAAGGCTCGATTTGCATCTGCATCGATAATATTTAAAAGACGCGTTGATAGGCGTGTCCAATCGCGCTCATTAAACCAATCTCTCGCACTCTGATGCAGTTCCGTGCTTTCGCTTTGTTGCTTGAGTAAGCGTGCAATACCATCAGCAATCGAAACGCTATCAAGACCATCCAATACATGAACCGCTTCCCGCACATCGTCAAAAATGTCGAGCGGCGTAACCGCAACTGGTCTTCCCGAAGCCAAACCAACACGGACTGCAGCGCTCGAAGATTCTTGAGTCTTTTGATACGGGAATACAATCAGATCAGCATTACGCAACAAGCTCAGGGTCTCTTCATCACTCAAAAATTCAGTAATGAATTTCACTTTCTTTGCCAGACCTAAGCGCGAGATCAGCTCGTCACAACGCTTATACTCTTCCTCCGATATGGGATTTGGATACAGCGAATTGAGCAACAATAATTGATAGTCTTCCTGAGCATGATCTAGACGCGCAAAGGCTTCGATCAAGCTCCCTATGCCCTTATGGGGCAGTAAGAATCCATAAGATGCAATCGTCTTCTTATTTGCAAATGCTTTGAGTTTTTCAACTTGATTCAATTTTGGCGCAGCAACACCATGAGGGAAATACACGACATTATCAAGCAAGCCCCATCCCTTAAGTCGATTCACATCTTCGACACTATGAACGAATAGGCCCGCTGTCAGAGACAAATGATCGCGAATGGTTTCTAGAGATACTTCAAGTCCATCAATTTTTACGTTTGCTGTCGAATGGAAAAATACGTAAACTTTGATATCGTTAGCATGAAGTTGCTCCAAGAAAGAGCGTAAATTTTCCAAGGACGCGAAACCAAAGTTGTACTGCAGCACCACGGCTTTAATGCCGTTTTCAACAATGTGTTGGAAGGCGTATTCAAAATTTTCTTCTTGTTCGGCGTTCCAACAACGGAGCACGTTGGACTGATCAACATCCATTCTTTCAGGGATATGATTCGCCAAAATCATGAGCCGATCTTGCGGCAACGCTTGTGTCAAGAAATGCGAATAATTTGCGATGCCACAGCGCGCATTCCAAGTTGAAATCCAAGCGATCTTTGGCAATTGGCTAAGTGACTTTTTCTGTTGCGCCAAGCTCACCGCAGAGATCAATTTCTGTGCCGTTTTCTGCCATGTAAAATGAAGTTCAACATTATTTTTGGCAGCATCCAATTTGTGTTTGTAGCTAGCGCGATTGCTCAAATATACTTGCTTCAGCTTAGCTGACAAATCATCGAGATCAGGCTCAGCCCACAAGGAATGCGTTAAGCCTAGATGGGTATCTGCCTTAACGAATTTGTAGTCGCACAGCCATGCGGTTTGCTCATTACAGAAATCAAGCTGACCGCCCCACGCTGTCGTAATCACCGGCAGTTGAAACAGCATTGCCTCCGCCATTGGCAAGCCGAAACCCTCTCCGCGACTCGGTGCAACAAAAGCATGCGAACGTTGGTACAAACTCAGCATGTTCTTTTGCGGCCAGTCTTCGTTGATTAAAACCACGTGCGGAAAATCAGGATTCGATTGACGGCGGGTCTCCAAAATCTCAGCCACTTTGTTATGCGGATTTGGAAAAGTCTTGATCAGTAAAGTTACCTCGTCCTTCGAGGTAAATGCTTGCTCATAAGCGCGCAACAATACATCAATACCCTTACGTGGAAAGCTGGAAGACACATGCAGAAAACAGAAGCCTCTCAGTTGACTCGCAAGGTCGGCCGGCAGTTCAACTGGAATATCGGCTTTGTTTTGTAGAAGATGATCAACACCCGCGCCTGTCACGACGATCGGCACGCGTACGCCATTGTCGCGCAGAATTTTCGCCACTGACTCTGATAAGACAGTCACCAGATCCAAACGTCGATTGAACTCATCCACATACTTGAGCGGAAAACCCGTTTCCTCCCACCCGTACGAGTGCATCACCCTGAGACCGGCCGGCATATCATTTGCATACGGTGGATAGCAGAAACGTAAAGCGACATCAGGAATGCGATCTGAAGCAAGTTTAGCGGCCGCACTGGCATGCAATTTCGCCGTTAGCGGATCACTCTCCAGAAAGTCTGGGTTTGGCGCAAAATCACCGGCACCTTCATGTGAACGCAAGACGACGTCAATCCCCTCATAATGCAAAGCACGCGCCAATTCGCGGTTCACGATCGCCAAACTATAGCTTGAGTCAAATGGCCCTTCCACTTGCCAAACTTCGGATGCCGCAGAAGCATTCTCTATTATGGGTGCCGGTGTGTCGATGTTAAGCTCAGCCAAATAATCTGCTAAACGCCGCTTGATCTGATCCTTCGAAAATTGCTGCAGCCTTTTTTTCTGAGCTGCCAATAAACTGCGGCGCAAACTGGACTCGGTCATCAGAGTCGAGATTCCAGCGGCAATATGGTAAGGGTGCCGATCAGCCTCGAACAACCACCCCGCACCACCGAGAGTATCGGCGACACTGCTGCTTTCCCGCGCCAACACAGGCAAACCACATTGCATCGCTTCAATCAATGGCATGCCAAAGCCTTCGTGTTTACTCAAACAAAGAAACACATCGGATTGACGATACAGCGCAAGCAAAGATTCATCGCTGAGCTTGCCGGTAAATTCAACTTGCTCATCTAACCCCCAACGTTCAACTTCACGCCGCAAGAATTCTTCGTAGGCCCCGCTGGTAGTTTCACCCGCAAGTATCAAACGCACACGCTGACCGGAGATACCTCGCAAATGTGCCAATACTTCGATCAATTCCGCTTGATTTTTGTTCTCGCAAATGCGGCCGACGAATAAGACATTAAAGCTATCTTGCAGATGTGCCCACTGATTTGAAACTTCTGGTGAGAGCCGTGTCGCAACATGCTTTTCCAAATCCACCAACATGGGAATCGTGACAGGATTCAAGTACGCGTTGTGCTTGAGTTCGGCGGTATTCAGAGCGGAGTCTCCAATCGCCCCAATAAACTTCGTATTCCATTGTGCCAGTTGCTCACGCCCCAGCGCGGCATAATGCGCGATCTCACTATTGGCAGGCAAGAGCTCAGGTGGCGTAATGTTGTGATACACCATTATTTTCGGATTCGGCAGCGCCCACAACCACTCTGTATCATCGTAACCCAAGCAATGATGCACCAAAATTAAAGCCTCAGGGTCGGCCTTCAGTGCATTTGCTTCTTGAATCTCAGTGCTCAGTTCGGGCGCGATTGAAGTCGAATAAATGTCTGATACAAAACCCAGCTCACGCAAGATTTTTTGAGTATAGAAAAGACTGTTTGTCACGCCGCTGCCAATGCTAGTAGCGAAACTAAATTGATGAATTCTAGCGATGTTCATTCTACTTATTTTCTTGCAATCAGAGCGTAATCTTGAGGGCCGAAGAAGTATCGGTTAATAGCTTTGTCCGCATCCCCATTGCCGCCCATGTGATGATCTTCTGGATATGGATTCAAGCGCAAAATTTCAGCCTCGGAAAATCCACGTTGTTGTGCAATGAATTGCGCAACTGTTGGAACGATGGGATGCAAATGCGTTGGATCAAAATAGAAATTACATGCGCCAACCAATAAGTTCTCCGGATTTGGCGTTTCAAAAATAACTAGCCCGCCGGGTCGCAGGGCTTTCAAGGCTGCATCGAACAAAGCCAACATCACTTCAAATGGCAAGTGTTCAATCAAATGAAAACCCGTTACCGCAGCGATGCTTCCTGGTTCTTGTTGTTGCAAGAAGGTGATCGCGTCACCAGCCTTTGCTGCCAGCCCTTGCGCGATACAATCCTCAACCTTCGCTAAATTTAGGTCGATGCCTAGAGCGGGAATATTACTTTCGGCAAGCAATTCTAGCCACTCACCGCGCCCACATCCAACGTCGATGACTTGACTGCCCGATCCTATCTGCGCCGATTCTAAATAAGGGAGATAAACCTTGAGTCTGCGCTTAATTTCTTCTTTCGATCCACGGAAATTATTTTCAAACTCCTTAAAGAAATCATCGATCTTCAGTTCATCAGTCGCTTTCGACAAGGAAACCGGTGCAATAGCCAAAGTTGCCGATGTTTGCCCTTGACCACCTGCTTGGATCTGCGCTTGTAGCATTGCGACTTGCGCCCGCAAAAGCTGATTTTCTTTCTCGGAGAATCGCAGTAATTGAGAAAACTGGCGCAACTTTCTTTCCGCCTCAATTTGTTCGAGCTTCATCAAACGATGGCCGATGTTGAGCATCTCCAATGGATGTAAGCGAGCGCCTGCATTTATCTTTTCGACTTGTTGCAAACGTTGATCGAGCACATTCGCATTTGCATTCGTGTCTTCCACTAGGCGCTGTATCACTGGCTCAATTTCGCCGATGCGCTGATTCACAATTTGATTAAGTTGGGCTAGTTGTGCACGAAGCGCATCGATAGACTTAATTTGCGCGCTTTCTATCGCATCTAGTCGCAATTCATGCTGCTGACGGGTCAGCGGCAACTGTATCAATTGAGTGATGACGGATACGCCATAACCTAACAGAGGTACCGCGCGTATTCTTTGTTTCAGGCTCAAGCCAGGCTTAAAAACAGCTGCAAACCGACGAGATAAATAAGACCCTTGTTCAAGTGAAACTGGCTGTGCAACAGGTTCCGCTGCTGGCGCGGTGACAAAGAAAGGACTTTCACCTGGAAATTGAGAATGCGCCTGACTCTGAATTATGGTCGGGGTCTCTTCCAAGAATCGATCTACGTTGGCGCTTGACGCATTGGAATCAGAACGTCGAACGGCATTCGCACGCTCAAGTAAACGTTGCTCGACTTGGTTCTTATCGAACTCTGAGGAAACTCTGTTATTCATAAAGTATTCAAATGCCACTTTCTTTAGGATGGCAGGATGCGAATTTGGCTTGCAATTTTGAACTCAAACATCAGACCGTCTACTTCGATCCACTTTTCGAGCAAGAATGTCGAAGTATAAAGGAAGTCGCACAAATTCCTTGCGATTCACACTGTTTTTTCAAATGAATACAATACTTATACAATGTTCGCGATTTCATAGAGGCATTCTACCTGTACAATAAACAACTTTTAGACAAGCAAGATCGAACGAGCCCAAGGCTGGCAAAAATACGATTTTGGTATTAATTGAGTAGGTGCAATTCGAATCGAGGACGCCCTTATGCCCTCCAACAAGAAACCTAGCTCAAAGAAAGGCAACATGTTACTTCAGCCCGTTATTCTCTCGGGTGGTTCTGGCACACGTCTCTGGCCACTTTCCCGCGAAAAACATCCGAAACAATTACTCTCACTGTTTAACAATGAGACTATGCTGCAAGCGACCGCATCGCGCGTCAAAAGCTTTCACGGCGAAGTCGCGGTCAGCGATAAATTAATCGTTGTCTGCAATGAAGAGTATCGTTTCATTACCGCTGAGCAACTGCAATCTGTCGGCTTTGATAATTGCACTTTATTGCTTGAGCCGGTCGGTCGTAACACGGCACCTGCGGTCACTTTAGCCGCGATGTCTGCGCTGGAAAAAAATGAAGATAGCGTGCTCTTGATTATGCCTGCAGATCACAATATTTCTGACACAGCAAAATTCCATCAGGCAGTCGCAACAGGCTTACCGCAAGCGATCAATGGCGCAATGGTGACTTTCGGCATCGTTCCGAATCATCCAAACACTGGCTACGGTTATATCGAGATCGGTCAAAAATTAGCAGACAGTGAAGCCGTGGCGCTCCGCAATTTCGTCGAGAAGCCAAATGCTGAAGTCGCACAAACTTATCTCGATAGCGGCAACTACGTTTGGAACAGTGGCATCTTTATGATGCGTGCAAGCGTATGGTTGAAGGCCATCGAGCATTTCAATCCAGCGATGTATGCCGCATGCAAAGCTTCGATTGATAACGCCAATATCGATATCGATTTTGTGCGCATTCACAAAGACCATTTCAACGCATGCCCTTCGGATTCAATCGACTATGCAGTGATGGAAAAACTCGCTAGCGCTCCCGAACTCAATATTAGCGCTAGCGTCGTACCGTTCGACGCTGGCTGGTCTGATGTTGGTGCCTGGGATGCGGTCTGGGAAGTTTCGGATAAAGACGAAGCCGGCAATTCACTACGTGGCGATGTGATTGTCGAAGATTCCCGTAACTGCTTGCTCGTGTCCGATAGCCGCTTACTCGCTTGCCTAGGTTTAGATGATGTGATCGTGGTAGAAACACCTGATGCGGTGTTAGTCACGAATAAGGCAAACACAAGCAATATCAAACGTGTCATCACGCGCTTGAAAGATAAAAGCTACGCGCAGACCGACAATCATCGTAAAGTGTATCGTCCATGGGGACACTACGACTCAGTCGATCGTGGTGAACACTTCCAAGTCAAGCGTATTGTGGTGAAACCGGGTGGCAGTCTCTCAATGCAGATGCATCAACACCGTGCTGAGCACTGGATCGTGGTGACAGGAGTCGCCCGCGTGACACGTGGCGACGAAGTCATGACGCTTAAGGCAAACGAGTCAACCTACATCCCTTTGGGTGTTAAGCATCGCTTAGAGAATCCTGGAACGGTTGATCTTGAAGTTATCGAGGTGCAGTCTGGAACCTATTTAGGTGAAGATGATATCGTACGTTTTGGCGATATCTATGGCCGCCATGATGACAGCCAAACCGAACAAGCCAAACTTGCCTAACGTTTAGGATTCCGCTTGAAAGCATTACTCTTATCACTATGGCGCTTCCGGCATTTCATGCTGTCGTCAATCAAAGCCGAGTTTCGCGGTCGCTTTGCACGCAGTAAATTGGGCGCTTTATGGATGATCCTCAACCCCTTAGCGCAAGCAACTATTTTCGCTATCGTGCTTTCCGAGTTTCTAGGAGCACGTTTGCCCAATAGCACTAACAAAGCCGACTATCCAATCTATCTGATGGCGGGTACTGCGGCTTGGGGTTTGTTTTCGGAAATCGTCACACGTTGTACCACAGTGTTCATTGATTATTCGAACACCTTGAAGAAGATTGCATTTCCTCGTTTATGTTTGCCGATGATTGTCGGTGGCAGCGCCATCATCAATCACTTTTTGTTATTGATCGCCATTAGTGTGGTCTTTCTGTTCTTTAACCACTACCCGCAAACTGCATGGATTGCATTGCCCGTTGGCATGGCTCTGATCATCATGTTTGCGTTTGGGCTTGGCATTTTACTTGGCTTATTGAATGTGTTTTCGCGCGATGTTGGTCAGGTCTTAGGCATCGTCATGCAATTATGGTTCTGGCTTACACCCGTGGTGTACACGGCCGAAAGTTTGCCAAAACAATTTCGTTTCCTCGCGGACTTCAATCCCATGGCTGGGCTAGTCAAGATTTATCAAGACGCTTTGCTTTACGGAAAATTCCCTGATTGGTCGAGTCTCACTCTTCCGTTTGTTTGCGTCACTGGCTTATTTCTATTTTCGTTTTGGGTTTTCCGCCGCGCCAGTGCTGATTTGGTCGATGCATTATGAGTTCACATATTTCTTCAGATAACAGCAAAACCATTTTGCAGGTGGAAGGCGTCGGCAAATGCTACTCAAAATTCAATAGCAGTCTTGCACGACTCTTGCATTGGATCGGCTTCCCCAGCAAAGCAACGAGTGAATATTGGGCCAATAAGAACATCAGTTTTTCGGTGCAAAGTGGTCAGGCGGTAGCAATTATTGGGCAGAATGGTGCTGGCAAAAGTACTCTGTTAAAAATGATCACTGGTACGGTACGCCCAACTGTCGGCAGTATCGCGGTCAGCGGTAGTATTAGTGCGATGCTCGAATTAGGCTTAGGCTTTAATCCTGAATTCACTGGCAGGCAGAACGCTTATATGGCGGGTGGCTTGATGGGGCTGAGCCAGAAGCAGCTTGATGCCTTAATGCCCGAGATTGAAGCCTTTGCCGAGATCGGTGAATTCTTCGAGATGCCTTTACGTGTGTACTCCAGCGGTATGCAGGCTCGTCTTGCATTTGCCGTAGCGACCGCTGTGCGCCCTGATGTTTTGATCGTCGATGAGATTCTTTCGGTCGGTGATAGTTATTTTCAACATCGCAGTTTTGACCGTATCAAACAGTTCAAAGAACAAGGCACTTCTATCATTTTGGTCACGCATGGAATGAGTGATGTGCGCGCGATCTGTGATCACGTTATTTTGATCGACAAAGGGCAAGTCTTAAAGCAAGGTGCACCAGATGAAGTTGTCGACTTTTATAATGCCATGATCGCGCAAAAGGAAAACGAGAGACACGCGATTGAGCAAAGACGAGATGCGCAAGGCTGGCTCAAAACGCGTTCAGGCTCGGGTACTGCTATCGTCACCAAACTCGTTTTGCAAGATGCAGGCACAGGTGAAGAAGTGGCAGCGGCACTGGTCGGCCAGGCTTTGAACTTGGTATGTGATGTACAAATCAATGGCACAATTCCCGAGTTGGTACTGGGAATGATGATGCGCGACAAACAGGGTAGCGTCATTTGGGGCTCAAATACTTTCCACACCCAATCGGTGCAACGCGATTTACAAGAAGGCGATCGCCTACGGTATACACTACCGTTTGAATGCCGTTTGGGACCAGGCTCTTACTCTGTCACGACCGCACTCACACGTGGCGAATCTCACCTCGATCAGAATTTTGAGTGGTCAGACAATCTCTTGGTATTTGATGTGATTAATGTCGACAAAAATATCTTTATCGGCAGTCAATGGTTACCCAACTCTTTTCAAGTGGATCGCGCAACAACGGGCTAGAGCAACGGGAAGTTTCAAAACAAGGCCAAGCGACTATTCACTTGATGAGCTGCTGGTATAGATTCTGATAACGCGCAGCCATTCTTTCCGCAGTAAATAATTCTTCATAGCGCGCGGTCGCATTTTGGCCCATGCGCGCAGCTTTTTCTGGACTCGCCAGCAAATCTTGCATCGCTGCGCGGAAAGCAAGCGCATCGTTTGCAGGAGCCACGATGCCCGTGTATTGATCGAGATTGACGTAAGAAGTACCTGTACCGATCTCACAAGAAATCATGGGTTTACCGAACATCGCGGCCTCAAGCAAGGTAATACCAAACGCCTCGGATCTCAAATGAGAAGGAAAGGCCAAGGCGTAACACAAGCTTAAGAGCGCAACCTTATCCGTTTCTGGAAGGGCGCCCAAGAAATGTACGTGCTGCAAATTCAATGCTTGCGCTTGACGTTTTAGTTCTTGCTCGACCGGGCCATCTCCCAAAATGACGATAGGTATTTGCGTCCCAGCTGCAGCCTCAAGCAAGACATGCAAACCCTTGTAATAACGCAGCATGCCGACGAAAAGAAAGAATGGCTGCGGAAAGCGCGCACGCCATTTCCTTAAATCTTCATCAGCGGCCTGCGGGTAAATACTACGATCTAAGCCGTAAGTAATGATTTCAGTCTTATCGCGATATTTTGCTAAGGTCGGGCTAGTCGCCAAATAATTGGGCGAGGTTGCAACGATGCGATCAACTCTATTTAGAAACTTGTTTTGCAAAGGTTGATAGAGCTTCAACAAATACTTTTGGCGAACAATGTCGGAATGATAGGTGACTACGCTAGGCTTTTGAATACCGCAGGCAAAATGCGCGATATCCATAAAAGGCCATGGAAAATGGTAATGAATAACATCGGCTTTCGCTGCGAGTTGTTTAAAGCGGGTTAATGCAGACCACGAAAAACCGGCTGAAGCGATTTCTAGATCGAGTGGTGCCCTGTGGACGGGCCGACCTTCGTATTCAATTTCAAGATTCTGTTTATCGCGCGTCAACGTCAAAATTTCTGCATCGATCCCAAGACGAGCAGAACCCGCGACCATTTGACGGATGACTTGCTCGACCCCACCAAAACTATCGGGATAATACGTGCGATAAAAATGTAAAACTTTCATTTATTATATTTATGCTAGAGACTTCGCCATTTTATAGGCTAACAGAGTTTTATCAACACAGGTATCCCAAGTTAATTCAGATGCGCGCTGCAAACCCTTGGGTATCGCCGCACGACGCCAGGCCTCATCATCCAAACCCGTCTCTAACTGTACTCGTATGCCATCAACATCGGCAGGCTCAACCAATAGCGCAGCACCACCTGCTACCTCTGGCATCGACGAACAATTCGAGGTCAATACGGGAACCCCGCTCGCCATCGCCTCTGCGATAGGTAGACCAAACCCTTCGTAGAGCGATGGGTAGGTGAACAAGCGTGCCCCTGCATATAGCAAAGGCAGATGCGACTGGGGTACATAACCCAAATATTTCAACCAATTCTGCGCTGAAGCTTGGGCAATTTGCTGGTGTATTTCTTGACTGTTCCAGCCTTCGCCACCGACCAAGACTAAAGGCCAACGTTGGCGCATCGCCGACGGCAACTTTGCATACGCAGCAATTAGATTACTCAAATTCTTGCGCGGCTCTATAGTAGAAACAAACAAACTATAAGCTTGTGCTTGCAAACCATAGGTTTTCAGCACATCGTTCAATTCCGCCATCGGTCGGGGATGATAAACAGGATCGACCCCCAGCGGTATCGCCTTCACTTTAGCTTCAGCCAATTTAAATTCCTGCAACAGCTCTTGGCGTGTGGCTTCAGAGTCGGTTAATACGACCTGCGCTCTATGCACCGCCTGCGGAATCAATTGCCGCATACGCTCTATACGCGTCGCCGGATGCCAATCGCTGGGGTAGTAAGCCGAGAGATCATGAATCGTGACAACCGTCGGAATATCGACCTCAGGGACAAAAAAGTTCGGTCCATGAAAGACGGTATCACGCAATCGATTAATTTGATACGCCGCCAGCCTTGGCATGACACGGCCATAGATGCGCGACACCACAGGATTCTTTCCTAATTGATGACGCCAATCGAACTTATTTCGCGGTTTGGATTCTACAGGCTGAGCGGTCTCACCGAGATTGGGTAGAGTTCGCCAGAGTCCATCAGATAAAAAACGTAGAGATTCGACTTCTTGATGTTGAGGTAGCCGGTTTGCCAATTCCCACACATATCGACCTATCCCCGCCAGAGGCGGACGAACTGCTTCAATCGATAAGACGAGATTCACCCCAATACCTCAAGCACCTCAAGCACCTCAATTTTATTCGCAGCGCGTTTCGCACCTTTGTTCTTTTTCAATGCAACAGCATGCTCACCCAACATCCAAGCAAGTGTTTCTTGCAGCGGGATATGAGGTAAAGGTCCAACCGTAGCGTGCAGCTTGCGCGAATCACCGACTAACTTACGAACTTCGTTCGCTCTGACGAATGCAGGATTCACTTTGACTTCAATTTGGTATGCAGCCAGTTCTTCTACCATCTGAATGACTTCACGCAAGGTGTATGCTTGTCCCGAGCAGATATTAAAAGTCTCGCCACGAGGCGCTAATTGAAGCAATTGGCGGTAGGCGCGAACGACATTGCGCACATCCGAAAAATCACGAGCAACATCAAGATTGCCGAGCTCAATTTCTTTCGCCCCACGTTTGAAATGGCTTACGATTTTCGGAAGGAGAAAGTTCTCGGCTTGACCCAGACCTGTGTAATTAAAAGGACGGGTGATGAAAATCGGCAGCTTATCCATCCACAAACGAGCGACATGTTCCATCGTCATCTTACTGATGGCGTAATCATTCGCTGGCATCGGTGCTTCGGTTTCTTTGATCACTTCAGCAGTTGAATTGCCATAAATATTGGCGCTACTGGCGACCAATACAGAACGTGGCGGAGTCTTGAGCTTCGACAACGCTTCCAGCAAATTGCGGGTACCAACGACGTTGATGCGATAAATATCCTCAACGTTGCCATGCCCAACAAAGGAGATTGCTGCTAAATGCGCGACGATATCTGGCTGGACTTCATCAACGACTGCCTGCAAAGCAAGCGCATCACACAAATCGACATAGTGAACGCCCTCACCCAATGGCTCATTGCCATAGGCGGTACCAAATACTTGATAACCACATGCTTCCAATTCGCGCGCTAAATACTCGCCTGTGAAACCTCTCAGGCCAGTGATCAAGGCGCGTGGGCGCGCGTGTTTAGAAGGAATGACCATTCGTATTTCGCTGAATATCTGCAGCAACCATCATCTGACAGAGTTGTTCTAAAGTCGTCTTCGGCTCCCAGCCCAAGACCTCTTTCGCTTTTTGCGGATTACCAATCAATAATTCAACTTCGGCCGGACGATAAAATTTAGGGTTTACCTTAACCAAAATTTTTCCGGTGCTTGCGCAACGTGCGATCTCGTTCTCTGCAGAGCCTTCCCATACCAATTGGAAATCTGCGGCTTTGAATGCCATGGTCACAAAGTCACGTACGGTTTCGGTACGGTTAGTCGCCAACACAAATGTGTCTGGCTCATCTGCTTGTAGCATACGCCACATACCTTCCACGTACTCTTTGGCAAATCCCCAGTCGCGCTTCGCATCCATATTGCCAAGTTCTAAGCAATCGAGCTTACCGAGTTTTATTTTCGCTACAGAGTCAGTAATTTTACGAGTGACAAATTCGCGACCACGCAATGGTGACTCATGATTAAACAAGATACCACTGCAAGCAAATATGCCGTAGGACTCACGATAATTGATCGTCATCCAATGCGCGTAAAGCTTGGCAACACCATACGGACTACGTGGATAAAACGGCGTTGTTTCTATTTGTGGCACGGCTTGAACCTTGCCAAACATTTCGGATGTTGACGCCTGATAAAAACGAATTTTCGGATTAACGACGCGAATCGCCTCTAACAAATTTAAGGCGCCTAAACCTGTAATCTCTGTGGTGGTCACTGGCTGTTCAAATGAAACACCGACAAAACTCTGCGCGGCCAAATTGTAAACTTCGTCTACTTGAGTAGATTGAATCAAACGCACACTCGAGGACAGATCTGTTAAGTCGTATTCGACCAAATGCAATTGCGGGTGATTTTGAATACCCAACTCTTCGATGCGCCAAAAGTTCACGGAGCTGGTGCGGCGGTACGTACCATATACGGTATAACCCTTCTCCAAGAGAAGTTCCGCCAAATAGGCGCCGTCTTGTCCAGTAATACCAGTGACTAATGCTTTCTTGTTCATGCAAAACCTTTCGCCTAGGCGAATATTATTATTTAAGCAAACTCAGCGCAAAATGGAATGGTTTCATATTGCGCCTACATATTCTGTGATAAACATCACATTTTAGCAGTATACCTGCACTCACTACCAGAAACGGTAATTTTTTGTCATCTATTTGTAAGCAACTATAAGAGTTCTTGCAAATCCGACCCAATATCGATCAGATCGCGCCGTATTTTTGACGATAGGCACCAACTGCGTCTTTATACTGTGCCAGCGCAGAATCAGCTTCTGCATTCGAGAGACATTCAAACAAATCGTTCAAATTAGCGATGGCAATAACAGGAATTCCATACAAGCGGCTCACCTCTTGTACCGCAGAATGATCAGACAATTGATCATCTTTACCAGCGCGTTCCATACGATCTAAAGCGATCAAGACCGCAGCAGGCATGGCACCAGCTGCGCGAATTAGCTCGACGGATTCGCGTACCGATGTGCCAGCTGAAATCACATCGTCGACAATCACAATCTTCCCTGCCAATTTTGCACCGACGATCGTGCCACCTTCTCCATGGTCTTTTGCTTCTTTACGATTGTATGCAAACGCTACATTACGACCTTTGCTAGCAAGCGCCACCGCGGTCGCCGATGCCAAGGTAATTCCTTTGTATGCTGGGCCAAACAACATGTCAAATTCGACGCCAGAATCGAGTAGAGTTTGCGCATAGTAATTCGCGATCTTGCCCAAATTAGTGCCATCATTGAACAATCCCGCATTAAAAAAATACGGTGATGTACGACCAGCTTTGGTGATGAACTCTCCGAAGCGAATCACTTCAGCATCTACTGCAAATTGAATAAATTCTTGTTTAAGTTTGGTATTCATTTCTGACTTCCTCATTTCTCTCAAATCAACACATAGTCAACAACACTAGCCGACACTGGTCCACTTTTTAGCCCCACAACTTTTTTAGGTCGATAGCTTTGCTGATTGTCGTGTCGCTTAATTCTTTCAACTCCAAGACTAATGGAGTAATCCCCAGTACCGATAAACTCTGTTCTAGGCCTGGCTCCAGCTTGGCGTTCGCACTTGACCCTACAATATGTAATAGGCGATCTTGCGCGGTAAGCTCTATCGGTTCCAAGTCAAAATGATCGGCAACGAAAGAACTCAATCCGAATATTTCCTCAAATTGCTTCAGCGCTAAACGCAAGACGCCATCCTCTTGCACACTAGCGGGAATAACTTGTACATGCGCTGGAACTTCTTGTAACAAGCGGTTCAAACATGCTTGCAACTGCGAGCGATCGAGATCAAGGAGCATCGCATCCCACTGAATCAGCAAACGATTGCGATGATGCGACACGCGGTTTCTTTGTAAGCATGTTGCAGCTTGCATTAAGTCTTGTTGAGAGAATACAGACTCGAGTTCAGCAATTTGTTGAATGGTGTCGCGCAAATGCACGGATGCGCCTGTTTGATATACACGCTCAATCGCGTCGCAATACTCGATTGCGATCTGATTTGGCGCGTGTTTACCAGCAATATAATCACGCGCTTTCTTTGCGTAATCTGCCCTCAGAGCCTCATCGTTTCGTATGGTTTCAAGCAAAGAAGCGAGTTGATTTGCATCGACGTCTTCCTCTAACTTCATCAAGGGTTCGTCTGGCAACTCTGCCATCGAGCCATTCTTATTGATGATCGTTGGCAAACCATAAGCTAAACAGTCTAGAACCGTACCAGAGGTTTCTCCACGAGAAAGTCCTCTCAACTGCACAGCCATGTCTGCCGCTTGTAAATAGTCTCTGAACAAGTCGAGATCCGCAAAGCCCGTAATTTTGATCCGATCTGCAGCGCCAGATTGCTTAATTGTCTGCAGCAGTTCAGCACCATATTCACCACCATCATTCTTGCCTACAAAAACGAGATGACAATTCACATCCGCCGCTAAGCTAGAGTCTATCCACGCGCGCAACAAAACATGATTTAACTTGGTCGGCCCAAGTATTCCGAAAGTACAGAGCAAGAAATCCTTGTCCTGCAAACCCAATTTTGCGCGTGCGCGTTGTCGATCGAGTTTCTGCGGCAAAACTCGCAGATGTTGAATCAATCGCCAATCTTGTGAAGCCTCGGCGCCATACCATTTTCTAGCAAGTTCTTTTGAATAACCAGAATGGACAATAATGCCATGCGCGCGATCCAATACAAATTGATTGCATGGGTAATCCCAAATGATTTGATTCAAATCACCTGTTTGCAGCTTTCGAACCAAAGCCGCATATCCGTGCGCCTGAAACAGTGCCGTTTCCCAAATGCCCTTCCTGCGCCCAGTTAGATCCAGATGTGCAATTAAGCCACTATGATAAAAATCATGCAGCACCACCACCCCGGGATACGTTTCCATGGCATCGAGCATGTATTCATGGAACATTGAGTTTCCGAAGTTATAGACAACGCGATCAAACTTCTTAGCGTGCTGCACAAACCAATTAAAATCGCGGAGTGGGAAATTTGCGCCTATCCACGGGTCCGACACTTCAAGCTGATCGACAATTATGTCGATGTCGTAGTGGGCTGCCAATTCAGGTAATAGCTCTGCGCTATAGTCTGCAATCCCCGACTGCGCAGGAGGTATAGGTGAAAAATACGCCAATCTTGGGCGCTGTGGTTTAATGACTTCGGCGGCCTGTAACTTGTGCTGTTGCCAGCATGTTGTAATCGCCGATAACGCACGAACAGCAGATGCGTCCCATGAAAATTTCTTCGCTTGTTCGATACCATGCGCAACTAATCTCTCACGCAAACTTGAATCACTCAAGACTTCTTGTATTTTCTGCGAGATCTTAGCCAGATCACGTGGGTCGAAAAGCGCGTCCTCGTATCCAACAACCTCGGGTAGGCTACTGGTGTTGGCGGCAATGACAGGTGCTCCACAAGCCATGGCTTCCAGTGCAGGCAAACCAAATCCTTCATGCCACGATGGAAATACAAAAAGTTCGCATGCATGATATAGCTTAGGTAGATCTTCATCAGGAACGAAGCCTGTCATGATCAATTCGTCGTGATCTAAACCGAGTGTCTTTGCAAGTTTTTGTAATCGATGGCGATCGTTTTCATGAACGCTACATACAATAGCTAACTGATGCTGCTTTCGAGTTTCGGCAGGTAAATTTGCGTATGCTTCAATCAATCCCTCAATGTTCTTACGAAGATCAATGCCCCCCGTATACATCACAAAACGACGAGTAATTCCATACCGCTGCTTCAACTGAGCCAGCTCGGTATCTGGCCAATCTGCGACAAAAAAGCGCTCATCGACCGCTGAGGAAATGTTCACAACCCGGGATTCAGGCAGATGCAAATAATTGAGCCCCTCTTGCCTAGAAGACTCTGAGATAGCCAATAGGACGTTTGCACGTTTTAGTCCTTGAACCTTGCGATAGTACCAAGCGCGAACTTGCTCGTTTTCAAGGTAAGGCCGCGCATTAATCAGCGGAATTAAGTCATACAGCGTAATCGCCACGGGAATAGAATGCCTATCTAAGGTCCCAACGCTGGTGACAGCATCATCGCTCAAACCTTCAAATAAGCTGCTGATATGAACGATATCTGGAGCAAGTTCACGAATTGCTTGCTCTCGAATCAGTTCATTGGCCCGAAGGCGCCAAGCATTACCAGCGTCTAACTCAGCAGATGGTGTTAAGCCATGCCAAACATGGATGTTTTCAGCTGGAAGTGAGGTCGCAAAAATATCTCGAATTTCAGCGATCGAGTCTGGGAAGGCTGCGTTCAACAGCAAATGGATATCGTGCTCTTTCCCTTGTCTCACCATCGCTCTTGCAAGCGCCATTGAATAGCGCCCTATGCCACGAGTTCGACTACCACTTGATTGGCAGGCTTGGAGATCGATGAGTAAGCGCATCACACTCGCTCCTTGATTGCGCACTGTAATTCACGATACAGCATCGAAGATGAAGTTGACATCATCGGCAATTGATTTTCCTGCGGCAGTTCAAGATTTGGCGGCACGTAAGCTTGCGGCTCAACCTGAGTTGCACGGTAAGTCAGGCTTTGAGCCCAACGCTTCATGCTTGGTGTGCTGCTTAAAATTCTTTTGATATAGGTAACTAAAGTTGGTCTATGCAAGACAAATGAAATGAGTAGGCGTAACCATACTTTGGGAGACAGCGGACGCAAGACGAAGCGTTTAACAAAAGCTGAAAGATGGCGTAAAGGCGCCGTAATTCGCCAAGAAATACTTCCATACACAGCATCCAACTCTGCACGTAATTGCTTTTCGTTCATATTCCAAAGAGATTTTATGAGGTGCGCTAGTATAAACCATCCCTACCCTATTTCTTTCGCTCAGCTACCATGACTTTGTCTGAAAGTATCTGCTATTCTCTTGCTTCGAATTTGAAGAATTAAACAAACCACGACATTTCGACTACAAACAATGACAATCAAAGTTATCTCAGCCAACCTCAATGGCATACGTTCTGCTGCAAAAAAAGGCTTTTTCGATTGGATGAAGAAGGAAGCCCCCGATTTCTTGTGCGTTCAAGAACTTAAAGCGCAAGAAGCTGATATGACTGAAGATTTCTTGCAGCCTCACGGTTACCATGGTCATTTCCATTACGCCGAGAAGAAGGGATATTCTGGAACTGGTGTCTACAGCAAGAAGAAACCAGATCAAGTGATTATTGGCTTCGGTAGCCAAGAGTTTGATGCAGAAGGTCGCTACGTACGCTGTGATTTTGGCAAGCTTTCGATTATTTCCGTGTATTGTCCGTCGGGATCGTCTTCACCTGAACGCCAAGAAGCAAAATTTCGCTTTATGGATGAATTTGGCCCTCATCTAGCTGAGTTGATCGCACAAGGTCGAGAATTAGTCATCTGCGGGGACTGGAATATCGCGCACAAAGAGATCGATCTGAAGAATTGGAAGAGCAACCAAAAAAATTCCGGCTTCTTACCAGAAGAACGCGCTTGGATGAGCGCCTTGTTTGATGAGCATGGCTGGGTTGACGTGTATCGTCGCTTGCATCCTGAAACGACGGGCGAAGCCTACACATGGTGGAGCAATCGTGGCCAGGCTTGGGCCAACAACGTCGGTTGGCGTATTGACTACCATGTGGCTACGCCTGGTATTGCTGAAAAGGCCCACACAGCGGCAATTTACAAAGAGGAGCGATTTAGCGATCATGCTCCTCTAACAATCATTTACAAATAGAAATTCACCTCATTAGCGTTGATGACAAGCGCATCAACGCACATCGGGAATGACTTTCACATTGGATTTATACGGTGGCAAACTGGCCAAATCGACATTTTTAGCCTTTGCATACAAAGGCAAAACCTCAGGAAAATGTTTGCGAATCTCATTAATACGATCCGTGCCAGCAGGGTGGGTCGAAAGCCATTTCGGTGGCGAATTCTTATTCACATAGCCCATTTTTTGCCATAGAGCCACACCAGCACGCGGATCATATCCCGCGCGCGCTGCGATGTCCAAGCCAACTACGTCAGCCTCACTTTCATCATCGCGGGAAAATTTCAGCATGGCGAGATTCGCACCAGCACTGCCTGCTCCTGCGACCATGCGCCCGTCATAGCCTTTGTACTCAGCAAATAAAGCCGCACCTTTTACCAAGAGATTGGCTGCAATCGATTTACCAGCACGCTCAGCACCATGTTCACGTAAAGCATGTGCAATCTCATGGCCCATCACAATCGCGACTTCATCATCGGTTAATTTCAAGGTATCCAGAATACCGGTATAGAACGCGATTTTACCGCCGGGCATACAGTAGGCATTGATCTGACTAGAACCGAGCAAATTGACTTCCCACTTCCAATCTTTTGCACGATCATTCCATGGCAACGCATAAGGAATGATCTTTTTGGCGATCGCGCGAAGGCGTATCACTTGCGGATTATTATCAGGTGCCAAGGCTTTTTTCGATTGCGCATCTTGCATCGTTTGGAGGTATTGCTGTGCAGCTTGCCCTTCAAGTGCGCCAGTCGGCACCAGCTTACGCAATACCGACATCTTGCCGACTTTGACGCCCTCTTGTGGCACATCCTCTTGAGCGATTGCTGGGCTCATACTGAGCATGGACAACACCAAGCTGACAACTATGCGATTCTTCATCTTTGTACACCCATTCTATCCAAGCGACCTAAGGTCAAGTTCCTTAGTTTAATTCAAGTGAGGCAAGTCTGCATTCTCAATGATCTTAGCTTACGGCAAAATCTTACTTAACGTTTTTTCAGACGGAACACCGCCAGACTTCCCCTGAGATTTGGCAACCAATTTATCTGCTTCCCTTCATGCAAGGCAACGCACTCCATTACGTTTAAGCCGACATCATCAGCCAGATCGGCAAAGTCGTAAATGGTCGCGCAGCGAACGTTCGGGGTGTCATACCACTCATAAGGCAATGACTTAGAAACCGGCATTTTGCCGCGTAACAAAGCTGTGCGATGTGGCCAATATCCAAAATTCGGGAAGGAAACGATAGCCTCATTGCCCACACGAGCGATATCACGCAATAGAGGTTCGACATGCTTCATCATCTGCAACGACGATAGACATAAAACTGTGTCGAAAGCTTTTTCCGCAAACAGATGCAAACCATCTTCCATATCTTGCTGAATGACGTTGATGCCGCGCGCGGTACAAGCGAGAACCTTGTCATCGGCGATCTCGATGCCGTATCCGCTACAACCTTTATCGGTTTGCAGATAATCAAGCATAACTCCATCACCACAGCCAACATCAAGCACATGAGAGCCATCTTTGACCCAGTCCGCGATGAAGGCCAAATCTGGACGTAATTGTTTCAATTCCTGTACGTTCATACCAGCTCCTGCGCGATACGGTTATAGTAAGCCGCGACAAAATTGAGATAGCGACTATCGTCTAAGAGAAAAGCATCATGTCCGTGTGGGGCGTCGATTTCAGCGTAGCTAACAGTACGTTTATTGTCGACCAAGGCTTTGACGATTTCGCGACTACGTTCTGGAGAGAATCGCCAATCGGTAGTAAATGATGCGAGCAAGAATTTAGCTTTGGTTCCTGCCAATGCCTTACTCAAATCACCATTAAACTCGCGAGCAGGATCGAAATAATCAAGCGCCTTGGTAATTAACAAGTAGGTGTTGGCATCGAAATAATCGGAAAATTTGTCGCCCTGGTAGCGCAAATAAGATTCGATCTCAAACTCGACGCCATAGCCAAACTGATACTCACCCGTTTTCAACTCACGCCCAAATTTCTCTGCCATGTCATCATTCGAGAGATAGGTAATATGACCTATCATACGAGCGACTTTCAAACCATTTCTTGGCACCACATTGTGAGCATAGAAATCGCCGCCATGAAAATCGGGGTCAGTCAAAATCGCCTGACGCGCTACATCGTTAAATGCGATATTTTGTGTCGAGAGTTTTGGAGTCGAAGCAATTACCACGCAGTGACGTAGGCGATCTGGGAAAAGAATACTCCATGCAAGGGCTTGCATACCGCCGAGGGAACCACCCATCACTGCGGCAAATTGTTGAATGCCGAGTTGATCTGCCACGCGTGCTTGAGCACGCACCCAATCTTCTACCGTCACCACGGGAAAATCGGCGCCATAAGGTTTTCCGGTAGCGGGATTAGGGTGCATAGGCCCAGTCGAACCAAAGCAAGAGCCTAAATTATTAATACCGATCACGAAGAAACGATTGGTATCGACTGGCTTGCCAGGACCAACCATGTTATCCCACCAACCAATGTTCTTGGGCTGGTCTTCATAGTAACCAGCAACATGATGCGAGGCATTGAGTGCATGGCAAATCAATACCGCATTCGATTTATCGGCATTCAAGGTGCCGTAGGTTTCTACCATCAGGCTATAGTCGCTAATAGTGGCGCCACTTTGCAGCTGCAAAGCTTCACTAAAACGATAAGCGGAAGGCTTAACGATTCCAACAGATGACATAGTTCTTCCCTTAAGAGGCAAACCAGAAGTTCGCCAACAATCACAATACACTTAGGGGCTAAAAGGTGGGCTGAATGGAGGAGGATACTGCGGCATTCGAGCTCGCTTTAGCCGTATTTATTTATTTGGATGTGTAAAACTACACTTCCAAACTGCGCCCGCAAGCTGATCTCAAATCGGCGCAATGTGCGAAGGATAACCAAGTCTGCTCTCAACGTCAAATTTGGTCAGCCATTTTCATTTATCAATAGACAATAAACATCAGAACTTGAACCATTCTGAACTGATTTAAATTTGCCAGGATAGTTTCGCAAATATTTCACTTTGTTTGCGTTTTGGCACGAATCCTGGCGTTTCAGATTTGGTCATCGTCCAACCTAGATAACTAGCACTCCCCAAACCCACTCTGCGGGTGAAAACCAGAGAATTCACAGTACGGCTGCTTTCTGGAGCGACAGTCGTCATGTACAACTCTGGATTACGACTGGTTCGAGCATCTTGCACAATAATTCGCAAACTATCTTTACCTGAAAAATGGACAACGCTGTTAATCTGTAATGCGGTTTCCGTGTAAGCACGTTCCCCCGAATGTAATTCATCACGACTATTGATCCAACTTGTCGCATAACTCGAATCGAATTCAACTCTATCCAATGGACGCAGCTTCGCACTCAGCGTTGCCGATCCTCCTCTCCCTAAACGATTGGCAAGAATATCGACCACGTCGCCGAGCGTAAAATCCCCATTCACTCGCGCAATCTGTTTACCAGGACTCACCGCAAAGCCGGTCGAGATTCGATTTAAGCTGTATAGCTCCCCATCAGCCTTCACTCGACTTTGAATTGCAGGATTGATATTGAAATAAATCGAGCTATCGTAAGGCCCTGCCACACTCACACCCGGGGAGAAGCTTTTGGACATCACATTGCCATCTGCATCAAGTTTGTACTCCGTTGAGACATAGGTGTTGAGCTCATTCCACATGCCTATCCGTCCCCATTTTTTTGTTAGGTCGTTATTCACACTTTGGAACCCAACTTGGGAGAAAAATCCATTGTCATCACGAAATTCTTTACTTAAGTCACGCACGCTGAGACCAATGCCCCATGCATCGTTACCTTTGGACCAACCAGCGTAAAACGCATGCCCAGTCGTAATTGCACCTTTTCTCAGATTACCCTGACTATCAGGCTGAGCCGTCGTATTACTCAATAACAGCTGCAGCCGCAATGCTTGATTGCGATCCCATTGCCAAGCCAGATCTGGGCCAAGCACGCGATTGTAGGCAGCAATGCCCTGATATTCTCGATCTGTAGCGGTCATACCGAGCGACAATGTGCCAAACCGAAAGTTGACCCGCAGGTCATTCGCCAAGGAAGCCATCGTCGCGTTCGCTGAAGACGTGTAATAGGTATGAGGAATCATCACGGAGCCACCTACGGCATCTTTTGCCATGATCCAACTCACATCTTTGTCTGCGTCTCTTCTCGTGTAGCGAATACCGACATCCGGGTTGGCGATACTACGCGTACTGATGACGTTAAATGGCGTGCGTAAAATATCAGCGCCTTCCAAGAAAAAAGGGCGCTTCTCTTGCACAAACAAACTAAAGCGCGTGTTTCCTGATAGTTGCGGGGAATCAAGTTCAATTTGTGAAAAATCTGGATTAAGGGTCAAATCAATGGTCGTGGCGGAGTCGGGACGAACCTTCAGGTCTAAACTGAATTGCTTAGCCTGTGTCTTAACACGAGGCGATCCAGCAATGGAATCGGTAGCACTACGGCCGACTATTTGCGGCGTCAAATTCCAACTTAAGCCCGAGGGCAAATCCTGCAAGCCGTCAATTGTGTCGGAATAACAAAGATTGCAATTGGTCGCACGCGTGACCTGACCACTATACATACGATACCGCTGATCACGCGTCATATTGCGTAGAACAAGTAAGCTCCAAGGGGTAGTTGAATTCTTATCATACGCAATAGATGAGAATGGAATCCGATACTCGGCACTCCAGCCTCCCTCGAAGCGGGAAGTTACAACTTCGAAATCAAAATCGGGAGACGAATCCTCGCCGGCAGAATCACTGTAGATGCCGTCCATCACCGTGCCTCTCGCATTGACGAAAAAGATCTGTGCCGATTTGTGCGCACTACTCGGGTCTAGGTAGAGCGCAAAAAAGTCCTGATCAATCGTGATCCGATCGCGGCGAGAAAACGAATCGCGAATACTATTGGGATCGGAATCAAAAGCTTTGACACCGACATACAAATTGTTTGCATCAAACAACACCCGCACTTCCGTCTTCAAGTGAGCCCTGCGCTTGTCAAAAGGTTGGGTCTGGTAAAAAGCATCATGCGGAGCAGCGAGTTGCCATGCACTTTCATCCAATTTACCGTCGATGGTAATTCTCTCGTTCCGACTATCGACCCTTTTCGCCTGAAATCCTGCATGGGCAAAACCACTGAGCAAACAAAAAGACAAAAGGGAAATAAGAGAAACAAGAGCTTTCATATGGTTCTAAATTAAGGGAGCAAAACGGGGCTCTCGACCAAGTCTGATCAAGAAAAAGGATCATGCAAATGAAGCAGACTAGCATTCATTCAGCTGAGGATGCCGAATAGATCAGCAATACAGAATAAAAGTTCAAAAAAAAACTGCCCGAAGGCAGTTTTTTTCTTCTAAAGGTCGTTTTATTGACGAATTAGAATGCGTGGTTAATACCAACGATAGTGCGAGTCGCTGTCTTGTTACCAGCAGACATGAACAAACCTAAGTCTGTATCTTTAGCAGCTGTTGTACCAGCTTTAACATAAGAGAAGGAAGAGTAAGCACTTGTACGCTTGCTGAAAGAGTATTTCACCAATGCTTGGAATGTGTCTGCTTTACCTTCTACATCGCCAGAACGACGGTTAGCGTAGTATGCGCCAGTGAATGTTGTTGCTGGGCTTACTTTGTAGTCGAAACCAGCGCCGAAGATAGAGATGTTACGTGTAGTAGCATTTACTTCGTTTTCAGCGTAGGAAACTTTGAATGTCAAATCTGGAGTAACAACAAATTTTGCACCGCCAGTGTATGAACGCAATGTTGCCGCACCAGTTGCATCACGCAATTGGTTGTAAGAGAACACTACAGTAATATCAGACGCTGCATAAGTTGCAGAAGCACCCATGTAGGAACCAGCTTGTGCATTGCCAGTTTTTTCGCCGAAACCGTACATACCGGAGAATACGATACCACCGAGCACTGCTGGTGCAGTGTACTTAACAGCATTGTTTTCACGTGCTGCAGAAGAAACGCCATTGCTAGAGCCGTAAGCTGTGTACAAACCAGCATTGTTCATAGAACCCAAGTTAACGTTCGCATTTGTACCTGGATTCGCGAAGCTCAATGGATCAACCATAGACAATGTGTCGTATGCCAAGTTTGTTTGACGACCAGCTGTTGCTTTACCGAATGCACCTTCAACGCCTACGTATGCGATACGGTCGAACAAGTTACCAGCTACGCCTGTGTCAACAGCCAAAGAGCTTTCCAAGTTGAAAATTGCTTTGTTGCCGCCGCCCAAATCTTCAGAGCCTTTGAAGCCCCAACGAGAAGAGCTCAAGCCATTTGTTTCCATGGAAACTTTTTTGTTTCCTGTTGTGCTTTGGCTAGTCATGTAGGAAGCGGATGTGTCGATTACGCCATACAACACAACAGAAGATTGTGCAGACGCTGCAGATGCAAATGCGCTCAATACGGCAAAAGCGATAAGTGATTTTTTCATTGAAAAGCTCTCCAAAGGTTAAAAAATTTCTTGAATGATTTTATTACTGTATAAATATCAACTCAAAATGGTGTCTCAAGTTCCTGCCAAAAACAAACCGATGGCAGCTTTTTGCGTAGTATACTAAGTGGCATTGGAACAAATTGCACCCTTTTGGGCAAAGGGATTCACGGTTTTTGTGCGACTATCTGTTGATTATGTGGCATCGCAACAACAAAGACCTAGATTGGCACACAAAAATGTGAATTATAGCAACCTTTCTGAAAATAAGGAAATTGCGTTCCCTCAAGTCTGACCGCTTATATTGGGCTTACAATAAGCTTTTCAAGCCTTTTCGCCATTTTATGAGTATTCCAAGTATCGATAAACTGATCGGCAATTTTGACCGAGGCTTACGCGTGGTGAGTGGCCATGCTCGGGCTTCGCGCCCCAACCCTGCTGCGTCGATCGTTGAAGCTAGTCTCTCAGAGGCGGAGCAGAAGCATGCTGCGGGCTTAATGCGAGTCAACCATGTCGGCGAAATTTGCGCTCAAGCACTCTACGATTCTCAATCCGTTTTTTCTCGAGATCAAAAAGTCCGCGCGCAATTCAAGCATTCTGGCATTGAAGAAGAAGACCACTTAGCGTGGACAGCTGAGCGCCTACAACAACTCAATTCACACACTAGCCTGCTCAATCCTCTTTGGTACGTAGGAGCCTACGCTTGCGGACTAGCAGCAGGCGCCTGTGGTGATGCCATTAGCCTTGGCTTCGTCGTGGAAACAGAGAAGCAAGTTGAGGCGCATCTTGAGAGTCATTTGGAAAAACTCCCCGTTCAAGATGCCAAATCAAAGGCGATCGTTGACCAAATGCGTATCGATGAGATCAATCACGGCGATGCTGCCAATAAGCTAGGAGCGCAAGAATTACCTACTCCTGTTAAATTCATCATGAAAGCCATGGCAAAAGTGATGACGAGCACCGCTTATCACATTTAAACATTCAAGCTGCCAGAATAAGATCCTCTGGCAGCTTGCTTAACACTATAAACGTTCTAATTTAGCAATTCCGAGATCGAGCAACTTCATCCCAAACTTCCCAAAATTGATATGGGCACGAGCATTGGTTCCACTGCCTTCAATATTGACGATCACGCCTTCACCAAATTTGGCATGAGCGACGTTTTCACCAATACGCCATCCACTTCCACTCTGCGTTTTTGAAAAACTTTGCGCGATCTGATTGACACCACTTTCTGGCGCATCATCCCAAGCGGACTTGGCTCGACCAAACCAAGTAGGTTGTACTTTCGGCGACAGCCATTTCAATGAAGCGTCAGGCATTTCGTCGAAGAAGCGCGAGCGCAGGTTGTAGCGCGTTTGACCGTGCAACATACGAGTCTGAGAAAATGTCATATATAAGCGTTTGCGAGCACGAGTGATTGCCACATACATCAAGCGACGTTCTTCCTCGACACCGGATTCTTCCTGTGAACTATTCTCGTGTGGGAATAAGCCTTCCTCTAAGCCGCCAATAAACACCGAATCAAACTCCAGGCCTTTCGCCGCATGCACTGTCATTAATTGGAGCGCATCTTGTCCTGCTTGCGCTTGATTATCTCCCGCCTCTAAAGATGCATGGGAAAGAAAAGCTGACAGCGGCGACATCACTGTCGGCAGGGCTGCATCGGCATCGATAATTTCTACACCTTGGTCATTAGCAATTAAACTAGCCGCGGGTCGCGATGCTGGTCCTGTCAATGCTGGTGCGTCATGACCGAAGCCTTCTTCGGAAACAAATAAGGTCGCCGCACTCACCAACTGTTCTAGGTTTTCAATGCGATCGGCACCTTCTTTTTCATTCTGATAGTGGGTAATCAGCGTACTCAAATCGAGTACCACCTGTACCATTTCTGGTAGCGGTAAATTTTGCGTCTCGAAACGTGCCGCTTCAACTAACTTAACGAATGACGCCAAAGAGCTACCCGCTTTACCAGCCACATAAGGTACCGCTGCGTACAATGAAATATTGTATTGACGCGCCGCATCCTGCAGTTGCTCAATCGAACGCGCACCGATGCCGCGCGTCGGAAAATTCACCACACGCAAGAATGCGGAATCGTTGTGAGGGTTATCCATCAACTGCAAATAGGCGATCGCATGTTTAATTTCGGCGCGCTCGAAAAAGCGCTGCCCACCATACACACGGTAGGGCAAACCGGCCGAAAACAGAGCATGTTCAATCACGCGCGATTGCGCATTAGATCGATACAAGATTGCAATTTCGCTGCGGAGCGACCCATCGCGTATCAAGTTTTTCGCTTCTTCAGTAATCCACTGCGCTTCTTGAATATCGCTGCTCGCTTCAAAGATGCGGACTGGCTCACCATGCCCTGCATCTGTGCGCAAATTCTTACCAAGGCGTTTGCTATTGTGTTCGATCAATGCATTCGCAGTGTCCAGAATATGGCCATGCGAGCGGTAGTTCTGCTCGAGTTTAATCAGGTTTTCAACTTGGAACTCACGTTCGAAGGCAGACATATTGCCGACGTTCGCGCCACGGAAAGCGTAAATGCTTTGATCGTCATCACCGACAGCGAATACCGCAGCTTGCGTCCCTGCCATCAGTTTAAGCCACTTGTATTGCAAATCATTCGTGTCTTGAAACTCATCGATCAGGATGTGCTTGAAGCGCGATTGATAATGCTCGCGCAGAGGCTGATTACGGCTCAGTAATTCGTAGGTGCGCAGTAAAAGCTCGGCAAAATCGACCACACCTTCGCGCTGACATTGCAGATCATAGAGATCGTACAAAGCCACCATTTTTCGGTTGAAATCGTCGTACGCATCGACTGCAGCTGCACGCAAACCCTGATCTTTCGCGCTATTGATGAAATACATCAAATTCTTGGCGGGATACTTTTCGTCATCGATGTTATTCGCCTTTAAAAGGCGCTTAATAAACGAAAGTTGATCGCCAGAATCGAGAATTTGAAAGGTCTGCGGTAAACCAGCGTCGCGATGATGGGCCCGCAATAAACGATTACATAAACCATGGAAAGTACCGATCCACATGCCACGTGTATTGATCGGCAGCATCGCCGATAAGCGCGTCAACATCTCTTTCGCCGACTTGTTGGTGAAGGTCACCGCCAACACGCCGTTCGGTGAAATTTGCCCGGTTTGAATGAGCCAAGCGATCCGCGTCGTCAGAACTCGTGTTTTTCCTGAGCCTGCACCCGCCAAAATTAAGGCAGATTGCGGTGGTAAGGTCACAGCGGCAAGCTGTTCGGGATTGAGATTGTGTAATAGATTTTGCATCCCGTCATTATACGGGAGAGACCTAGTCTAAAAATAGCAAAGACTGATTTTTTATACAGTCTATACGGTTTGTTTGCGGGTCTCGTCGTAGGTCCGCAACCATGTCAGTTGCAAGACGCGCGCATCGCTACTGGCGCGATGGCGTGCAACGCAGAGTTCTTTGGTAATTTGGTCTTTGGTGGCTTGCCACAATGGCATTTGTTCGTCTTCGATGATTTCAAACAAATCGGTCAATTTGAACTTGGGAACAATCTCAGCTGCATCAAATAGCCGGGCCATCCACACATAGTCTTGCCCCCAACCATCGGTATAAACCGTGCGCCCACCCAAGAAAAAGTTGAGCTGCTCCGCCACAAATTGCGCCGTGTTGCCACGTTCGACTAAGATTTCGCGTGCGATATTGTGCACTTTTGCGGCCTCCGGGTCCCAATGCGTCCAATCTGCTTCGGGGCGGATTAGCGAACACCAACCCTCGCCATGGCGTCCCGAGAAGCCAACCTCAATCGGATAACTGCCTTGACCAAAGCCTGAAGCTTCGAAATCAATAATGATGGGCACGGTCATCATCGGACACTCCTCTCAATGCACTACGCGAATTAGCCTAAGCTGGGCGATACATGGGGACAACGGCTGTGTCCCATTGTGCCTCAAATTTGCGGTAAAGAAAGATGTTCCACGCGGGTTTCACGTGGAAGAGCGTAGAAGCGTGGTTTTTAAGGAACGCTGAGGAAGTTGGATGAGCAGACTTTCAGAATCAATGCAATTACGGCAAGAATCTTGCGCCATGTTCACGTTGGCGTCGCAAGGTTTTTGTCGCAACAAAAATTTCACGTAAAAAGAAAATAAAGCTGCCAATCAAAGCAAAAACACCCAATACAAACATCGCCGCAATCAGCTGGTCAAGATGGATGCCGAGTGCATCGCCCATGAACAGGGCTGCGATAACCAAACAAATCAACAAGGCACAGGTTGAACTTAGGGTGATCGCTCGATTAATCAAATGCATGCGCTGATACAGCTCGTCGAGTTCTAACTGCATATTTGGCGTCAAGACTTCCTTGCCTTGCGTATTGATCATGTCTTCTAGCGTGCGGGAACGATCAATAATTCGAGCCAATCGATTCGTTAGCACGGTCAAATTAGTGCCCACACCGGTCAATAGGAAAACTGGGGCGATCGCCAGTTGAATAATTTGTCCAATATTTCCTAAGTGCAGATTGATCACAATGGGTCCGAATACGAATTGTTGAAATGAAGCACTATTTTAGCAGCAAGTCTGGGCGCACAAAGTTTTGGGGAATTCTGTGGTTTCATTTCGCGCCACAAAATAACATCTTGCGCCAATTCTCTACGCTTCGTCGCTTTATCCTAGAAACGGGGAAGCAGCCTAGGCATAGTGTCACCAAGCACAACGCATTTCACTTTCTGAATACAGATAACACATCAATTTCCAAGGAGCTTATTATGTTGACACAAATCTTTACACACACACCAGTTTGGGTCTGGGTTCTCTTAGCAGCACTGATCGCACTCGGCCTGAGTCAAGTACGCGACCGTGAAGTCTCTTTGAAGCGCGTAACAATCTTGCCTTTAGTGATGATCGCTTTCTCGGCAACGAGCGTGATGCAGAATGCTGGCAAGCATCCAAGTGTCGTATTGGTTTGGTTGATCGCTTGTGCAGTTACTGCGATGTTAGTGTTAAGAAGCCAATTGGATAGCAAAACACACTACCAAGCAAGCAGTGGCATGCTCAGCATTGCTGGTAGCTGGGTACCCATGTTCTTAATCTTAACGATCTTTATTGGTAAATTTGCCTTGGCAGTTTTCAGCAAAGTGCAGCCGGAAGTGGCTCAGAGCTTGAATTTCACTACCGCAAGTGCATTGTTTTTTGGTGCCTTGAGCGGCGTATTCTTGGGTAGAGCAGCACGCTTGTGGAAACTGGTTGCCAGCGCCAAATCACCCATTTTGGTACAAGCTGCTTGATCTTTTAAATCAGCTCAATTTAGTTCAACTTTAGCGACGCGGATAATTTGATTCAAACATCTCTTTCATTAAGAAACGTTCAGTCTCTTCACTGTCCTCAGGCGCCATGGAAATCATGACAACTCGTCCCAGACGATTGGATTCCCAAGGCGCTTGTTTCTTGAAACGAGAACGTATCACCTCCATCATCTTTTTGACGATAGCCAGCTCGACGTTACCACCAAGCCCAGCATCGACTTCATACACTTGTCGATTGCTATTGACCCTGACTTCCCAGCCACGGAAAGAGAATGTCGCGGTTCGAACACCCTTATTAATGATGGTAAACAAACCACCATCACCATTCTTACCATTAGCCTGATCCATACTACGGCGCACATTTTCTTCTGCAATTTCTTGCGTGCTACGTCCGCGATTTCCTTGAGCCGCTGCATTTTCAGCCGCTGCGGCTTCGCGTGCCTGTTGACGTTTTTCGCGTGCCGCATTAAGCATTGCGGTCATATCGGGAGGCGGCATGTCTTCGTACTTGACTGGCGGCTTTTCAACGACTTCCTCGGTTGGCTGCACTGGCGAGTCTTTAGGCTTAGAAATAGCTTTGGGATTAGGTGGTGTTTTTGTCTTAACCTCAGCCTTCTTGGCATTCGGCTCACCTTGTTTGATTTGTTTGACCTTGTCAAAAATCATCACCATTGGGCTACTCAGTGGCTTGCCGTTTTTAATATCAGCACCAATTTTGAGCAAAAGGTAAAGAAACAGCACATGCAACAGCAATACGGCCAAGATCGATAGCAGACGCTTAGGCCTGAACCGAATGTGGATTTGAACAACACCTTGTTCTTCTAATGCTCGTTCTTGTGATTCCGTGTACAACTTCATGCGTTCTGCTTCAAATTGCTTGGCTTACCAATAAAGCTGGCAAGGATACCTCAAAT
Organism: Oxalobacteraceae bacterium; assembly: GCA_947464955.1. Lineage (GTDB taxonomy): Bacteria > Pseudomonadota > Gammaproteobacteria > Burkholderiales > Burkholderiaceae_D > Undibacterium. The sequence continues at coordinate 44,299 of CANHZI010000009.1, forward strand.
AGTGCTAATTCCGTGTATCAAAGCATTGCAAAATTGACTTTTTACTGAGAACTCGGCTCAAGTTTTGCCGCCATCAATTGTGTGTTTACGCAAGAAATGTAACAAAAGCCCCTATTGCCCGATCTCAATTCCTAGATTATTTGGCTCTTAGAGCACAGCTTCTAGAAAGCAAAACTCGACTGTTAGCGCTCTCACATTTACTTACAAATGGCGCCTTGTTCGCGCGCATGCGCTTCACTAATCTAGCCTCACCAAGCGCCCCAGATCGTTTTTGGGGCGACACCCAAGATAGCAAAGTCAAAAGAAAGCGAGCGCATATGCCTTACGATCAAGACCTCATTGAAGATCAAGCTTCTCCCACTTTTTCTGTGCCTCAGCCAGCATCTGTGACGCCACTCGCCTTTGCCGTGGCGACGACACTCGGATTAAGTGCCTGCGGGGGAGATCCTAGCGCGACCTCCGGTAGCATCAACTCTGACGCAATGGCTGGGCCACCAGCAAGCTCACCGGCAAGCCCACCAGCAAGCACCATTAGCGAATCCCAAGCCGCGCGATTTTTGCTTCAAGCCAGTATGGGTGTCACGCGCGAACAGATTCAACGCGTACAAACTCTTGGTTACAGCGCTTGGCTCGACGAACAGTTCACCATTGCCGGAAATGGATCGCGCTGGGACTGGCTGGTAAAAAAAGGCATGAATGCGTCGACCTATCGCAACTCACAAGCAGGTTTTGATTCCTGTGCTTGGCGCAAATTGATTAGCTCTCCTGATACCTTACGTCAGCGCATCACACTGGCATTATCGGAAATCTTAGTTGTCAGCATCCAAGGCTTGGTCAACGGTGGCGGTTGGAAAGCATTTGCTGCAGCCAACTACCTCGACCTATTAGAAGCCAACTGTTTCGGTAACTACCGCGATATCCTACAAAAGGTCTCGACCAGCACGACCATGAGTTTGTACCTCACCTATCGCGGCAACACGAAATACAACCCCAGCACAGGCGCTTTACCAGACGAAAACTACGCACGTGAAGTCATGCAGCTGTTTAGTATAGGATTGATTCAATTGAATCTTGACGGTTCAGCAGTGATGAACAATGGCATTCCAGCAGAGACCTATGGGCTTGACGACATCACTGGCCTTGCGCGCATCTTTACCGGCTGGGATTTAGATCTCACCACAAGTAATACCTCAACGCCAGACTATCATCGCCGCCCCTTGCGCCTCGTGCCTACCAAGCACGAGTTTGGTAGTTCTAGCTTCCTCGGAAAAACAATACCGGCTGGGCTCCGCGGTGAAGAAGCGCTGAAGATGAGTTTGGATATTCTATTCGCCCACCCGAATGTTGCCCCCTTCATTTCTCGTCAGCTCATACAACGCTTAGTGACCAGTAATCCAAGTGCAGGCTACATTAAACGAGTAGCCACTGTGTTCAACAACAACGGCGGCGGCGTAAAAGGCGACATGAAGGCGGTCATCAAAGCGATCTTGCTCGATGATGAAGCACGCGATGAGTCCAACTTAAGTAACCCCCAATTCGGCAAACTGAAGGAGCCAATGCTCAGATTTTGCGCGTGGGCGCGAAGCTTCGCCGCAAACTCGAAAAGCGATACTTGGTTGATCGGCGACACCAGCGATGCCGGCAGCAGATTGGGACAAAGCCCACTACGATCGCCGACCGTATTTAACTATTTCCGGCCAGGCTACGTGCCACCAAACACCAGTATCGCCAATTCCCATTTGGTGGCGCCTGAAATGCAAATCGTCAACGAATCCTCCGTTGTCGGCTACGTCAACTTCATGCAATCGGCCATTAACGCGTCGCGTGATGTGGGCGATCTCACAGCAGACTACCGCGGGCTTTTAAGTTTGGCAGATAACGCCAGCGCTTTAGTGAGCGAACTCAATTTACTGTTAGCAGCAAATCAAATCGGTTCGAATTCAATCGCACTGATTACTCAGGCGATCAACAGCATGCGCAGTGGTAGCGACGGATATCGCTACCAACGCATCTATGCTGCGCTGACCTTAGTGCTTGCGAGCCCTGAATTTATCGTTTTGAAATAGAGGCAAAACCATGAACAACAATTCAAACAACAATACTCCAAATGCCTCACGTCGCGCTTTTCTGCAACGTGCAAGTGCGTTATCCTTGACTGGTATCGCAGCACCATGGGCTGTGAACCTTGCCGCCATGGCCGAGGCATCGGCCGCAGGCGCTGATGATTACAAAGCCATTGTGTGTGTGTTTATGTACGGCGGTAACGACTATGCCAACACTTTGGTGCCCTACGATACGGCTAGCTACAACGCCTATCAACAACTGCGCCCTAGCCTCGCTTATGCACGTAGTAATTTGAACGCGACTGCATTGAAGCCTGTAAGTGCGCCGCTTGACCGTTTCGGTGCGACACATGAATATGCCCTCGCGCCAGAATTGTCGCCGTTACTGCCACTGTTTGATGCAGGCAAGATGGGGGTGGTTCTTAACATCGGCACCTTAATCCAGCCCACCACAAAACTACAGTACACGAATCGTAGTGTGCCACTCCCACCCAAGTTGTTCTCGCACAATGACCAACAATCGGTATGGCAATCGTCCTCGCCAGAAGGAGCGGCCTCGGGCTGGGGCGGACGCATGGGCGATCTATTTGCCTCGGGTAACGGCAACGCCACGTTTACCTGCGTCAATGTATCTGGCAACGCAGTCTACCTCGCTGGCAAACAAGCAGTGCAGTATCAAATAACGACCAAAGGCTCGGTACCTTTCAATGCCTTGAAAACGCCTTTGTTTGGCTCCAGCGCCTGCTCTGATGCTTTACGGCAGTTAATCACGCAAAGCCGCAGCCATCTATTTGAAAATGAATACAATCGAGTGACCTCACGCTCCATCGATGCCGACGCCGTCCTCAGTGCCGCGCTAGCGACTGGACCCGAGATCAAAACGCCATTCCCTGCAGACAATAGTCTTGGCGATCAACTGAAAATGGTGGCACGCATGATCTCTACGGCTAAAACGGTGGGAGCCAAGCGTCAGGTATTCTTCGTTTCACTGGGCGGCTTCGACAATCATGACGGTTTGCTGAGTGATCATCCTACCTTGCTCAAAACCGTGGCAGACGCCATGGCGGCTTTCTATAGCTCTACGCTTGAACTTGGCGTCGCGAATCAAGTGACCACATTTACGGCATCCGATTTCGGTCGCACCCTCAGTGGTAATAATGATGGCAGTGATCACGGTTGGGGCAGCATGCACTTCATGCTCGGTGGCGCGGTCAATGGCAAACGTTTCTATGGCACCGCCCCGCTCGTTGCGAGCAATGGCGATGACGATGTCGGACAAGGACGCCTGCTACCAACGACTTCGGTCGATCAATATGCGGCAACCTTAGGCAGTTGGTTGGGGATCTCAGATTCAGCTTTAATAGATTTACTTCCCAATTTACACAATTTCGATGCTAGTCAAAGAAAACTCGGATTCTTGTAAGTAGCGGCGGACAAAAACTCGGCAATTCGAGTATTGCTTATTCTTTTACCATGACTTTCTCGCGCATTTCACAGAATTTAGCGCTTTTTACGGGGTTTTGGACGAATGAATTAGCCACAGGGGGCGCGACAGAGTAAACTACGGCCTTATGCTTTTTCGCATCCTGCGAAAAACGCCCCCTCCTGTGAGCCCGTCCCATGTCTGAAGCCAAACTCGTCCCCAACATTACTTTCGCCGATTTGAAATTGAGCGATGCTATCCAACGCGCACTGAGCGACGTTGGCTATGAATCCCCATCGCCAATTCAAGCCGCGACGATTCCCACTTTATTGGAGAATCGCGACGTCTTAGGTCAAGCGCAAACCGGCACAGGTAAAACTGCTGCGTTTGCTTTACCGATTTTGTCACGCATCGATATTCGTCAAACTGCACCGCAAGCATTGGTCTTAGCGCCAACACGTGAACTGGCAATTCAAGTCGCCGAAGCTTTTCAAACCTATGCACGTTACATCCCAGGTTTTCATGTATTGCCGATTTATGGCGGTCAAAGCTATGGCCCGCAATTATCTGCTTTGCGCCGCGGCGTCCATGTTGTGGTAGGCACGCCTGGTCGAGTGATCGACCATTTGGATAAAGGCTCTCTCGATTTGTCTCAACTCAAAACCTTGGTGCTCGACGAGGCTGACGAGATGCTGCGCATGGGCTTTATTGATGATGTAGAACGCATTCTGCAAGAAACACCAGAGGGCCATCAAACTGCGCTGTTCTCAGCGACTATGCCTTCTGTCATCAAACGCATCGCGCAAACTTACTTGAATAAACCTGCTGAAATTACAGTGGCGGCCAAGACCGGCACGGCAGACAATATTCGCCAGCGCTATTGGTTAGTCAGTGGTATGCATAAGTTAGATGCCTTAACGCGTATTCTGGAAGCAGAAACCTTCGACGGCATGATTATCTTCGCGCGCACTAAACTGGGCACAGAAGAACTCGCATCGAAATTGGCGGCACGCGGCTTCTCGGTGGCGGCGATTAATGGCGACATCCAACAAGCACAACGCGAACGCACGATTCAGCAACTGAAAGACGGCAAGATCGACATCTTAGTCGCAACCGACGTCGCGGCGCGTGGCTTGGATGTGGAACGTATTAGCCACGTGGTCAACTATGATGTACCGTATGATCCAGAAAGCTATACACATCGCATTGGTCGTACTGGCCGTGCAGGCCGCAGTGGTGAAGCGATTTTATTCATCACGCCACGTGAGAAAAATCTATTAAAGGCGATCGAGCGCGCGACGCGTCAGCCAGTATCACCATTAGAGTTACCGACCATTCAAGCGGTCAATAATGTTCGTATTTCCCGCTTTAAAGATCAAATCTCAGAGACATTGGCGCAAGGAGAACTCGAACAATTCTTATCGGTAATCGAAGCGTACGAGCAAGAACACAATGTTCCTGCCATCGAAATCGCAGCAGCACTGGCAAAGATGGCGCGTGGCGACGAGCCTCTCCTACTCGACAAGAATAAACGCGAAGTGAAAACAGACGACAGTTGGCGCAACGACAGCGGCCGCGATGGTGGACGTGATGGCGGACGCGAGTTCGGCCGTGACAACCGTGGTGAACGTCCAGCGCGTGGCGATCGTTTTGCGGATCGCGAAAGCCGCGGCCCACGTCGCGAACACAGCCCTCGTACGGCAGAGCCAGGCATGCAAACCTTCCGCATCGCGGTCGGACACGATCATGGCGTCAAGCCAGGCAACATCGTTGGCGCGATTGCCAATGAAGCCAATATTGAATCGAAATTTATCGGTCGCATCGATATTTATGACGAC
>CANHZI010000010.1 GCA_947464955.1 Oxalobacteraceae bacterium
CAGCAAAGAATGCAAGCACAAATTGCCAGCCTTAGAGCCCTTAAAAGCAAAGGCCGTGTGAGCTTGGAGTTGGACGCCAACAAACCGGAACTGCCCAGCTTGCCCTTAGAAGATGGCGACACCATTTTGATACCTACCTTGCCAGCCTTTGTGGCTGCTGCGGGCAGTGTGAACAACGACAACGTGTTTATTTTCCGCCAAGGCAAAACAGTGGCCGATGTGCTACAAGCAGCTGGTTTGAACGAAGACTCTGAACCCAATCAAGCGTTTGTGTTGCGTGCAGATGGTTCCATTTTTAGCAGAAGAACGGTTGGTTGGTTAAGCCGCTTTGAAGGCGCTAAGCTGATGCCTGGTGATACGGTGGTGGTACCTACTAAAGTTGACCGCGAGAGTGGTTACAACTTTCTCATGCGCGGCTTAAGAGACTGGACACAGATTTTCAGTAACTTGGGAATTGGTGCTGCGGCCATCAGGACACTGAGGAATTGATATGTCTCAAACAGTGAATGACAATCAAAGCGCTGAAAGAAATTTGCCCATGGGCATGCAAGAGGCAGATGATGAAATTAGTCTGCTTGATTTACTGCAGACCATTGTTGACAACTTGAGGTTGCTGGTGCTTGGGCCTTTGGCTGTGGGTTTGATTGCTTTGGGATACAGCTTTTCGATCCCTCCAACTTACACGGCCAAGATGAAGTTCTTGCCGCCTCAGCAGCAGCAAAGTGCTGCGGCCAGTATGTTGGCCAGTCTGGGTAGCTTGGGTGGTTTGGCTGGTGTTGCTGGTGGTATCAAAAACCCTGCTGATCAGTTCATTTCATACATGAAGAGTGTCACGATTCAAGACGCCCTCATTGAGCGTTTTAAACTGCTAGAACGGTATGGAGCCAAAACCAAAACAGACGCTCGCCTTGCTTTGACCGGTAGCGTTAGGGCAGCTTCTGGCAAGGATGGCTTAATTTCTGTAGAGGTGGACGATAAAGACCCGAAGTTTGCAGCCGACCTGGCTAACGCCCACGTTGAAGAATTGGGTAAGCTTTTGGGCAAGTTGGCCACTACAGAAGCCCAACAGAGACGCCTCTTTTTTGAAAATCAACTTACACTTGCCAGAGATAAACTCATTCAATCTGAAATAGAACTTAAAGCTACTGGTGTATCTGGCAGTGTTTTAAAGTCAAACCCGTCCTCTGCAGTAGCTGCTGTAGCTGGCCTACAAGCAGGCGTTACAGCCCAAGAAGTAAAGCTCGGGGCCATGCGTGGCTACCTTGCAGAAACTGCCCCCGAGTTCAAACAAGCCTTGAACGAACTTGCCAATCTCAAAGTCCAATTGGCCAAGCAAGAAAAAAACACGCCAGCTAATGGCAATTTGTCAGCCCAAGGAGACTACGTTAGTAAATACCGCGAATTCAAATACAATGAAGCCTTGTTCGAGCTTTTTGCAAAACAATTTGAAATTGCTAAAGTAGACGAGTCTCGCGAGGGCGCAGTTATTCAAATACTAGATGCAGCCCAACCACCTGAGAGAAAATCAAAACCCAAAAAAGCATTGATTGCCGTCATTGCAACTTTGGTTGCAGGTTTTGCGTTGCTTCTTTTTGTATTTATCAGGCAAGCGCTTAAAAATGCCGGCAAAGACCCAGAGTCTGCAGATAAGCTTAACTCCCTTAAAGCCTCATGGCAAAAGGCGATTGGCAAAGCTTAAAAGCTTTCTAAACTTTAGTTTTAACCTGACATTATTCATATCGTGTCATTTGTACAAGCATTACAAGCCATTTTTTCTTCGCCCGTTATAGAAACGTGGGTGTCCGAATTTTTATGTAAACGGAGTTAAGGTTCATTGATGAGGGACCCAGTCCTCAAACTCAATACTAAACCGACTCAGCGCAGCCTTCCAGTCCCTAATCGGCATGTTCCATTTCTGGCTAATATTTCTCAGTGCCAACTAGAACAATTTGCTCAGCGCCTCATCGCTTGGAAACGATCCACGTTTCTTTGTAATATTGCGCTGACTCATGTTCAGGGCCGCCAGCCGCGACGGAATCGCGGTGGCTGAGCAAATGCGCTTTGACCTTGCGCAAGTGCTACTCGATAATGGACTCAATGGTGCGCGACAACTCACCCTCTCTATGAATTTACAAGCGCCTGAAAGGGCTAAGGCGATCCATGTCCAGGTGCTTGAACGCCATGTTCACCATGGCATTAAGCATGTTGATGTGCAGCCTCACACTGTTAGCGTGCAGCCCACGGGCTAGTTGGCTATCCCTGAACTCGGTGATGTGCAAATGGCGCAACTCATCCAAGGGGATATCGCCAAACTGGTCCACAAACAGCGCGTAAGCCTGCTGCGCCACGGCACTTGAACATGAGACGGTGTGCGGAAGGATTCTACCGTATTTAAACGTATACGCGTCCGAAAACAAGGGCGTGGTCTGCCCTGCTGCTGCCTGAAGTAACGGGCAACCAGCTACGATAAAAAGTCCTCATCGAAACCAATGCCTTGAAGACGGACTTTCCCCTTGGGACGGATCAGTAATTCAACGCGGGCGGCTGCGGCTACAAGCTCTGATATTCGTGGACAGTGTGGCGGTTTAAAGCACTAATTTGGTGCCAGCTGCAGGGCAGGGCAACCGCAGCCTCAATGTCCCGAAGGTCTGGAAGCTCTCCGTCCATCGTGCAAGTTGTCAATGGCATTCAAGACAAATCGGCCACCCAAAAAGATTCTACAATCGATAAATTGTTTTGTTCAAACTTCGAACGTACGGCTGAAATGCGGTACAATTCAACTTCTGACAAAGGCCGCTACTTATAAGCTTAGCCGACTCCCAAACTGCATTGCCGATCGTGATACGGCACAGCGGTAGTCTGCCCAAAGTAAATTTTCGATCCCTTTAGTACGACTTTAGATCTACCCCCGTGACAAGCCGTCAAGCCAATATCTTAGAAGACACCCATTTTCGGATCATGCGCATCTTGCAAGAAAATCCAGACCTGACCCAATGCGAACTGGCTGAGAAACTGGGCATGAGAGTGGGTGGCCTGAACTACTGCCTCAACGTCCTCAGCGACAAGGGCCTGGTGAAGATGCAAAACTTCTCTAACAGCATAAACAAGTTCAAGTTTATGTATTTGCTGACCCCGAAGGGAATCTCGGAAAGGATCACTTTGACCAGTAAGTTTCTTGAGCGAAAGCAGGTCGAGTACGAGGCGCTTAAGGTTGAGATCGAGTCCCAGAAAGCGCAGTCTGATATTTTACAAACTGCCTAACGTTTTGTGGCAATACATCGGTGAGGTCATCAAGATGGAAAGGCTCGATATTGGGCTTTAGTGAGACTGTTTTACTTGTAAACAATTATTTACATGAAACTCACTTGTGTTTTTCAGGGTTACATTCGTCCCAGAGCATGAAGTCTGGTTTTGTCTAGTAGACTAGGCAGACCATAATTTCAAATATGCCATGTGAACACTCATGCATCAACTAACTTTGCAACAGGGCTTATGCAGACCATCCCTAAGTCAAGCTGAATTCGACGTGGTTTCAACAGCGACTTCATGTAACACAAAACTTGTCTCTCAAAATTTTGATTGTCATTTGAATAGAACTAATGAATGGTATCCCCAAAAAGCCGCTGTTGCGCTTGTGGCATCACATCAGTCCAAGGCGCCGTAGCCAGTTTGTAGTGGTTTTGGCTCTGATGGTCGCGGCCTCCTTCGCCGAGATCATCAGCATAGGTGCTGTTTTGCCATTCCTTGCAGTGCTGACTGCACCGGAACACCTGTACCAACAACCCGCAGCAGAGCCCATAATCCGCTACTTGGGTGTTACATCACCCGAACAACTGCTACTGCCTTTCACCATAGCTTTTGGTGTGGCCGCCATGATTGCAGGCGCAATGCGTATTCTGCTTTCATGGGCCAGTATTCGTCTTTCATATGGAACAGGGGCTGACCTGAGTCTTAGCATTTACAAGAGAACCTTGTATCAGCCTTATTTGGTTCACCTTTCCCGTAACAGCAGTGAAGTCATCACCGGCATTCTTACCAAAGTGAATGGTGTGATTAACAATAATATCAATCCGCTGCTTACGCTGATTAGTTCATCGTTGATGTTTGTTGCGATATTGATTGCACTGATTTCTATCGAACCGCTAATAACCATTTATGCATTTATCGGTTTTGGTTTGGTGTATCTGATAATCAGTGCATTGACCAAGAAGAAGAAAATCCTAAATGGTCAGCTTATAGCCAATGGGTCGACACAAGTCGTCAAATCATTGCAGGAGGGGCTTGGTGGAATTCGCGATGTTCTGATTGACGGTAGCCAAGCAACATACTGTGACTCCTATCATATCCTAGATGGTCGCTTGCGGCGCGCGGTGGGAGATAACCAGTTCGTCGCGCAAAGCCCCAGATTCGTCGTGGAGGCGTTGGGCATGACTCTGATTGCTGGCTTGGCCTATGCGCTTGCTCAGCAAACAGATGGCGTTGCCAAAGCGATTCCGGTGCTCGGCGCTTTGGCTATAGGCGCACAACGTCTTTTGCCCTTAATGCAGCAATCTTACTCAGCATGGTCATTGATGCAAGGAGGCCACGCTTCATTTTTGGATACCCTCGCCTTACTTGAGCAACCGCTGCCTGATTACGCCGACCAACCCCGACAAGCGCCAATTACCTTCTGCAAAGACATTCGACTAAATAGAGTTTCATTTCGCTACAAACCAGAGACGACCTGGATTTTGAAAGAACTGAATCTTGTTATTCCCAAAGGTAGTAGGGTTGGGTTTATAGGTGCCACCGGTAGTGGTAAAAGTACACTGCTAGACATCATAATGTCGCTCCTGTTTCCCAGTGAGGGCACCTTGGAAATTGATTCTCAGCCAATAAATGAGGAGAACCGTCATGCATGGCAGGCGCATATCGCGCACGTTCCCCAAACTATATTTCTAACAGACAACTCTATAGAGCAAAATATTGCCTTCGGGGTTCCTGTCGATCGGATAAATCATGATAGGGTGCGAATAGCAGCGAAGCAGGCCCAGATAGCTGAACTCATAGAGGGGTGGCAAGACGGCTATTCGACCGCTGTAGGGGAGAGGGGCATTCGTTTATCGGGTGGTCAACGTCAACGGATTGGAATTGCCCGCGCACTCTACAAAGAAGCTGACGTTATTGTTTTTGATGAAGCGACAAGTGCCCTTGATAGCGATACAGAGCAATCAGTTATGCAGGCCATTGAAGGTCTTAGTGAGAATCTCACCGTATTGATCATCGCTCATCGACTCTCGACACTAAAAAACTGTACACAAATCATTGAACTTGGTGAAGGCGGTATTCGTCGCATTGGCACTTACCAGGATATTGTGACCTTGGTGGCATGAACACCACCGAATTTTTATAGAGATGTAAATAGACATGCTTCAGAACTCCTCGATTCTCATCACCGGCGGTACCGGTTCGTTCGGCAATACCTTTGTGCCAATGACGTTGGCCAAATACAACCCCAAACGCCTGGTGATCTACTCGCGTGATGAGATGAAACAATGGGAAATGGCGCAAAAATTTGCCGGTGACAGCAGGGTGGTTTTTATCATTGGGGATGTTCGCGACAAGGATCGTCTAACTCGTGCCCTTGACGGCATCGATTACGTTGTACATGCCGCAGCGACCAAGATTGTGCCGACCGCTGAGTACAACCCCTTCGAGTGCGTAAAAACCAACATAATCGGAGCGATGAACTTGATCGATGCCTGTATTGACCGCGGCATCAATCGTGTGGTTGCCCTATCAACAGACAAAGCAAGCAACCCTATTAACTTGTACGGTGCTACTAAGCTGGCGTCTGACAAGCTTTTTGTTGCTGGTAACGCCTACGCTGGCACGCATGATACGCGATTTGCTGTTGTACGTTATGGGAACGTTATGTGCTCAAGAGGGTCGGTGATCCCCTTCTTTATGTCGCATGCTAACACAGGGGCCCTACCCATAACAGATCCGCGTATGACACGTTTTATGATCACACTCGAGCAGGGCGTTGAGCTCGTTTGGCATGCATTTGATGACATGAGTGGTGGTGAAATTTACGTCAAGAAAATACCATCCATGTCTATCCTTGATATTGCTAATGCGGTTGCACCTAATGCGGAAAAGAAGATAATTGGTATTCGTCCTGGCGAAAAAATTCACGAGCAAATGATTGGCTTGGAAGATGCACCCAACACCTTTGCCTATGCTGATCACTATAAGATCCTGCCAGTGATCCACAATTGGTCCACCGACCCAAGCCGAATAAAAGACGGTATCAAAGTTTCCGAAGATTTCACTTATACATCTGACAACAACAGTGAGTGGATGCATATTGAGGAATTGCGAGTGTGGATAGATGTAAATCAAAGCAAGGTTGGTAAGATCTAAATAAAATATGAATCAAAGAATTCTGATCACAGGCGGATCGGGGTTATTAGCGCTTAACTGGGCCCACGCAGTTAAAAATCGGTGCCATGTAACTTTGGGGCTTCACAAGCGCCAAGTGGTATTCCCTGAGGCTCAGATCCATCAAATTGACCTCGAATCTATTGGTGCGCTTGTCCGATCGATCGAAGAAGTCTTACCTCAACAAGTAATTCACATGGCTGGTCTGACAAGCGTTGACCGATGCGAATTAGAGCCTCAACTCGCGCACCATATTAATGTCACCCTTGCAGCTAACGTCGCAAAAGCTTGCGCGATCACGGGAGTAGGGTTAGTTCACATATCAACAGATCATCTGTTTTCTGGACAAGACTCATTGGTAGATGAAAATCAACCGATTTCACCAATAAATGTCTACGGACAAACAAAAGCAGAAGCGGAGTATCAAGTTCTTGACGCTAACCCCGACGCACTAGTTATTAGAACCAACTTTTATGGATGGGGAACAAGCTATCGTAAGTCTTTTAGCGATGTCGTTATTAACGCACTTAGGATTGGATCTAACCTGACATTATTTCAAGATGTCTACTACACGCCCATATTAGTGGAAACACTCGCTTTGGCGGTTCATGATTTGATTGGTCTTAAGGCAAATGGAATTTTTAACGTTGTAGGCGATGAGCGAATTTCAAAAAAAGACTTTGGCCTCAAGGTTGCTGAGGAATTCGGACTTGAATTTAGTAGCGTTAAAACAGGGCTTTTCGCAGCTCAAACAAAATTGATTCAACGCCCTCTAGACATGAGTCTTTCAAATCATAAAGCCTGTAATTTACTTGGACGTCGACTTGGCAAAACTAAAGAGCATCTTTTTAAATTGCATGAGCAAGAAATCAATGGACTTAAAAAACAAGTGAGCATGCTTTGATACCATACGGAAAACAACAAATCGATGAAAATGATATTCAGTCAGTTATTGATTGTCTGAGCAGTAGTTTTCTGACCCAGGGCCCATTGATTCCCCAATTTGAGCAATCCGTTGCTGAATATGTTGGTGCTCGCTTTGCTGTCGCTGTTTCAAGTGGAACTGCAGCACTACATATTGCAGCACTAGCTGCAGGTTTAAAGCCTGGCGATGCACTACTTACGTCTCCTATTACTTTTGTAGCGACCTCCAATGCAGCGTTGTACGCTGGAGGATTGCCCCTATTTGCAGATGTCGACCCAGGGACAATTAATATCTCTCCAACTGCAGTTGAAAATATGCTGGAAATTAATCCTCGAATCAAGATTATCAGTCCTGTGCATTTTTCTGGTTTACCTTGTGACATGCATACCATTAAAAAATTAGCAGATGCAGCTGGAGCTGTTATTGTTGAAGATGCTGCCCATGCACTAGGTTCGCGATACGATGACGGATCTGCTGTTGGAAACTGTAAGTATTCTTTAATGACCGTTTTTTCCTTTCATCCTGTGAAGTCCATCACCACGGGGGAGGGAGGATTAATTACAACCAACGATGAGGCTATCTATCGTAGTTTACTTCGTTTGCGTAGCCACGGGATTAATAAGGAAGCAGACACTTTTCAGGTACCCGAAAATGCATTGACAAAAGGAGTGTCTAATCCTTGGTATTACGAGATGCAGGATTTAGGCTTTCATTACCGTATAACAGACATCCAGTGTGCGTTGGGTTTGTCGCAACTCAAAAAGTTAGATTCTTATTTATCTAGGCGGCTGGAGCTTGTCAAGCGTTACGATTTGGCATTTGCGGACTCAGAGCTAATCAAGCCTGCCCAGGCTGCGGGTCGCAATCAAAGTGCCCACCACCTATATCCAGTACGCGTAAATTTTGAAGCAGCTGGTCTAACGCGTGCGATGTTTATGGGCGAGCTTCGCCGCCAAGGTGTGATCACTCAGGTTCATTACATACCAGTCACCATGCAGCCGTTTTACCAACGACTGGGCTTTCTCACTGATGACTATCCGCATGCCAAATCTTATTACGCTCAGGCGCTTAGCTTGCCGCTGTATGTCGATCTGACCGATGCACAACAAGACTCTGTTATTGCTCTAGTGCTGGAGTTGCTCGGTTGAAACTCGCGCTAGGAACTGCTCAGTTCGGCCTTGCTTATGGTGTCGCAAATGCTGGAGGCCAAATTAAAACCGACGCTGCGATAAAGATCCTAGCGCGCGCACGTGAGGCAGGCATCGACATGCTTGATACGGCCATTGCTTATGGCGAAAGTGAGCAGAGATTGGGCGATGCTGGAGTCAATGACTGGCAGATTGTTTCCAAGTTGCCTGCCATTCCTGATGGCTGCGATAACGTAAATGCTTGGGTCAAAAGGAAAGTAGATGAATCGCTGGCAAGGTTGAAGGTTTCATATCTTTGCGGTCTTTTGCTTCATCGACCAAGCCAGTTACTTGATAAAAATGGACAGGAAATCTATAAAGCTCTTTTAGAGCTCAAGGACGCCGGAAAAGTCAGAAAAATTGGTGTGTCGATTTATGATCCCTCAGAACTTAACGAGCTTTGTGCTCAATATGTGTTCGATGTTGTCCAGGCTCCTTTTAATGTGTTTGACAGGAGGTTGGCCTATACGGGTTGGCTAAGTCGACTGCATGCCGAAGGTGTTGAAATTCATGTTCGCTCTGTGTTTCTTCAAGGTCTGCTTCTTGTCGCGACTGAAAGCTCACCTGTTGGCTTTGAAGATTGGGAGTATTTATGGGCTTCATGGAAAAATTGGATAGTCAACGCAGACTCAAACCCTCTACAAGCTGCTCTTGGCCACGTTATGTCATACCCAGAAATAACAAAAATTATTGTTGGTGTCGATAGCTTGAACCAGCTCAATGAAATCTTGTTTTACGATAGATTTCAGAAAACTAGGGCGCCTGAAGTGCTCTCAACTGTTGATATCAATTTGCTAGACCCATGGCGTTGGTCAAGACCAAATAAGTAAACTCTCTCAAATAACATGAATATCGAAATCATTGCCGAACTCGCTCAGGGGTTTGAAGGTCGACCGGAGCAAGCTCGCTTGCTTATGAAAGCAGCTGCTTCTGCCGGCGCAGACGCGGCCAAATTCCAGCTGATTTACGCCGATGAGCTGGCGACGCCGGATTACAAATACCACGGCCTGTTCCGTTCCCTGGAGATGGCGGACGAAGTCTGGATAGGGCTTTCGAAATACGCAGCGGAGTTGGGCATCACGCTGCAGGTCGATATTTTCGGTTCGCGCAGTTTGAAACTGGCGGAAGCAATCGGAGTTTCCGCAGTGAAGCTGCACGGCACCGACATTGCCAATCTTGGACTGCTCGCCGAGGTGTCTAGTAGCGCGGTTCCAAAGGTGTTACTGGGTGCGGGCGGTGCCTGGTCCGGTGAAATCGAACAGGCGGTTGCCTCGCTCCATAACAAGGAGGTCGTAGTCCTTTTGGGATTCCAGGGCTACCCGACGCCGACCGAGAGCAACCAGATTGCCCGGGTCAGGCTCTTGGTGGAACGTTTGGCGAAGAGCCACCCACGTGTATCGATTGGTTTTGCGGATCACGCTTCTCCGGACAGCCCCCTGCGTTACGCACTGGCCGCGGTTGCGGTTGGGGCCGGTGCGCGCGTCATCGAGAAACACCTGACCTTCGGCCAGACCATGAAGCTGGAGGACCATGAGTCGGCTCTCAACCCTGACCAGTTTCTTGAGTTCAACCAGACGCTGCGCGCGTGCTCGGAAGCGATGGGATCCGCAGACGACGCGATGGATTTCGGCATGAGCGAATCAGAACAGGGCTATCGGAAGATGATTCGTCGTCATGTGGTTGCCGGGGCCGACCTGGATTCCGGGAGCGTCATCTCGCCTGCCGACCTCGTACTCAAACGCACGTCTTCGGAGCAGTTCATGACCGACCTCGCGCCGGTTTACGGCAAAACCTTAAAACGAGATGTTCTCAAAAACGCACCGCTCGCCGCGGCTGATATCGAATAGAGAAGACCGGTATGAAAAGAAGACTTGTCGCCGCCATTGCCTGCCGTAACCAAGGAGCGAGGCTATATGGCAAGCCCGTCCAGAACCTGGATGTCGAACACGGCGTCCGGATCATTGACAACATCATCAGCTGTCTGAAAACGATTGAGTGCATCGACGAGATAGTCCTGGGTATTTCAGAGGGTGTCGAAAACGAGGTATTCAAAACCATTGCCGATCAAAAAGGCCTCCGCTATGTGGTCGGAGACCAAATAGATGTGCTGTCGCGGCTCGTCAATTGCGGTTTGCTTGCCGGCGCCACTGACGTGTTCAGGGTGACCAGCGAGTCCCCGTTTCTTTATTTCGACCCAGTCGAGGAGCTGTGGCGCCGCCATCAAGCCGAGGGTGTTGACGCCTCTTTTCTTGACGACGTGATTGACGGGTGCGGTTTTGAAATCATTGCACTGAAGGCGTTGCAAGAATCCCATGACAAAGGTGAGAAAAGGCATCGCTCGGAGCTCTGCACACTTTATATTCGTGAGAATCACCAGCATTACCGTATCCTCAAGGTCGTTGCGCCGTCGGCACTTGTCCGCAAGGACTTGCGCTTGACTGTCGATAATCCCGAAGACCTGGCGGTATGCCGGACCATCTTCAGCGTTTTCAAAGACTCGGCCCCAAGAATTTCCGTGCCTGAGATCGTCAAATTCCTTGATGCCAATCCAAAACTGATTGAAATGACGGCCCCGTTTGCCGAGGCCGGTTACACAACCATGTACCGCTGGGGTTGACCAGCACATCCCTACGGTTAAACCTGAAGTGAAACCCCCATGAATAAAATCATCAATTACGAGTTGTCCCGCAGATTTTCTGCCGAAATTCATGACTATGTACCCGGCGGCGCGCACACCTATTCCAAGGGGGACGACCAGTTCCCACTGAATGCACCCGGGGCTATCGTGCGCGGCAAGGGAGCGCGTGTCTGGGATCTCGACGACAATGAATTTATCGATTGCAGCATGGGCCTCACCTCCGTCTGCATCGGACATGGCTATGAACCTGTCGCCCAAGCCGTGTGCGACGCAGCCTTTCAGGGCACCAACTTCCAGCGACCTGCCGCAATCGAACTGGAGGCGGCTAAACTCTTCCTCGAAACGGTGGAGTCCGGAGATATGGTCAAGTTCGCCAAGAACGGCTCTACTGTGGTGACCGCTGCCGTCAAGCTTGCCCGTGCTTTCACTGGCCGCAACCGGGTTGCTGTTGCCAAGGAGCACAATTTTTTTAGCTTTGACGACTGGTTTATCTCGACTACGCCTTGCGATTTAGGCATCCCGACCCATGTCCGCTCAATGACCGCCACGTTCAGCTACAACAACTATTCTTCTGTAGAGGCGTTGCTCGCTGACAATGACCATGACATCGCGTGCCTCATCATGGAACCAGTCAAGTTTGATCCACCCGTAGACAATTTTCTGCATAAGGTGGCAGCCCTATGCAAGGATCGTGGGGTGGTTTTCGTCATGGATGAAATGGTCTCTGGCTTCAAATGGGATATCCGCGGCGCGCATAATTTTTACGGTGTTAAGGCTGACCTTGCAACTTGGGGTAAGGGGATTGCCAACGGATTCTCCGCCTGCGCGTTGACTGGCCGCGCGGACATCATGGAGCTCGGAGGTATTCGCCGTGAAGGGGATGACAAGCTGTTCTTAATCTCCACGACGCACGGCGCCGAAACCATAGGCCTTGCTGCCATGGTTGCCACGATACAAGCATTCAAGCAGCACGATATGATCGCCAGCAATTGGGGCAGGGGTGAGGCATTGAAGCTGCGCCTGGAGCAGGTTGTTGCCAAACATGGACTCGGAAAATCCTTGCAGCTCCTTGGCTACCCCTGCCTTTTTATACTGGCTTGCCGCAATGCCGCGGGTGAGGCCGACGACGCCTTCCGCACGTTGATGCTTCAGGAAATGATTGCCCGGGGAGTGCTCTTTCAGGGGATGTTCTATCCGACCTGGTCGCACCAACAAGCGGAGATAGACCACCTGGTCATGGCGTTCGACGAGTCCTGTGCGATCTATCGCAAAGCGATTGACGCCGGGACGACCAACCAGTTGCTGATGGGTCGGCCTGTTAAGCCAGTTTTCCGCAAGAAAATATAAGCAAGTGGCTCGTTGGAGTGGCGCTCAGTTCATCCGTTCTGTCTCTTGACAAAATCTCAGATGAGCGAAAAAAATATTGCCATTCGCGTGGATGCTTCACAAGAAATCGGTACAGGCCATTTCATGCGTTGTCTGACTCTGGCAGATGGTTTAAAACAGCGCGGCGCAAAGGTGTACTTTGTCAGCCGATATCTTCCTGCGCATCTTGTAAGGTTACTTGAAACAAATGGTCATCGCTTGTTGAAGCTCGCTGATGACGGAGGCGAGGCGTCTGACGGCGATTTACCCCATGCCCACTGGCTGGGCACGAGTCAGGAACTGGACGCGGAAGAATGCATCGGATTGTTGAGCGGTCAATCTTGGGATTGGTTGGTTGTTGATCACTATGCACTTGATGTTGTTTGGGAGACTAATCTCCGCCGCATGGCAAATAAAATACTGGTCATCGACGATCTTGCCGACCGTCAGCATGACGCTCAAATATTACTTGATCAAAATCTTTATCCCGATATGGGTCAAAGGTATGTGGGCCTTGTTTCCAACCGTTGCCGTGCGCTTCTTGGCCCCAATTTCGCGTTACTACGACGTGAGTTTGTTGAAGCGCGTGCAGCTACCAGTTCACGTAACTCTGAAGTTCGGAAAGTATTTGTGTTTTTTGGTGGTAGCGATCTTACTAATGAAACCGAGAAAGCCTTGGCCTCAATTGCGGCCTTAAGCAAGCAAGATTTTTCTGTTGACGTTGTTGTTGGTGCGGGTAATTCTCGTTATGAAGTCATTAAAGATATCTGCATGTCAATGAGAGGCATTCGACTCCACTGTCAAATTGACAATATGGCTCAGCTCATGTCGGAAGCTGATCTCTCATTAGGTGCAGGTGGTAGCACAACCTGGGAGCGATGCGCTCTAGGACTTCCCGCACTCGTTTTATCCGTAGCCGACAACCAGATTGCCATAGCTGACGGCGTGGATAAGGCTGGTGCGCAACGGCATCTTGGTTTATCAAAGAATGTGTCGGTGACTCAACTCACCGCTGCGATAGAAGAGATTGTCAGCTTGCCAAAATTTTTAGTTGAAATGTCGCGATCAGCCGCAGCACTTGTTGATGCAGAGGGCTGTAAACGCGTTATTAATGCAATGGAAGAATTTTTGTGAAGATTTCGATACTTTGCTCAGATCCGAATCATCCAATTTCACCTTGGTTGGAGCGCTGGGCTTTAAACCATGGGGATATGCATGAGGTAAACCTTAGTCGCAAGAAAGATGAACTAACCGGCGGGGATATTCTTTTCTTGATTTCTTGTCACGAGTTAATTTCTTCCCAGATTCGCGCACGTTTTGCGGCAACGCTGGTAATCCATGCAAGCGATTTACCGATAGGTCGAGGTTGGTCTCCTCACATCTGGCAGATCATAGAAGGAAAGAATCGGATTTCGATTACGCTTCTTGAGGCAGAGGATGCTATAGACAGTGGCGCAATTTGGGATCAGCGCCATATTCAACTGGATGGACATGAAACGTTTGAAGAAATCAACACTAAGCTATTCGATGCTGAAGTCGAACTCATGGATCTTGCTGTTGCTGGTTTCAACAAGATTAAGCCTCGGCAGCAAGACACGCGTGAGCCAACGATTTATCGAAAACGCACGCCGGAAGATAGCAGGATTGATCCACACAAATCGATCGCCGACCAGTTTGAGTTGTTGCGCGTCGCAGATCCAATGCGGTTTCCTGCCTTCATGGAATTCCGCGGACACCGGTACCACATAAGCCTAGTAAAGGAAAAACATAATGGGAAAAACTAGAGGCTTTGAGATTGCTGGTCGGAGGATTGGAGAAGATGAGCAACCGTTTGTTATTGCCGAGATGTCTGGTAACCATAACCAGTCACTTGAGTGTGCTCTGGAAATCGTCGAGGCTGCGGCAAAAACAGGCGCACACGCGTTAAAAATCCAGACATACACACCGGACACAATGACACTGGATCTGGATGAGCGTGAGTTTCATATCAGTGATTCCAAAAGTCTCTGGAAGGGCACGTCGCTCTACAAGTTATATGGTCAGGCGCATACTCCTTGGCAATGGCACAAGCCGATTTTCGATCGTGCCAAGGATTTCGGTATGATAGCATTTAGCACGCCGTTTGACGATACAGCAGTGGATTTTCTCGAGAGTTTGGACGTGCCATGCTACAAAATTGCATCGTTCGAGAACACCGACCTGCCCTTGATCAGGCGCGTAGCTTCCACGGGCAAGCCCCTCATCATTTCGACGGGTATGGCTAGCGTAGCAGAGCTTGACGAGTCAGTTCGGGCTGCGCGAGGCGCGGGCTGCAAGGATCTCGTGCTGTTGAAGTGCACCAGCACTTACCCGGCAACCCCGGAAAACACCAATATACGGACCATTCCTCATTTGCGCGATCTATTCGGCTGTGAGGTGGGCCTGTCAGACCATACCATGGGCGTTGGTGTTTCCGTGGCCAGTGTTGCCCTGGGTGCGACTGTCATTGAGAAGCACTTCACCCTCAATCGCGCAAACGGTGGGGTTGATAGTAGTTTTTCGATGGAGCCTTCTGAGATGGCGCAACTGGTAGTTGAGACCACGCGCGCCTGGCAGTCACTGGGTGCTGTCCGTTACGGTCCTACCGAGGCGGAAAAGGGCTCCATTCAGTTTCGTCGTTCCTTGTATATAGTGCGTGACTTGAAGGTAGGAGACACGCTGACGCGAGACACCATTCGTGCTATTCGTCCTGGCCACGGTCTGCCTACAAAATATCTTGAGGTATTTCTGGGCAAGACTATTAATCGTGACATCCCCCGCGGAACTGCACTGCACTGGGATTTGCTGAATTGAGCACGAGTCATCCCACGCCAGGTTCGCGGGCTCCAAATGATGTGTATTTGACGGGGTTCCCGGCTGCCATCGAAACAGGCCGATTCACATTGCGTGAACTGACGATGGCGGATGTCTCGGAAAGATACCTTCAATGGCTGAGCGACCCAGAGGCGCAAAAGTGGATTGCCGCCGCCGCCGAGGTACAGCGAATGGCCGATCTCAAAGACTATGTGGCCCAGCGCGTCGGCCGGGTGGACGTGCTTTTCCTCGGCATCTTTGACAAGAGCACCGGTGCCCATATCGGGAACATCAAATACGAACCGGTTTTTCCGGATCAAGGTTCGGCCGTGATGGGTATTCTGGTCGGGGACCCGTCTTTTCGGGGCAAAGGGGTTTTTGCTGAAGTGTTTGGTGCGAGCGCGGCCTGGTTAAAAAAAGAGCGCCGGATTACCCACATCCGTCTGGGCGTTGAAAAAGCGCATGAAGCGGCATTGAAGGCGTACCAAAATGCGGGCTTCGTGCCGGATCTGGCCTTGCAGGCCTACAGTAGACCGGACGTGCTGATGATGGTCTTTTATATCTGAGGCGATTTTTTTGCAACACCAGGAACATGCGCTTGTTTATAAAAATCCCAGGTGTGAGAAGATTGATGGCGCGCAGGGCTCGCATCCGCCTGATTCGTGTCATGCGGGGCTATCGCCGGCTGAAGGCTGCCGGAGCGTTGGGGCGCGTTGCGGCGGTCAAGGAGGCGTTGACAGCTACACCCGCGTGCCAGCCTTCAGATGCCATGCGTTTTCTGGGGCTTGAGGTCGCGCAAGCCGAATTGGCGGTCAGGCAGTTTCTACTGGTTAGGCGGGTGGCAACGGGGCTGAGTGAAGCGTTGCTCGAATCTGTCGGCAATCACGATGCACCCGTGCGCTACGCGCTGCCCCTGAAGTGGCGCGATGTTTTGCGCTCGCATGGCTTCCCCGTCGCCGAGAGGGTGTCAGCGTTACTGTGGGCCGGATTCAATGCCTTGTATTTTGCCAACGGCCTGTTGACCGTGTTCAAACTTGCCTTGGCCAATGCCGCAGGGCTCGTGCGAGCCAAGAGCAGGCCGCCCGGCCGTTACGTCTACTTCGACGCACTGGGCGCGGGGAATCTCCCTTCGGCTGGGAAAGATACCGACAACTATAACATTGTCAATTGGTACCTTGGTTGGGCGCAGCGCGCGACGGATATTGATCAGGTATGCCACGGAGTTGCAAATGCAGGTATGAGATTTGCAAGCAGTACGCCGGTTATTTCGATGCAGTCCCCGCTGCTTCCCCTTAATGACCGGTACGCATTGGCGCAGTTCTTTCGATGGGGTGTGGTTTACGGCTGTGCAGCTTTGCTAGGACTGCTGCGTGGAAATTGGTGGCCGGCGCTGATGCTCGGCGAAGCCGCCAAGGCAGCGCAGGTGAGATTTCAGGAGCCGGCATTGCTGGCGCGCGACTACCTGTTCCACAACTCCAACTGGATCTACCGGCCCTTATGGACTTATGAGGCTGAGCGTAAGGGCGCCAGAATCATTTTCTATTTCTATTCAACTAACTGCGAAAAGTTCCAGCACTCCGGAACCCATTCATCGCTAGCATATGGATGGCAGGCTATGTCGTGGCCACTATATATTGTTTGGGACGAGTACCAGGCCGCCTTTGTTCGGCGCGCGGCGGGCGATTCCGCGCACATAAATGTTGTTGGTTCAATTTCATTTAATTCTGGGACCAACGTGCCGCGGGATTTGCCTGGACATGCCATTGCTGTATTTGATGTGCAGCCGATGCGGGACGCTATATATAAACCTCTAGGACTGGACTTTGAGTACTACGTTCCACGCAACGCCGTCCGCTTTTTGGATGATATTCGGCTAGCCACTTTGATGGCTGGTGAGACCATGGTGTTGAAACGCAAACGCGACGTAGGAAACAACTTGCATCCGGCTTATGAACTTGCAATACGCCGCTTGAGCAAGACTGCCAACTATCTGGAGCTTGATCCAGATACCTCAGCCAGCGCGCTTATCGAGAATTGCCAGGCGGTTATCTCGATGCCGTTTACCTCCGCCGCACTAATTGGTCGCGAAATGGGAAAACCATCGATCTTCTATGATCCCCACTCTGTTTGCGAAAAAGACGACCATGCAGCACATGGAATTGAAGTAGTCTCCGGCTACAAGGAATTGGTGTTATGGATAAATGCATTACCAGCTAGGTTAGGCTTTACCGGATCGGGGTCGGAAAATTGATTTCACCAATACAGAGAAGGAACCTCCATTGAGAGTTGATGCAAAGATTCGGCACCAACGCACCGCGCCAAGTCTGTTAATAAGAGAGGTGATCGCATATTTGGAGGCGTTCATATCAATACTACCGGGTGTAAGCGGTTCTAAGTTGCGCGTGCTCTATTACCGCACTAGGTTTGCATTTTTAGGTAGTCGTACATACCTTGGACGGGAATTATATGTTGGGGGCGCAAGTAGAATAACCATTGGAAACTTCTTTTCATGCGATAGACGATGCTCACTTTACGCTGATGGGGTCGGAAGCTTATCTATTGGCGATCATGTCGGATTTAATATAGAAGTCAACATCAATGCTGCTTCTGGCGGAGAAATATCTATCGGTGACCATGTGCTTGTTGGCCCGGGAGTATTCATGCGGGCAGCAGACCATAAATTTTCAAGAACAGACGTGTCGATTTCGCAGCAAGGGCATATGCCCGGAAAGATAACTATTGAGGACGGAGTGTGGATTGGTGGCAATGTCACCATTTTGGGGGGTGTTAACGTCGGAAAAGGTGCAATAGTAGCTGCCGGTGCGGTTGTTACTGGAGACGTACTTCCTTACTCAATTGTGGGAGGGGTTCCTGCCAGACATTTGAAGTGGCGCGAAAATCGGCCGCTACCTTCCTTGGCCGATTAGACGAGGAACTAAAAAGTGAATGAATTCAAATCATATTGACCTTGCAGAATGGGAAAAAATGAATAAAGACAGCGAGAAAGCTTTGGTTATGGCGATTTGCCCGATTTGCGGTAGCCGAAATTCGCGTCGGCAAGGGGCGTTTCGTTACGAGCACTCCTTTTTTGAAGGATGTTCACGGGTGATCTGCGGTGATTGCGAAATGGTGTTTGCTGCGCCCATGCCAAGTGAAGCAGATCTTTCAAGCTATAACAGCAGCTACTTTGCAACTGCCCATGGCGGGCAACCGAGCTCGCCAACGGCACAGGCTTTTTTTACAGCAATGGCGCGCTTGCGACTGGCCTTTTTGAAGGGGTTCCTTGATAAGCACCGGATTGTCGTGCAGCGGGTCCTAGAGCTTGGCCCTGGGCCCGGATTTTTTGCGCGCAGCTGGCTCGAGCAGGCCCCCAAAAGCATATACGCCGCAATTGAAACGGACCGCTCAAGCCACGAATCTTTGCTGAAGATAGGCGTCAATTTGGTGGATACGGCCGACGAGGTTTCTGCCGACCTGGTGGTGATGTCGCATGTTCTGGAACATGTTCGCGAGCCAGTTGGCTTTGTAAAGGCCGCTACTCGAGGTCTCAGATCTGGCGGGGTTCTATTCATTGAAGTTCCCTGCCGGGACTGGGAGCACAAGACCATTGATGAGCCGCACATCCTGTTTTTTGACAAAGTTCCAATGCTCCTTTTTCTTAATAACCTGGGTTTCACAGACATTGAAATAGCCTATTACGGGCAAACTATTTCTCAGTTGAAAACTAACTCAAAGCTTCATTCAGTCCTGATGAGGGTTCGTTCAAAGCTGATAAGTTGGGGCCTGGTCGTTCCGTTCGCGACGACGCAAGCTGGAATGGAGACCCTGACTGACCCGCTTCAACGTGCCATGGTGGGGCCTTACGGGGCGCATCGCGAGTCGACTGAGCCGGCCTGGTGGCTCAGGGCCGTCGCTCGGAAAAGATAGGCCAGCGCCGCTTTTATGTCGTATTACCCCATCCTCCAGGCACCCGGCGCGAAGGGCTGGGTGACCCTATGCAATTTCTCCCCCAATAACTGGGAGTCCAACCTGCGCCAGCAGCAATTCATTAATGTGACTTGGGCGACAGGCGATCTTTGGGCAAGCAAAACCCTCGGGGTTCTCGCGCCCGGCGGCTTGCGGACGATCACTGCCGGCGATGTCGCCAATGTGGTTCCTGCCGATGCACTGGCGCTGCTGTCGCTGACCCGCACACCACAACCGGCTGAAATTGCTGTCTTGCCCAAACTCGACACCGTTCCGGTCAGCGTCCCCGCCTGGCGGGCAACACTGGGTTTGTCGACTCCAGCCGCGCAAACCAGTTACCAGGGGGAACTGGATGCTTTTCCGCCCCAAGGCTCATTGCTGACGTTTGGGCCGTTTTTGCAGTTTGGCGAGAGTATCAAAAATCATCTGATTTTGCTTAATGTCGAGAATTCTCCCGCAAAACGTTCAGCTGAATTGGAAATTTACGACGCAGCCACGCTTGAGCTCAAAGGGAGGTTCCCGGTTGGCAACAATGCGGCTACAGGGGTTTCGCTTGACGGGTTCGGCTTTGGGCCAGGGGATTTGCCGCTTTTTGTCTGCCGCGGCATGGCCGCCATTCCTCTTTATTTTTCAAGTGCGATGGAGGGGGCTTACCTCAGTCTTGAACACACCCACCCGCCGGCGTCGCTGGTCGTCCATGGCCGGCGTTGGGAGGCTCAAAAGCTTCTCAAAAGTCGCTGGTTCGCAAAGGCCTCAACATGATTGCCAAAAAAATTCAGCGAATCCGGCGTGCCGTCTGGACCTGGCAGCAGCCGTTGACGCACCTTCCGTCCCTGTCGGACGCACCCATCAGTGATTTATTTGTCTGGCGAAGCTCCCCGGAGTGGCAGACTTTCTTTGAATTGATCGACATTTCGTCGTTGTTCGAGGACGACTCCCTTCCCCAGCATGTGACCTTTGTGTTTTTTGACGGCAGTGGCCACCGGATTTCGGAGCGCAAGGCGGATCTGCAGGCAAGCTGCAGGCAAACACTGGACATCTCGTCCATGGTGGGTCGAGCTCAGGGAGAAACGGGGACTTTCGCTGTCTTCCACTCCAAAACGCCTGGTGGTATCACCAAGCTTGGATCATTTCTGGCCGAGCGTGGGTATGTCAGCTACTGCTACCGAGATGCCCCTTTGAGGGCTTATGTGCATGGCAATTTTGATGCCGTCGCGCAGGTAGGAGCGGATGGTCAACTCCAATTGCTTGGGGGAACCAGCTTTCTGCGCCGCCAATACAGCCTCCAGCATGAATTGCAACCGGACGTGGTTTACGAACTTGGGCTGGTAAATCCCACTACCACCGCGCAGCGGTACGCCTGCAAGCTGATTTCGGTCCTTACCGGTAATGTAACTCGTGTTAAAATGGTTAATGTCCCTTCTGGCGGCATTCAATTGGTTGCTTTCCCTGTGGACGACGCCGGCTCGATGAGATTGGTCATCGAAAGTCGCCTAGTCATGGCCCGGCCCCTCGTGTTTCGTATTCAAAATCTCAAACTGGATGTTTTTCATGGTTAACAAAATAATTGAAGTTGGCTACGGCAAGGTCAACAAGGTCAGGATTGGCGACAAGCTGCCCCTGGCTTTTATTGGCGGCCCGTGCGCGATCGAAAGTCGGGATCACGCCTTCATGATGGCCGAGGCCATCGGCAAGATCTGCCGGAAGATCGGTATAGATTGGATCTACAAATCGTGTTACGACAAGGATTGCCGCTCTGCGCCTGACAGCTATCACGGTCTGGGCGTCGACGACGGCCTGCGTATCCTGGCTGACATCCGCGACGAATTTGGCATACCGGTTGTTTCCGATTTTTCCGATCCCGCATGGGCGCCGGCAACTGGCGAAGTTTGCGACATGGTGCAGGTGCCTGCGTATCTCTGCCGCCAGACATCCATCCTGAGGGCGGCTGCAGCGACTACGCGCCCCATTCATCTGAAGAAGGGACAGTTCATGAGCCCGTGGAACATGAAGAACTCGGTGCGCAAAATCGAGGCTGCAGGTAATCATCAAGTTCTGCTGGCCGACCGAGGCACATTTTTCGGTTACAACATGCTGGTTAATGATTTCACCTGTTTCCCGATTATGGCCAAAACTGGTTACCCCGTTTGTTTTGACGCCACGCATTCGATTCAATTGCCAACCTCCATGGGTAATATTTCGGGTGGCCAGCGTGAGTTCATCCCATATCTCGTTCGTGCCGCTGCAGCTTGTGGAATCAATGCGTTGTTCATGGAAACGCACAACGATCCGGATAATGCTATGTCGGATGCGAACACTGTTATGAACATCAAACATCTTGAAAATGTGCTGATTCAGGCCAAGGCGGCCCACGAGTTCCGTCTTGAAATGTTGGATAAATTTGGAGAAGACAATGTCCACACTGAAAAGTAACATATTAGTTAGTGAGGTAATGCTAACTTTAGATCGAGCACCTTTGGTTCATGAAGAAGCTATCCTGAAAGAAGCGATGGAGGAAATGGGGCGAACCCGCCTCGGTATTGTTTGCGTTGTTGACGCTTATAAAAACCTTTTGGGCATATTAACGGATGGCGATATTCGTCGCAAGTTACTGAAGGTGCAGAAGCCGTTCTCGGCATTTTTGGTCGATGACGCCCTCGATCATGCTATTCGTACGCCCACAACATCCAAACCCGATGACACACTTGTTTGTGCGGTTGAACTGATGGAAGAAAAACAAATCTGGGATTTGCCAGTAGTGTCTGACGAAGGAAAACTTGTTGGTTTGTTACATCTCCACCCGGCGGTGCAAGCTTTGTTGGGGATTGCGAAATAATGCATTCTGGACAAGCAGCCATCGACTACTTGGCGTCAGTGGTCGGTAAAACAGACAGTGCCACGAGCTCGCATTGGCATAAATACCATTCTTCTTTTCTCTTCACAGGTAGTGGATTTGAAGGACTCCAAGGGTTCGGTGGCTGTAGTAAACCTCGTGGAATAATTCTTTCAGCTACCGAACGCCTATTACAGTCTCGTTTCAGAAAAATGGGCGGTACCAAGTTTGCATTGCTAGATCAATTAGCCTATGAAATAACCAATAAACAAAATCGCGCATACGATTTGGACGTGCTGCGACAATCGTTGACTCTTTCATATCTTCATGACCATACCGTTGGACTCTTGTCAGAAAAGTCCACAGGTGTAGTAATTGGTGATGGTTTTGGCTCAATGACATCACTTTTAATTGCGAGTCGTTCTGCCGGCCGTGTTGTACTGATAAACCTGACTAAGACACTTATGGTTGATCTGTGGTTCTTGAAGCTATGGATGGGTGATCAAGTGTTCGATACGTCGGTTGACCTGGTTACCAACTCTGAAGAGTTGTCGACTGCACTTGGTAAACCTGCTGGCGAAGGATTCGGTAGGGTCATCGCCATTCAGGCGATGGATCATCAGCTTTTACGTGAATGTCCTGCTAATTTAGTAGTCAATATCGCTTCAATGCAGGAGATGGATCCTCCGGTTATCGCAGCTTACTTTGATGATCTGCGTTCCATCGCAGGCCATCAGAAGTTGATGTTTTACTGCTGTAATCGCGAGGTGAAGTATCTACCGGATGGAACGATAACGCGATTTTCTGACTATCCGTGGGCTGCGGGTGATGAGATTCTCGCGGACGAACTTTGTCCATGGCATCAGCAATATTACTCATTTAAACCGCCATTCTTTAGGCCATATGATGGACCTCATAGACATCGTTTGGCCGTCATGACAAATCATTGAGTAGGAAATTTACATGAGCTTATTTTTTGAGAGGCGTGAGGCGCTTAAAGCTAGACTGCGTAATCGCGAGCGATTGTTTGCGGGATGGGTTTCGTACTCACACCCGTCAATAACCGAAACCTTCGCTCGCGCTGGCTTTGACTTTATGTTCATCGACATGGAGCATTCCACCATATCGATTGAGCAAGGACAACGCATTATCGCAGCGAGCCAAAGTGAAGGTGTTCCTTGCATTCCCAGACCTGTCTCGCATTCCAATGACTACCTTAAGCCTTTACTGGAATCCGGTGCGGACGGTATGCTGGTCCAGATGGTAGAAACACCTGAGCAAGTACAAGCGCTTATTCGAGATGTGAAGTACCCCCCTTTAGGGCGCCGCACCTACGGCGTTAATCGTGCTCAGGCATATGGATTTGACTTTGACGAATACATCCAGAACTGGAACTCAACGTCCACCTTCATGCTCCAGGTTGAGTCGATCAAGGGTGTCGATAATATTGATCAGTTGTTGGCTTTCGACGAAGTCGATGGCGTAATGGTGGGGCCATTGGATATCTCCGGTTCGCTTGGCGTTCCTGGGCAAACAACTCACCCTCTTGTGATCGAGGCTTCACGTAAGGTTATTGAATCTTGTGAGCGGCATGGCAAGAGTTGCGGCACTCAAGTCGCTGACGTTAATTTGGCAAGTGTTAATGCCTTGTTCGAATTGGGATACAACTACGCCATTCTGGGCTCTGATCTCTTCGTCCTTTGGAAATGGGCTTCCCAGATGCGGGACATGATGAAATCGATACGATAATTTTTCTAAAAAAACATGAATAACTACCTAAATAAACTGTTCAATCTCGAAAGCAAGGTTGTCGTCATTACAGGTGCAGGAGGACATTTGTGCAGCGAAATGGCCCGCGGATTCGCTCGTGCAGGTTGCGCTGTCGCAGTTCTCGATGTACGCTTGGAAAAGGCTGTAGCTGTAGAACAGGAAATAAAATCAGAAGGATTTGACAAGGTTATATCGCTAGCCATCGACGTTGCTATAAAAGATCAGCATGTTACTGCCCTCGATGCCATCGTTGCCAAGTTTGGTCATGTTGATATCTTGGTGAATGGCGCCGGTATCAACGGACCAACTCCATTCTTTGACCTGTCGCTTGATGAGTGGTACTCAATTCTCGATTCCCAACTAACCGGAACATTTCTAGGTTGCCAAGTGTTTGGTGAGTATATGGTGAAACGCGGGCAAGGGGCGGTTATCAACATTTCATCTGCCTCGGCCGGACCACCTCTGTCGAAGGCCTTTACCTATTCAATTGCCAAGGCTGGCATTCTTAACTTGACTCAGAATCTCGGACGTGAATGGGGAACTAAGGGAGTCCGAGTAAATGCATTACGCCCTGGTTTCTTGCCAACGGATTGGAATCGGAAAAACTTCATTACGCCAGAGCGCGAAAATGCCATCTTAGGTCATACTCCTATGGCACGTTATGGTAAACCGAGCGAATTGGTTGGAGCGACACTGTGGTTGGCCTCTGATGCGGCAAGCTTTGTGACCGGGGCAGAAGTTGCTGTAGATGGTGGCTTTTCGTGCATGACCATTTAAGGTGACTGCTATGAACATGAAAACTGTGGTAATCACTGGTGGCAATCGTGGTATTGGATTAAGTATCACAGAAGCTTTTGTGAATGCGGGCTACTGGGTTTTCGTCGGAGCACGTAACGAATCCGATCTTGAAGCAAAATTTGGTGACAAGGTCACTTTTATTCCGACGGATGTGCGAAATGACTCTGCCCATCGACACTTAGTGAAGCAGGCAATTGATGTGACCGGGCGCCTGGATGTATATATCAATAACGCGGGTTACTCTGAATGGCGTCCGATTGAAGAAATTGATGACCTCTTTCTTGACGATATTATTGCAACAAATCTTAAGGGTGCATTCTGGGGTTGCAAGGCTGCCCTGTCTGCAATGAAAGAGGGCGGGTGTATCATTAATATTTCTAGTATCGCTGGTAAGCGAGGCAGTCCAAACAACTCAGCGTACGTAGCGACCAAGTTTGCGATGAACGGGCTAACCCAGTCACTTGCTAAGGAAGTAGGCTCGCGAGGCATTCGTGTCAATGGTGTTTGTCCAGTTTTAATCCCGACCGATGGTTTGATAGAGGCGTTGAAAAGCCCTCATGGCCCAGCAAAAGGTGATGGTGCAGGATTCATTGCAAAGTTCGGGCTGGAAAACGCGGCACTTAAACGTCTGCCAACCGGGGCAGAAGTTGCTGCAATGTGTATTTTCTTAGCCTCTGAGTCCTCGTCTGCCGTAACAGCCCAAAACATTAACGTCGATTGCGGCGTATTTCCTCAGTAATTTTGGAGTATTGATGAAAATAGTAGCAGTGATCCCGGCGCACATGGCCTCAGTCAGGTTTCCAGGAAAGATTTTATTCCCATTCCACGGTTTGCCTATGATCGAGCATGTACGCCGTCGTGCATTGATGTCAAAATCGGTCGCTGAGGTCATTGTGGCTACTTGCGACAATGAAATCGCATCAGCGATTCGTGGCTTTGGTGGCAAGGTTATCATGACAGCCAACACCCATAAAAACGGTACAACACGGGTGGCCGAAGCTGTAAAGGCCTTAGATTGTTCCCATGTCATGTTGCTTCAGGGCGATGAACCCTTGTTATTGCCAAGGCACATTGATGCGTTTGCCAACGCAATAGAGGCCGATCCCAATGGAGATGCGTGGAACGCGACAGGTCCGATCGATCATCCAGATGAGCTGGATCGCCATTCGTTCGTGAAGTGCTCTGTAGATTCGATGGGTCGTATTTTATATTGTTTCCGCAGGTCACCGTGTTACACCAATTTCGATATACAGAAAAAATTCATAATGAAAATTTTAGGAATCATTGCATATCGAAAAGAATTTCTGCTTGAAATTACCAAATTACCACCTTCTCCAATCGAGCAGGCGGAGTTTATTGAGCAAATGCGTATTATTGAAAATGGATACGTGATCCGTTCAGTCCCTGTAAATCCAAGTCTGCCATCCGTCAATGAACCTGAAGAAGCAAATGTAATATTGAATTTTATTCAGTCTGACTATGAGCAACGAAATTTGTTGGAAAATGTTCTCACGCAATATAACACATAGAAAGCCAAACCACTTCAAACATATCGAAAATAAGTAATAATAATTTTTTTAATGACTGAAGATCAGTACAACTTATTATGTAACTGCTGCGACTCATTTCTACTCGATCAAGATTCAGACGTCGATAGTTTGGCAATACCGTGGCTGCATATAATGAATGAGCACCCAGTAAACCAAGTTAAGTATAACAGTGTTTTTGCAGATAATACATCAAACAACCTGATCGCAATAAAATCTCTATTGCGAACCGTATTCGACTTTTTCAAGACAGTTAAATCCATCGATGGTTGGCATCTTTCAAGAGATATTTCAGAGTCCGTGGATGTATTGTTTGTATCACATTTGCTAAATAGTAAGCAAATAGGCGCAAAAGAAGATTTCTATTATGGTTCATTACCAGAAAAATGTTTAGAAAAAGGCATTTCCTCTGCTGTTTTGCTGCATGATCATACTGGCTGCAATATAAATAGTATTTTAGGAAAATGGCCTAGTTCAAATGCACCTCGCATAATTTTAGATCGCACGCTGCCTTGGCGGGATGAGTTGTCACTTCGAACTCGCTTAACGAGGCAGTCTCAACGATTGTTGAGATTGGCTAAGAAAAATAGTAGCTCCCTGCAACAAAGGATATTTAGGCAGGCCTCCAAACAAGCGATGAATTCGAATTCAATTTATACGCTCCGATTCTTTATGCAACTAGGAAAACTGATTGATCGTATCAAGCCAAAGGTGATAGTTGTGACCTATGAGGGTCATGCATGGGAGCGATTGGCATTTGCAGCCGCAAGAAAAATTGAGCCGACGATTGCTTGTATTGGATATCAGCATGCAATACTTTTTCCTCGGCAGCATGCAGCAATGAGAAGTCTTGGACCAGCCTACAACCCAGACTTAATATTTACCACGGGCTTAGTCACAGAAACCGTTTTTCGGGAAGAAAAAAAGGTCGGTAGTGCCTCTGTGGCAACAATAGGAACACATCGCTTTAAATTACCGAATTGCGATGTATCGGAAAAATTTCAAGCACACGCCCATTTATCGTGCCTTGTTATACCCGATGGCACTATTAGTGAGTGCTTAATAATTTTTAAATTTGCACTTAAAGCTGCAGAATTAATGCCTTCAATTAAGTTTATATTTCGAATGCACCCTGTATTAAAAATAGAAAGTTTGTTTGGCGCACTTCCACAATTAACGACCTTGCCTCAAAACATTGAAGTATCTATCAAAGAAATTGAAGATGACTTAAGTAGGGCGCGCTGGGCGCTGTATCGAGGCAGTAGTGCAGCAATCCATGCCGTAATTTCTGGAGTACGCCCGTTTTATATAAATCAAATTGGAGAATTGAGCATGGACCCTATGTACCAGTTATCTGTTTGGCGAATAATTGTGAACAGCCCGATTGATTTTGTAGCTCAGGTCCAAATTGATTTGGAGAGCCAGTCTGAAATATTAGAAACGGAGTGGTCATCAGCAAAAAACTTCTGTATTAGTTATTTTCAACCGTTAAACTGTGCGGAGTTTTTTAGTCAAATTAAAGAGCATGTTGCATGACTAATACCTGGACTTCCGTTGATGATGACGACCTGAACGATATTGAACGGGCAGTTCAGTTTCTACAATTTGAGTTTTGCCTGGCAGAATCATAATAAATTTTTTGAGGTTCATTGGACTGCGAGATATATACAAATAAATCATTCTGAAATGTTGAGTAGAATTTTTAGTTATTGCTCTACAAATGATTCAGAAGAACAACTCAGATCCTTTTGGTTAAGGGTTGTAAGTTGATCGTGACGAGTATTCATTTCTCTCCCGTTTTATGTTCAGAAGTTATTAGTATTGACTGACGAATAGGTACGTGAAGCGTACGTCGCTACTAGAGGTGCTGAAGCATCTTCTGAAAGTTCGTGTACTGTTGGCCAAACGAAAATTATGTTATTAAACATTGATAAAAAGTCGATAACACAGATCGACTCGTAGCTCATTTCAAGGCTAAATTATTTTTCCTCTGGTTCGATCTTAATGTTTTTTGATTTTCGATTCTGTACTTGTGCTCAAAGCACAACCGCTGCCCTCCAAATGGATGGTTGATATTCATATTATGTAATTAAAGGATTACCACTTGAGTTACTTGGTTTCAATTGTCATTCCTACGCTAGGTGGTGAGTCGCTTCTTGGCACAATTAATCAACTGAATCGTGGCACAGTTGTTCCAGCAGAAATTTTAGTGTGCATTCCGACCAAGGAAGCTGCAAAATTGCACACTAAGTACGAGCAATTTTCCAATGTGAAAATCGTTATTACATCATTCCGTGGGCAAGTTGCTCAACGAATTTTTGGGTTCAAACTTGCTGCATACGATTTTGTACTGCAACTCGATGATGATATTCTTGTTGATACGGGGTGTATTGAAAGTCTAATAACGGCTCAAATTATGCATGGACCCAAATCCGCCGTGGCACCATCACTGCGTAGCGTTTCGAATGGAAATTCATTCTATCGAGCACCCACGAATAGATTGTTGTTAGATATTTATTATTGGATTTTGAATGGGTCCATCGGATATAAGCCCGGTTGCCTTACCAAAGCTGGGACCAATGTTGGCGTAGACCCAGATATCAATTGCGATTATATTGTTGAAACAGAATGGTTACCTGGTGGATGCGTCTTGCATCATCGAGACAATCTTATTCTGGAGAATTTTTACCCATTCAGTGGAAAAGCGTATTCTGAAGATATCTATCATTCGCATTATCTTCGGTGCGCTGGAGTAAAATTAATAACAACCTCTAGGGCTAACTGTTCGGTTGATGACCCTAAAAAATGTCAGGAAATGACTCTTAATGAATTAAAAAAATACATAATATCAGACTATGTTGCCAGAAAGTTTTTTGTTAAATTGAGTGGTAGAAGTTTTATAAGAATGCATATTTATTATTTTATTTTTGTTTCGAGGTGCTTGATTGGAATGGTACGTCGGATTCAAAAGTGAAGTGAAACACCTGCAAGCCGCGTAAGGTCCGCAGATGCAAACGACAGCCCGCCGATACCGGCAACTCCAGCCAGAAGACCCCTTGACCATGGCCAGCCTGCTACAACAGTTCTACAGCTTGAGCGACTTCGCGCTCGAGCTCCAGCGGTCACCTAGCACCATGGAGCCGTAAATTGTCTCGTAATGCCGTGCAGGCGCCCTTGGAGGGCCCCCAGTCACGGACATACGGTACATCATCGTCACGGCCCAGCACCGCTGTCAGCAACGCCGACGCGATGGACCCCCCACCACAAGCTGCATCTCGACAGCCCGTGAGTTAGCACCCTGAATGACAATCCCATCGGTATTCCTTAAACTAAAAACTAGGAATACGACTATGTATATGACTATGTCTTCAATAAGACCTAATCGGGTGGAAGTGGTCACCAGTGTTCAGTGCCGCAGGCGCTGGACTCCTGAACAAAAGCTTGAAATCGTCAAACAAACCAATGAACCAGGAAGCTCTGTATCTTTGGTAGCCCGACAGCATGGATTGACTGCAGCCCAGTTGTTTCAATGGCGCAAAGCTTATTCGGAAGGTTCTTTGGTCGCAGTTGGTGCCAATGAAACTGTCGTCCCGCCTTCTGAACTTCAAGAATCAATGAGACGTATTAAACAACTTGAAGGTGCGCTTGGACGCAAGACTCTGGAGAACGAGATTCTCAAGGAGGCTGTGGACTTTGCCAAAGCAAAAAAGTGGATTGCGCGCTCGCCTGTATTGCCCGGGGACGAGCAATAAGGGCGGTGTGCACGGCACTGGACGTATCGCGCAGCAACGTATTAACCAAGAAAACTCGATCCTCCGAATGGACTGATTTGAGAAAGTCACCACCCAAGGCCGATGACGCTGACCTGAAGGAGGCCATTGCCAGCGTGGTTAAAGACCGAGCAACATACGGTTACAGGCGCGTTTGGGCTAGGCTGAAGATCGACGGCCGTCAGATTAATCACAAGCGGGTTTACAGGGTAATGCGCGATGAGGGCTGGCTGCTGTTCAGACAAGGTCAAAAGCCTTTGGACACGAGAAAGCATGAAGGCACAGTAGCGGTCAAGGAAAGCGACACGCGCTGGTGCTCAGATGGATTGGAACTATCGTGCGACAACGGAGAACGCGTGAGGGTGGCATTTGCACTGGACTGCTGCGATAGGGAAATCATGAGCTGGGTGGCCACTACGAAAGGCATTGATGCAGGCTGTGGAGAAACGATTCGGCTCAAACGGCAAGCCACCTAAAACGATTGAGTGGCTGACTGATAACGGCAGCTGTTACACAGCGACTGAGACAAGAAGCTTTGCCAAAGAACTAGGTCTAAAGCCTGTGACAACACCCATCACAAGCCCCCGAAGTAACGGCATGGCTGAGAGCTTTGTGAAGACACTGAAACGGGACTATGCCAAGCTGGCTAATCGGCCAGATTCAAAAACCGTGATGGCTCAGTTGAAAGATTGGTTCGATGACTACAATTTTTATCACCCGCACAGTGCACTTGGCTACTTGCCACCAACGCTGTTAAGGGAGAAGAGATCGGTAACTTAAACATACCGGCGGTACTGGAATACAGGGTTAAGACCAGTGCGACAATTGATGGCTAGGCACTAGTTGCCCGAGCAAATTGCCCTGACACTGGCGGCTCTGTACACAAAGGGCCATCGATACCGCTTGTCAACCGAAAAAACCTAAAACTGCATCTATGCCCAGCCCGTGGGGGAATTGAAACGCGAGGTGGTGGGCCTGTTTGCGTCATGCCCACAACAAGTCTGTACTGCTCAGAAAAGGGCTTCAACTAGAACATGAATGGACTGTTACTGCAGTACCTGCCGAAGATCACGGACCTGTCGGTCTTCAGCCAAGAACAACTCGACGCAATTGACGATGAAATCAACAACCGACCACGAAAGGGCTTGAGCGTAAAATCGCCCTTGTCGGTATAGACAGAACCCCTGATGAACACCCCTCAGCACTTCACACTCATACATTGAAAACCAGAGTGTTGCACTTCACGATTAATCCGCCCAGCTTTAGTAATTAATTTTTTAATTTAATGCACTACACAACCCCATATTATTTACTATTCCCATTTATTTGGTTGAATACTCTGGCTGGAAATCAGTTGTGGTCTCCACTCTTAACATCTCTTGGACAGGTATCGTATTGGTGCAGCAATTTAATGGCTTGGCTAATTATAAGTTGGCCACTTGGTAAGCGCTCGCTACCATTTTTAATAATACTATTAATTGTCGTCTTCCGCATTGCATCTGGTATGGATGTTCCTGGAAGTAACATAGCTTATGTTGCTTCTGTAAGTTTTTTATTCGCTCTTGCTGGTGCAAAAATTATTCTGAACAAACCCTGCATATTAAGTTTTCAATTAAAAATTTTCATCATTGTATCTGTTCCGTTGATGCTTTTGCAATTAGCAGGAGTCTCTGATTGGCTGCAGGTTTTCAATTCACTATACGCTTCTGCAGATGTTTTTGGAAATATTGAATATTTGGAAGTTAAATTAATCCCTTTGGCTTTTTCATCAGAGATTTTTATAAAAGACAATTTTTATGAGTTATATCAGGGGTTGTCAATGCAGGTAAGGCCGCCAGGGCTTACGCATTCGAGTGCGATGAATTCTATTTTCATTCTGGCTGGTTCAGCGCTATATTTTGGAATGGAAAATGGATCTAAATCTAACAAGTTTGATCCTATCTTGGTTTCTGCTATAGTATTGACTGGATCAAAGCTTGCTGTTCTGGGCTTTCTTATAATAGTTATTTTATTCTATTTTTTTTCTTACTCAATTCAGATGCGTATGCGATTTCTTAAAATATTTGGACTAATCATTTTTATTTTTGCTTTATATGTCGCAGTATTTCCTGTGGCTTATATTCATAATTTTGATGTTGGTTCTTTTGAAGTTTCATTCCTCGGGCGCATTGGAGACGCTATCACCGCTGTGGCGCCTTCTTTTGTTGACTCGGCGCTGTTGAGTGCAACCATGGAGTTTTACTATTCAACTGTTGATAAAAGCGTGGTCCCCGGCACCCTTTCTGGTATGGCTGCCTTTATTCGTGTCTTACCATATATTGTTATGTTTGTATTTTTCTTGGCTCCATGGCTATTTTCTCTGTTTAGTCGATTCAAGAAAATATATCCCGAAATTGCACGCACATCACTTATTACTTTTCTTGTTGTGCTTCTAACGCCTTTAGCAACTCCTATTGCCGGTTCGCAGTTTTATGCTTTGATCGTGGGGATTGCACTAGCACCGTTTATTTTTAAAATTAAGTTAATGCGTCATCATCATGCCCTGAAGAATAATATTTTCCTGTCTGATCATATGGTTAAGTTTTGACAATGAGTTCTACTGTTACCGATATTTACCTGCCCCCTAGGTTTTCTGTTGTTATACCGCTTTATAACAAGGAGAGGTATATTGATAGAGCAATACGTTCTGTGCTTGCACAAAGTTTTGTTGATTTTGAAATTGTCGTTGTCGACGATGGATCCACCGACAATAGCGCCAATATCCTGATGAAACATACTGACCCAAGAATTAAATGTATTCATCAGAAGAATGCTGGGGTCTCAGCCGCACGCAATATTGGAGTGCGTCAATCGTCAGCGGAATTTATTGCTTTTCTCGATGCTGATGACGAGTGGTATCCTTGGCACTTAGAAGAGCTTGATGGATTAATTATCGATTACTCAGATGCCGGTATTTATAGCGTGGCACATAAAATTTCGCAGGATGGTAAATACTTTCTTCCTGCTCGGTGTGTCGATGATAAATTTCGTGGCTACGTTGAAAATTTTTTCAAAGCTTTTGGCAACGGCCTATCGCTTGTTAATAGCAGTACTGCATGCGTAAACAGGAGTGCGTTTTTAGATTGTGGAGGGTTCCCTGTTGGTATTCGGCGAGGTGAAGATGTTTATGTATGGCTTAAGATTGCACATGCGACGAGGCTTGTTCACAGTGGAAAGGTGTGCGCAGTCTATGATAGAGATACTGTTAAAAATCTATCTGAGATTTATGACCCGGAGATTCCTTATTATTTTAACTACCTTGATGAGCTTGTTTGTGGCAATTCTCTTTCAGATAAAGACAGGTCAGATGCTAATAAATTACTAATCAAGAGTGTCATTGTTCAGGCTGCAGGATTTCGACTGGTTGGAAATAATTACGCTATTTGTGAATTGAAAAAGTTGTTAATAATTAAAAGGTCAATGTTTTTAAGTGCAGTGTTGTCTTTTATTTTGCGTGCACCAAAAAAATTATTTTTATACTTGCGAATTATTCGAAGGCATGCATAGGCATTCCACTTTATGAGAGAATGTTTGATGTTTTTTATTTGATCACAAAGGCTGGCAAATGATCCATGTGGTAATTGTAGGAGCGTTACCAGAATCCTTAGTCAACTTTCGTGGTGAATTGATTCGAACTTTAATCGCGTCCGGTCATCGTGTGACCGCGATGGCCGCAGCTGCCAGTTTGGAGCATGTCAAAGCGATCGAGATTCTTGGGGCCAATTTTATGTCCTACCCGGTGTCGCGAAACGGGATGAACCCCTTGCGCGATATTCAAACAATCATTGCGCTTTGTAGATTGTTTTACCGCATTAAACCAGATATTGTTCTTGCGTACACTATTAAGCCAGTGGTTTGGGGTGGTTTGGCCGCATTTGTGACTCAAGTGCCTAGTTTTTACGCGCTAATTGAAGGGCTCGGATATATGTTTCAGGGTGGGCGATGGCTTGCCGCAACAGTGGCTAAGGCTTTATATCGGCTATCACTATTGCGCTCAAGAAAAGTGATTTTTTTGAATCCGGATAACAAATTTTACTTTTTATCCAGAAACATTATTAAAGAGCATAAGGCAGCGTTGATTGACGGTATAGGACTTGATCTTGATTGGTATAAATCGACTAAACTTCCTGAGGGCGCGCCGGTTTTCCTTTGTATTGCTCGGCTTTTGGGCGAGAAAGGCTTGCGTGAGTATGTGGCAGCGGCGTATCAGGTGAAAGTTCGCTATCCAGAGGCCGTGTTCAATTTGCTAGGTCCACTTGACCCGTCGCCTGATGGCATACCTATCAAGGTCGTGGACGCTTGGATTGGTGAAGGCAAAATACAGTACTTGGGTGAAGCACGTGATGTCCGTCCTTTGATCGAGAACTGCCACGTCTATGTACTGCCTTCCTACCATGAAGGTATGCCGCGTACCGTGCTTGAAGCTATGGCTATTGGTCGTCCCATCCTGACTACGGATGTCCCGGGTTGTAGGGAAACTGTGGTACAGGGTGAAAATGGATATCTTGTACCTAAGAAAAATGTTGGAGCCCTGTATGAACGCATGATCTGGTTTATTGAAAATCGTGATCAGTGGGAGCGTATGGGGCAGGTTAGTCGTCGTATGGCAGAGAACCGTTTTGATGTTCATAAAATTAATGCCGAATTATTGCGCCTTATGGACTTGTCTGGTAAACATTAGATATTATTTTTTTAATTTATAGGCATTCTCACGTTCCTTCTGGAATAGTGCATCCTCAACGATTTGAAAGTGCTTTTTTTGCTCATGGCCGTAGCGTTACGTTTGACTGACCTGCTCCCTACCAGCCGTACCAAAGTGATGGAACAAAGTCCGCTAATTTCGGAGAATAGGGGCTATGAAACAATCCAGATTTACCGATGAGCAAAACTCAGATCAGTGCTGTGCGCTGGCTTGAAATGAATTTTGCATGGGCGACTACGTAGGCGCTGTTATGAAACAAGGTAGACCGGGGGCCCTATTGTTGTTGTATTCGGGTCTTTTGATGGTATGGTTGCCGTAGTAACCAAAAGTGTGCACCCAGGATTGACCATGGTGGGCAACCCGGCCAGGCCGATAATGTCAACCTAGTAAACATAAAGATGAAACGACTGTTCGATGTAGCAATAGCAATAATTGGTTTGCTCTTTCTCTCTCCCTTTTTACTTGTACTCTATTGGCAGGTCCATCGCAAACTCGGTGCGCCAGTTTTCTTTTACCAAGTACGCCCCGGACTAAACGGTCAGCCGTTTAAGATGCTTAAGTTCCGCACTATGACAAGCGAAATCGGTCCCGATGGCCAGATGTTACCCGACGCCCTCCGCCTAACGCCCTTTGGACGCTTTTTGCGCGCCACTAGTCTTGACGAGTTGCCCGAGCTATGGAATGTGCTACGCGGCGAGATGAGCCTGGTGGGGCCGCGCCCTTTGCTCATGGAATATTTGCCGCTCTATTCGCCCGAGCAGGCCCGTCGCCACGAGGTGCTCCCGGGCATCACGGGTTGGGCGCAAGTCAATGGCCGCAACGCGATCAGCTGGGCCGAGAAATTTACGTTGGATGTTTGGTATGTGGATCACCGTAGCCTGTTGCTGGATGTGCGCATCTTGTGGATGACAGTGCGCAAGGTGCTTGTGCGCGATGGCATCAGCGCAGCAGGGGAGGCGACGATGCCTGCATTCACGGGGTCAAAACCCTTAAAACAAGAAGACCTCTGATGAAAAAAATCTCTGCCCGTTTAAAAGACATTGCTGTGTTCTATCCCAGCATAGTGTTAGGTAACGATGAGTTGGCCGAACTTTACCCAGAATGGCACACGGATAAGATTTTTGAGAAAACAGGTATCAGGGAAAGGCCTGTTGCTGATCTTGGACAGACAGCAGGTGATTTGGCCTATGAGGCAGCCGAAAATCTTTTTGCTCAGGGTCAGATTGCAGCGGAGGATGTTGACTTCATCATTCTCTGTACGCAGGCTCCAGACTATGTGTTGCCCACAACTGCATGTGTTTTACAGGACCGTTTAGGTGTATCGCGGCAAGCTGGTGCGTTAGACATCAACTTAGGTTGTTCCGGCTTTGTCTATGGTTTGTCTCTGGCCAAAGGACTGATTGAAACAGGGGCTGCGCGTTGTGTTTTGTTGCTCACTGCTGACACTTATTCCAAGTACATTCATCCAATGGATAAGAGTGTGCGTACGCTCTTTGGAGATGCAGCGGCGGCTACGGCCATTGTGGCAATAGAAGATGCTGATGTGGCGATTGGTCCGTTTGTCTTTGGAACAGATGGCAGTGGGGCAAAGAACTTGATCGTAGAGGCTGGTATGTTCCGTGTACCCAAATCGCCAGAGACAGCAAAAGAAATGACAGACGATTCGAGCAATGTTCGCACTCGAGAGAACTTGTACATGAACGGCGCTGAAGTCATGGCCTTTTCTCTGAAGGAAGTACCCAAGGCTGCAGATGCATTACTTTTAAAAGCAGGCAAGGCAAAAGAAGATATGGATTTCTTTGTGTTGCATCAGGCCAATAAGTTCATGCTCGAAGCATTGCGCAGGAAGTTAAAGGTGCCACAAGAGAAGTTGCCCATCTTGGTTGAAGACTGTGGCAATACAGTGTCTTCAACCATACCAATTGCATTGTTCAAGTTGCGTAAACAAGGACGATTGAGGCATGGCCATCAGCTCATGTTGATTGGGTTCGGTGTAGGTTACTCGTGGGCTGCGTGTTTAATGATTTTTTAAACTGGAGAAGATAATGAGCGATTTTTTCGAAGGCATGGCCGAAATTTTTGAAGTGGAAGTCAGCAAAATTTCGTCCGAATTTGAGCTGCACTCTGGTGAGGCGGCGTGGGATTCTTTGGCCATTGTGTCAACCATCGCCCTGGCGGACGATTGCTTTAATGTGATGCTTGAAGGCAAGGCCTTGGAGGCTTGTCAGACGATCGCCGACATTGAGAAGTTGATTGCACAAGCCAAGAAAGCCTGATGATGACATCTCAATCCACTTCCGTAGGACGAAACATCAAGGTGACGGGGGCAGGTATTGCTGGTGTTGTGTCGTGCTTGCCTGAGCGGCAAGTTACCAATGCTCATTTTGAAGCCC
Source organism: Oxalobacteraceae bacterium (assembly GCA_947464955.1). Lineage (GTDB taxonomy): Bacteria > Pseudomonadota > Gammaproteobacteria > Burkholderiales > Burkholderiaceae_D > Undibacterium. Next base: position 37,189 of record CANHZI010000010.1, read on the forward strand.
AATTTGGAGAGTCTGCGGTCAAAGATGTTGTGAAAATGATCGGGGTTGAAAACAGATATTGGACTGACGATAAGACATCGACAAGAGACTTATGCTTGAAAGCCGGTCAGCATCTGTTGACTCAGCTGGACTGGTTGCCTGAGTCCGTCGATGCGTTAATTTTTGTATCGCAAACACCTGATTACAGACTCCCAGCCACCGCTTGTGCTTTGCAAGCGGATCTTGGCTTGTTAACTACTTGTATCGCGTTTGATGTGAACCTGGGGTGCTCAGCTTACCCATATGCTTTGTGGCTGGGTATGACCATGGTGCAAGCAGGCGCGGCACATCGTGTGTTGTTGGCTGTGGGTGACACGATCAGCAAGATCGTTGATCCAACAGACCGTTCAACAGCCTTGTTGTTTGGCGACGCAGGCACTGTAACTGCCATTGAGGAGGCATCTGGGCAGAGTGCAAGTTTTGTGCTGGGTACAGATGGGCGGGGCGCTTGTAATTTGATTGTACCCAAGGGGGCGTTCAAGGATTACTCGCTGTCAGGTGATCCTCGCTTGCTGGATAAAGCATCGGATTGTCTGTACATGGATGGTGGTGAAATTTTCAATTTCACGCTCAAAGCCGTTCCAGTATTGGTCAATGAAACCATTGAACTTTCAGGGGTTGCAGCTGATGGACATGATGGATTTTTGTTTCATCAGGCCAATATGTTCATGCTGAAGCATTTGACTAAAAAATCCAAGTTGCCAGCCGAGAAAGCGCCGATCAATATTAATCAATATGGCAACACCAGTTGCGCTTCTATCCCCTTGTTGATGACCACTTGCTTGCAGGACCAACTCCGCAATGGGCCGATGCTATTGGGTTTGTTTGGCTTTGGTGTGGGGTACTCATGGGCTGGCGCATCGCTTTCTGTGGGGCCATTGAAATGCGTGGAGACAATCAAATGCTGAACATTTTCAAATCAGATGCATTGCAGGGCCGAATATACCTTGTGACGGGTGCGTCTTCAGGTATTGGTAAGGAAACAGCGGTACTTTTGTCCAAATGTGGCGCGCGGGTTATGATCAATGGGCGCGATGAAAGTCGCTTGCATGAAACGCTGGCTCAATTGTCGGGTGCCGGGCATTTGGCTTTTGCTGCACCGCTTGAAACAGTTGACCAAACAAACGATTGGCTCAAGAGCGTGTTTGAGTCTTCTGGGCCTTTGGATGGTGTATTTCACTGCGCGGGTATTGAGTTGATTCGACCGGCTCGAATGATCAAACAGGCGCAGTTGAACGATGTGCTTGGTAGCAGCCTTTTTGCAGCCTTCGGCATTGCGCGGGCTTTGAGTTCGAAAAATGCCATGGTCGATGGCGGTTCGCTTGTGTTCATGTCATCTGTTGCCGGTTCAACTGGACAAGTTGGCTTGTCGGCCTACAGCGCAGCTAAGGCTGCGATTGATGGAATGGTTCGTTCATTGGCCTGTGAACTGTCGGCTAAGAAAATTCGAGTGAATTCCATTGCGGCCGGTGCTGTCCACACGGCTATGCACGATCGACTGACCAAAAGCAGCGGTGACGATGCAACCACGGCCTATGAGCAGTCACATTTGCTTGGCTTTGGTGACCCACAAGATGTTGCCCAGGCAGCGCTGTACCTTTTGAGTCCAGCCAGTCGCTGGGTGACGGGTACGACGATGGTAGTTGATGGCGGATACATGGTGCGATGATGACCGAGAGATTGATACTGGTTGGCGGTGGTGAATTCGGGCGGGAGTTGATCAACTGGACAGATGATCTGGCGGATCTGGGGAAAAGCATTCGGGTAACAGGGTTTCTGGACGACAACCCTGATGCCTTGAAAGGCTTTCAATACCCCGTGGCATATCTGGGTTCTATCCAATCGTATGTTCCGCAGCCAGGGGATAGCTTGCTGATGGCAGTGGGCAATCCTAAAGTTAAAAAAACACTCTTTGCAGACATGAAATTGAGGGGTTGTCATTTTTCAACTTTGATTCATCCCTCTGCTGTCGTTGCTAGGACTGCAAGATTTGGTGAAGGCGTTGTTGTGTGTCCTCAGGCACTTATTTCTGCGGATGCAACGGTTGGCGATTTGTGCGCAATCAATGGCAGCGCCAGTGTGGGGCACGACGTTAAGTTGGGTAGCTTTGCAACTTTGAGCGCACACGTGGACTTGACGGGGTGGGTTCAAGTCGATGAGTGTGTATTTTTTGGAAGCGGTGCGCGTGTTTTGCCCAAAGTAAAAATTGGGACTGGCGCGCGCATTGGTGCTGGCGCCGTTGTGATGCGTTCTGTACCTGCCGATGCTGTGGTTTATGCGCCGCCTGCTAAAAGGCTTTGATATGGACCTTGGAACTAAGCTGTTTCAGAAATATTGGCATATGGTGTGCCATCGCAACGAACTACCAAGCGATGGTGACTTTTTGCGGTTCAAGACGCCGATTGGTCATGTGGTGGTTTTCAATGATGGCGGTGATTACGTTGTCTTTGATAACCGATGCGCGCACCGTGGTACCTCAATTTATCTGACGGATTTTGGCAATCAGAGCAATACCTGCAAATACCACGGCTGGACATTCAAATCAGGCAAGTTGATTATTCCAACTGTTGAGCAGTTCAAGGGCTGTGATATCTCCAAAGCAGATCTGAGGCAGTACAGGCTTGATTGGTGCGGTGACTTTTTGTTCTTTGGGGTTGCACCAGAGAAAGACCTCTACGAACAGCTGGATGGGGTCGCTCAGTACATCGAGAATATTTCATTCAATATCAGTGGCAGAGTCGATTTAAGTGCGTACGAGTACGAGTGTGCATGGCCCTTGGCACTTGAGAATGCGCTTGAGCCCTATCACATTGGTATGGTGCACCCAGGTACGTTGGCCAACTTGAAACTCGAAGATGGTGTGAATACTTTCCATGGCGCGAACTCCGTTTGGCAAGCGCCGGTAGGTGATGTCAGGATCAAGAAACAACTTGGAAAACTTGGCTCGTTCTTCAACATCGACTATGCATATGAAGGTTACATGAGCATTTTCATGTTCCCCTTCACAATGATTTCGTCAACCTTTGGCTATTCCTATTCTGTACAGAATTTCTTTCCGCATCAGACCAGAAACGATCGAACAAATTTCATGAGTCGTTTGCTGACATGCAATGTGAAAGATGAGCATGCCCAGAAAATTGTTCAGCCTTTCTTTGATTCAAGTGCCAAATTGAATCGTATGGTGTTCGAAGAAGACCATGCGATTTGCAAGATCATGCCCACTGATTCGTGGAGCCCAGAACCACTTGAGTTCATCTCCGAGCAGGAAGTAAAGATTGCCCACTTCCGTGACTTGTGTCGAGCCGGCTGAAATAATTTTTGATTGGGATAGTAATGCTGAATACTAAGTTTTCCCCCTGGCCTAGTTTCACCCCCGAAGAGGCCGATGCGGTGCACCGCGTGGTGATGTCCAACAAGGTGAACTATTGGACAGGCACCGAGACCCGTGCTTTTGAAAAAGAGTTTGCCGCTTGGTGTGGCACGGCGCACGCCGTGGCGCTGGCCAATGGCACGCTGGCACTGGATGTGGCGCTGAAAGCCTTGGGCATTGGCCCGGGGGACGAGGTGGTGGTGACACCGCGCACCTTCATTGCTTCGATTTCGTGTGTGGTCAATGCGGGGGCGGTGCCGGTGTTTGCGGATGTTGAGGCTGATTCGGGGAATTTTTCAGCACGCACGATCGCTGCAGTTTTGACACCTCGCACGCGGGCGGTGATTTGCGTGCATTTGGCGGGTTGGCCGTGCGACATGGACCCGATCATGGCGCTGGCTGAGCAGCATGGTTTTAAGGTGATCGAGGATTGCGCGCAGGCGCATGGGGCGCGTTACAAGGGGCTGCCTGTGGGCAGCATTGGCCATGTCGGAGCCTGGAGTTTTTGCCAGGACAAGAACATGACCACGGGCGGCGAGGGTGGCATGGTGACGACGAATGATGAGGCGTTGTGGCGGGCGATGTGGTCGTTTAAAGACCATGGCAAGAGTTATGAGGCGGTGTATGAACGTGAGCACGCGCCAGGCTTCCGGTGGCTGCATGAGAGTTTTGGCACCAATTGGCGCATGCTGGAGATGCAGGCCGTGATTGGGCGCATTCAATTGCAGCGTTTGCCTGAGTGGTCCGCTGCGCGCAAACGCAATGCCGAGGCGGTATGGGCGGCGTGCCATGAGTTTTCTGCGCTTCGGGTGCCTCAGATCAAGTGCGCCAGTTGCCCAGGCAATTGCAAGGCTGCTGGTGCTAACTGTGATCATGCGAATTACAAGTGTTATGTATATGTACAGCCAGAGCGTTTGGCAGCAGGGTGGACTCGTGACCGAATCATTGAGGCGATCAATTCTGAAGGTGTGCCATGCTATCAAGGCAGTTGCAGCGAGGTTTATTTGGAGAAAGCCTTTGATGACACAGGGTGGCGTCCGCAGGATCGTTTGCCGGTTGCCAAAGCTCTGGGAGAAACGAGCGTGATGTTTTTGGTGCATCCCACGTTGATTGAACCGGAGATAGCGAAAACCTGTGAAGCCATCAAGATGGTCATGACTGAAGCCAGTAACGCAAGTTAATCCAAGGGATTTAGGTCACGTGAACGCCAGCCTGATTGGTGACATAAAGCCTACTACAGGCAAAGGTGGCGCTCGGCTATGGGGCAGTCGATGCAACTGAAGTGCTCCCACCCGGTGCGGTCAGAGAAATGAGTCGAAAATAGTGAATGCATACAAAACAGTACTGGTTACGGGAGGTGCCGGCTACATCAGCTCTCATGCCACCCTGGCGCTGTTGCAGGCGGGCTTTGACTTGGTGGTGCTGGACAACCTGTGCAACGCATCCGCTGAGTCGCTGCGGCGCGTGGCTCAGTTGTCTGGGCGGGCCCCTGTGTTTGTGCAAGGCGACATTCGCGACCGTGCCCTGCTGGACCATCTGCTGGCCCAGCACTGGGTGCAGGCCGTGCTGCATTTTGCTGGTCCAAAAGCTGTGGGCGAAAGCTTGGCTCAGCCGCTGTCCTACTACAGCAACAACGTGGGCGGCACCGTTAACCTGTGCCAGGCCATGGCAGCGGCGAGTGTGTTTACGCTTTTGTTTAGTTCGTCGGCCACCGTTTACGGCGACTCGGCCACCGTTTCCATTACCGAAGACCAGCCGTTGGGCCAAATCACTAACCCCTATGGGCGCAGCAAGTTCATGGTGGAGCAGTTGCTAGGCGACATAGTCGCGTCTGACAAGCGCTGGCGTGTGGCGCTGCTTCGATACTTCAATCCGGTGGGTGCGCACGAAAGCGGCCAGATAGGCGAAGACCCCAACGGGATTCCCAACAACCTGTTGCCCTTTGTGGCCCAGGTGGCCGTTGGCCAGAGTCCCGAACTGGCGGTATTTGGTCACGATTACCCCACATTGGATGGAACCGGAGTAAGCGACTACATCCACGTTGTGGACCTAGCCGAAGGCCACTTGGCGGCGCTAAAAGCGATATATAGCTGTCCCGGAATGGAGGTCTGGAGCCTTGGCACCGGCAATGGCTACAGCGTGCTGCAGTTGGTGCGCGCCTTTGAAGCCGCCAGCGGGCGCCACGTGCCTTACCGCCTAGCCGAGCGCCGCCCCGGCGACGTGGCCACTTGCTATGCCCATCCTGGCAAAGCCGCAGCCGAACTAAACTGGATCTCAAAGCGGGACCTTCACAGCATCATGCGCGACGCCTGGCGTTGGCAGTCTCAGAACCCGGATGGTTATCGTGGATGATTTAAAAAAATCAGTGATGAACACTAATTTTGATCGAGACTCGGGGGATTCACATCATGAGTGAAACCATGATCCGCACCTTGAGCCGTTTTGCAGCACCGGCTTTGGCGCTGCCACGTGCAGTCAAGCGCGGTGTTGTGCTTGCCCTGGATGCCGCACTTTGCATTTTGTCTGTATGGCTGGCTTTTTACCTACGCAGTGGCAGTTTCACGCCTTTGTCTGGTCCAGCCATTTGGCCCGTTATGGCGTCTGTGGTGTTGGCGTTGCCGATTTTCATTACTTCAGGCCTTTACCGGGCTATCTTCCGCTACAGCGGCGTGCCAGCCATGGTGGCTGTGGGGCGAGCCATGCTGTTGTATGGCTTGGCATTTGCAGCTATTTTTACTTTATGGGGTGTGGATGATGTGCCGCGCACGGTGGGCTTGATTCAACCCATGCTTTTGCTTCTCTTGGTGGGGGCTTCGCGCGCTGCGGCGCGGGTTTGGTTGGGCGGGCTGTATCGCCAGCAGCTGCGCAAGGCGTCTTTGCCTCAGACACTCATCTACGGTGCTGGCAGTGCCGGGCGGCAATTGGCCTCGGCCATGGCCACCAGCCCAGAGATTTGGGTGGTGGGCTTTCTGGACGATGACGATCGGCTGCATGGCCACTTGATTAATGGCTTGCCGATCTACAACCCTGCCGACTTGGCCGAGGTGTTAAGCATCTACCCCATCACCAACGTGCTCCTAGCCCTCCCCAGTGTGTCGCGCCAGCGGCGTAACGAGATTTTGAATGCGCTCAAACCGCATAGGTTGGCGGTGCGAACCTTTCCAGGCCTGAGCGACATTGCCACCGGCAAGGTGAGCCTCAGCGATGTGCGCGAGCTGGACATTGACGACCTGTTGGGCCGCGAACCCGTCAAGCCCAACGGCCTGCTGCTCAACCTGAACACCCATGGCAAAACTGTGCTGGTTACGGGGGCGGGGGGGAGCATTGGCAGCGAGCTGTGCCGCCAGATCATCAAGACCAACCCCAAGCAGCTGCTGTTGGTGGAGATGAGTGAGTTTGCGCTTTACCAGATTCACCAGGAACTGCAAGTGGCTCTGGCGGGCGAACGTCTGAGCGTGAACGAGTCGGTGGAGGGCGCTGCCCCTTATGCGCCTGTGGTGGGTGACGGGCCAGACATCGAAATCGTTCCCTTGTTGGCATCGGTGTGCGATGAAGTGCGCATGCACGAGATCATGGACACCTGGAAGCCGCACACGTTTTACCACGCGGCCGCCTACAAGCATGTGCCCCTGGTAGAGCACAACCCAGCCGAAGGTGTTCGTAACAATGTGTGGGGCACCCGGGTGTGTGCCGAGGCCGCCATGCGCAGCAGCGTGCGCAACTTTGTGCTGGTGAGCACCGACAAAGCCGTGCGCCCCGCCAACATCATGGGTGCAACCAAACGGCTTGCAGAGATGGTGTTGCAAGCCCTGGCCGAGGTGAATGCGGCAGTGGCTGCCCAAGGGGGCAGGGCGCCCACTGCCAGAACGACATTCAGTATTGTGCGCTTTGGCAACGTGTTGGGCTCCAGTGGATCGGTTGTGCCCTTGTTCCGCGAGCAGATCAAAAACGGCGGCCCGATTACCCTGACGCATACCGACATCACCCGCTACTTCATGACCATCCCCGAGGCGGCGCAGCTGGTGATACAGGCCGGTGCCATGGGGCAGGGGGGCGATGTGTTTGTTTTGGACATGGGTCAGCCCGTCAAGATCATCGACCTGGCCCGCCGCATGGTGGAGTTGTCGGGCATGACGGTGCGCGACGAGCTGAACCCCGCTGGCGACATTGAGCTCACGGTGACGGGCTTGCGCCCCGGAGAAAAGCTCTACGAAGAGCTGCTGATTGGCGACAACCCCAAGCCCACCCAGCATGCACGCATCATGAAGGCGCATGAGCAGTTCTTGAGCTGGCCGCTGCTGGAGCAAAAGCTTAATGCCCTGAGCATTGCCATGAGCGTGAACGACGTGCCGGTTATCCGGGGCCAATTGCAAGAGTTGGTGTCGGGTTATGTACCCAGCGGCGAGGTGGTCGACTGGGTGCACATGGCGCTGGAGCGTGAAGTGCTGGCCAACGAATAAACTCTAGAAAAACAGGAGCCTGCTTTGGGAATCATCCAGTTGGCCGTTGGTGATGACATGTTGATGAGTCGCGACATTTAGCTTGAGACTTCAGCGACGGAAGAGCTGCTAGGCTGGATCGAGCGGAACCTGCTGAAGATCAAAGCTTCGGGCTATCGGGAAGTGCAATTCGAAAATGTGGCGAAGCCACTGCAAGAACGAATCAAAGCGCTGCTAAATGGCTAAAAAGCCCTGTAAACCATAAACCAGAATATCGGGGGCCATGAGTGGACCCTTTGGCATTGTGGACGTTGCTTGGTTTAAGGGTCAAGATCAGCTGGGTGAGTTGTCTGCCGCGATGGCTTTCAGCGGACTTTGCGCACGCTGGCGGGTGACACGGTCATTTTGACTTGTTTGCTCAAGATGTTAAGCAGCAGCATGACTCGGTCCTCGCCGTCGGCCATTTGGTATATGGCCTCAACGCCCACAAATGGCCCCTTGGTCACAACTACCTGCTCGCCGGGCTCAAAGTGGCGCAGTACGATCTCAGACGCCTCACTTTGGGATTGCATGGCGGCAATCAGATCGTCGTCGATTTTGGCGGGAATTTGACCAAAGGTGACCAAACGGCTCACGCCCAAGGTGGAGCGGATGGGAGCCCAACTTTGCGATTCCAGCACGGTGCCCAGGCGGATGAACAAATAGCGTGGAAACAGCTCTTCTTGAACAATTTGCAGCGCGCCTCGTCGGAGTTTTTCTGCGCGGATGAGCGGTAAGTAACACTCAAAACCCTGACGTTCCAGGTTTTCCAGAGCTACACGTTCTTGACGAATCTTGGTGTGAATCAAGTACCAGTTGCTAATCACAATCCCCAGTTATTGTAAATTTGATTAATTATAGCCACCAGTTTGACCAGCAGCTGACATGGGCTGTCAACTTGCAGCAATCCAGAACAGGCTGTGGGCTTGGCAATCCATCAAGCAATCAAGCCAACTCCACCGCCGCCTTGAGCAAATTGTTGCTACTGGTTGGGAGCAGGTCACACCTTAGGCCAGTAAAAAGGTCAAACACCTCGCAGTGTTTGACCTTTTTGTGGCGCATCACTCAGGATGCGCCAAAGCTTTGAAGATTACTTCAAGCCAGCCGCCGCACGCAGTGTGGCGGCCTGGTTTGTGCGTTCCCATGTGAAGTTAGGTTCATCACGGCCAAAGTGGCCATAAGTCGCTGTCTTGCTGTAGATGGGGCGCAACAGGTCAAGCATTTGAATGATGCCCTTTGGACGCAGGTCAAAGTGCTCATGCACCAAGGCTGCAATCTTGTCGTCAGAGATCACACCAGTGCCTTCGGTGTTGATGGTGATGTTCATGGGACGGGCCACACCAATGGCGTAAGCCACTTGAATTTGGCACTTGGTAGCCAAACCAGCCGCCACAATGTTCTTGGCCACATAACGAGCTGCATAAGCTGCAGAGCGGTCAACTTTCGATGGGTCTTTGCCTGAGAAGGCACCGCCGCCGTGAGGGCAAGCACCGCCATAAGTGTCCACAATGATCTTGCGACCTGTTAAGCCGCAATCGCCCTGAGGACCACCAATCACAAAGCGGCCTGTGGGGTTGATCAGGTACTTGGTGTCTTGCAGCCACTCTTTGGGCAACACGGGCTTGATGATCTCTTCAATGATGGCTTCATTGAAGCTGGCCTTCATCTTGGTAGACGATTCGCTTTGATCGGGGCTGTGCTGAGTCGACAACACCACGGTGTCAATGCTGTGGGGCTTGCCATCGACATA
>CANHZI010000011.1 GCA_947464955.1 Oxalobacteraceae bacterium
GCCGAAGGGCGTGCAGCACTCATCAGGCGGCTATTTGCTGTGGGCGATGCTGACGATGAAGTGGACGTTTGATATCAAACCGAGTGATGTTTTCTGGTGTACTGCTGATATTGGTTGGGTGACAGGGCATACCTACATTACCTATGGTCCATTAGCGATGGGAACTACAGAAATCGTATTTGAAGGTATTCCAACTTTCCCGAACGCTGGTCGTTTCTGGGACATGATCCAGAAACACAAAGCAACCATCTTCTATACTGCTCCAACCGCGATTCGCTCCTTAATTAAAGCGGCAGATGGTGATGCCAATATCCATCCAAACAAATACGATTTGAGCTCTTTGCGCTTGTTGGGCTCTGTTGGTGAGCCAATTAATCCTGAAGCTTGGATGTGGTACTACAAAAATATCGGTGGCGAACGTTGCCCGATTGCAGATACATTCTGGCAAACGGAAACCGGCGGCCACATGATTACACCGTTGCCCGGCGCCACACCTTTGGTGCCGGGTTCATGTACCTTGCCATTGCCGGGCATTATGGCGGCAATCGTCGATGAAACTGGTGCAGATTTGCCAAACGGGCAGGGTGGTATTTTGGTTGTGAAGCGTCCATGGCCTTCAATGATTCGTACGATTTGGGGTGACAATGAGCGCTTCAAGAAGAGTTACTTCCCTGAAGAGTTAGGTGGCAAGACCTACTTGGCTGGTGATGGTGCAATTCGTAATAAAGATACGGGCTACTTCACGATTACCGGTCGTATCGATGACGTCTTGAATGTCTCAGGTCACCGTATGGGCACGATGGAAATCGAATCAGCGCTTGTTGCGAACCCACTAGTGGCAGAAGCGGCTGTGGTCGGCAAACCAGATGATACGACGGGTGAAGCAATTTGTGCTTTTGTGGTCTTGAAACGTAGTCGACCAACCGGTGATGAAGCGAAGCAAATTGCTCTCGAGTTGCGTAATTGGGTCGCAAAAGAAATTGGACCTATTGCCAAACCGAAAGAGATTCGCTTTGGTGATAATTTGCCGAAAACGCGCTCTGGCAAGATCATGCGTCGTTTGTTGCGTGTGTTGGCGAAAGGTGAAGAAATTACGCAAGATATTTCTACACTGGAAAATCCAGCGATTCTTGAGCAGTTAAAGCAAGCGCAGTAAAAAAAAGCATTGTGAGCGGCGCCTTTAAGAGCTTCGGCTCTTTGGGCGCCTTTTTATTGTGTATCTGATATTGGTCAACTTCGAAGCGCTGTGCCTTTCATTTTCGCTCTAAGTTATGCCTGATTAAAGTTTTCCCACGGTGCAAACAGGGGTATACTTGCGCCCATTCCGAAGTTTCTTCTTCGTCTTTGTTTTTCTCCAAGTTGAATGTTTGTCGCCTTCCTTGGCAATTTTTATTGAAACCGGCATGACTCCAGTTAAAGATCGTAAGCCTAAAGGCAGTTTTAAGTTATTTCCGCGCGGCGCTAGAAAGGCGAGCGTAGATACTAATGCTGTAAAACGAACGCCGTCTCGCGGCATCTATTTGTTGCCAAATGCATTTACTACCGCAGCACTATTTTGCGGTTTTTATGCCATCGTCATGGCCATGAATCAAAAGTTTGAGCAATCGGGCTTGGCAATTTTCGTCGCTATGGTGCTCGATAGTCTCGATGGTCGAGTGGCGCGTATGACCAATACACAAAGTGAATTTGGCGCGCAGTATGACAGTCTGTCGGATATGGTGTCTTTCGGTGTTGCGCCAGCATTGATCGCGTATGAGTGGGCACTCAAAGGCATGGGTAAGCTCGGTTGGCTGGCTGCATTTGTTTATTGTGCAGGTGCCGCACTGCGACTGGCCCGTTTTAATGCAAATATTACGGTAGTCGATAAGCGTTATTTTCAAGGCTTGCCAAGCCCTGCCGCAGCAGCATTAGTGGCCGGTTTTATTCTGTTAATGGATGATCTTGGGGTTGCTGGTGTTGATGTGCGTTGGTATGCCTGGATTGTGGCTTTGTTTGCTGGTTTGACCATGGTAACCAATGTGCCTTTTTACAGTTTCAAAGATGTGAATTTAAAACGCTCGGTGCCATTTATCGCACCATTCTTAATTGTGCTGGGTTATGTCGCAGTGGTGAGTGATCCTCCCAAAGTTTTGTTTTCTCTATTCGTCATCTACGCATTGTCTGGCTATGTATTGTTGCTATGGCGTTGGCGCAATGGCCGCCCAGTGAGTTTGGTGCAAATTTCGGCTGAAGACGAGGTCGAAGAGGGTGAACAAGGCGACCTTAAGAAATAATTGAGGAAGTGCTATTGCGCTTTTTTAAAAAGCCGCTTATAGTCTTTGGCATGAATTCCTTTTCCACGACATTCGGTGCACACAATGCACTTACAAAAGCAGATCGCTCAGGTCTGCTTTCGTCGTTGGTATTGCCAGTTGCCGCTACCTTGGCAGCTCTATTGTCTCAACTAACGCTATCTTTAGCGAACCTACTAGCGCTCGCGCGCTAAATCTCTATATCCCCACAACTTGAGTAGTGTCTCACCCATGTGTGTCTTGCAAGGGGCGGGAAAAGTCTATTCAAGTTCAGCGTTTCGCAAAGTAAGCAACGCATTTCACTCGTTCAGATTAATCGATTTTTCTTAGGTAGACCCGGAGTAAAACATGGCAGATAAACTCATCATTTTTGATACAACTTTGCGCGACGGCGAACAATCGCCAGGCGCTTCTATGACTCGCGATGAAAAGGTGCGTATTGCACGTCAATTAGAGCGATTAAAAGTTGATGTGATCGAGGCAGGTTTTGCTGCGGCGTCACCTGGAGACTTCGAGTCGATTAAGGCAATTGCGGCAGCGGTACGTGAGCCAATTATTTGCTCTTTGTCGCGTGCAAATGACAGAGATATCTCACGCGCCGCGGAAGCCTTGGAAAAAGCCCAGCGCAAACGTATCCATACTTTCATTGCAACTTCGCCCTTGCATATGGAAATGAAGTTGCGAATGAGTCCTGATCAAGTATTGGAGCAGGCAATTCAGGCAGTGCGCTTCGCCCGTCAATTCACCGATGATATTGAATTTAGCCCGGAAGACGCCAGTCGTTCAGACTTTGACTTCTTGTGTCGTGTGATTGAAGCAGTAATCAAAGAAGGTGCGACGACAATTAACTTCGCAGACACAGTTGGTTATGGTGTGCCTGAGTTGTATGGAAGTACCTTGAAACGCTTGCGTGAAACGATTCCGAATTCAGATAAAGCGATTTGGTCCGTACATTGCCATAATGACTTAGGGATGGCGGTGGCCAACTCTTTGGCGGGTGTGATGATTGGTGGAGCCCGACAAGTGGAATGTACGATCAATGGTCTTGGCGAGAGGGCGGGCAACACTGCCCTTGAAGAAGTGGTTATGGCAGTGAAAACGCGCAAAGACTATTTCAATCTTGATGTGGGAATCGATACGACCCAGATCGTGGCGACTTCTAAAATGGTCTCACAAATCACCGGTTTCGCCGTCCAGCCAAATAAAGCAATTGTGGGTGCAAATGCCTTCGCTCATGCCTCTGGTATTCATCAAGATGGTATCTTGAAGGCTAGAAACACCTACGAGATTATGCGTGCTGAAGATGTGGGGTGGAGCGCAAACAAAATCGTCCTTGGTAAATTGTCTGGTCGCAATGCCTTTAAGCAGCGCCTGCAAGAATTGGGTATTGCGCTCGAATCTGAAACTGAAGTGAATGCAGCATTTGCTCGCTTTAAAGATCTGGCTGATAAAAAATCAGAAATCTTCGACGAAGACATTATGGCGGTAGTAGCTGAAGAAGAACATTCGCACGATGCAGATCATTATCGTTTGGTGTCGATTAGTCAGCATTCTGAAACTGGCGAGCGCTCTTCCGCGGTGGTGGTCTTGACCATTGGTGATAAAGAGAAGTCTTGTATCGCGCAAGGGAATGGTGCGGTGGATGCAATCGTCAACGCCATTGAGTCCGAAGTGAAAAGTGAAGCTGAGTTGTTGTTGTTCTCGATCAATGCGATTACGGCTGGAACGCAATCTCAAGGTGAGGTCACCATTCGCCTTGGGAAAGCAGGGCGTATTGTCAATGGCGTGGGCGCGGATCCGGATATCGTCGTGGCATCTGCGAAGGCTTACCTTTCTGCCTTAAATAAACTGCACTCGAAGGTGGAAAAACTGAATCCGCAGATTTGATGCGCACAGCTCGGAGAAATTGCTAAATTGATAATTTAATGATCAATTTCACTTAAAACTAGGCGAGCGACGAGTGATTCGACATGGTTTCTGAGGTACTGAGTCGCTCAGGCGCTTGAGTGTTGGCGGATTTCCGTGCTATAGTCGCGGTCTCATCAAAATTTGATGGGGTTTATTAATGTGTTTTTCACGATATCGAAGGTCTTGATTTTTTAATCTCACTCTTGATATCGCATGTAAAGGAAGATTATGTCTATCGAAAAAAGTGCAAAGGCCGCTATTGTTGCGGATAACGCCCGTGGTCAAAACGACACAGGTTCTCCAGAAGTGCAAGTTGCTTTGTTGACTGCACGTATCAATGACTTGAACGGTCACTTCAAAGCTCACTCTAAAGATCACCACTCACGTCGTGGTTTGATCATGATGGTTAACCGTCGTAAGAGTTTGTTGTCTTACTTGAAAAAGAAAGATTTGAACCGTTACCGTTCATTGATCGAGAAACTCGGCTTGCGTAAGTAATTTATTCTTTCGAATATTTTGCTGAGCTTAGCAAAGAATTAAACAAAAAGCCTGCGTCAGTTATGCTGCCGCAGGCTTTTTGTCTTTAAGCGATGCATTTCAATCGATGTGAGTTAGCAGGGATTGGATATGGTCGCAGTAATTTGGTATGGAAATTGTAGTAAAGAGTAGGGCGATGTCAGTTTGCATCGCTTGTGGTGAGGTGAACGACAGCACCTGGAAATCTGTCGGCATTAGCAGTAAATAGTGAAAGGACACATTGTGTTTAATAAAGTTACAAAAACATTCCAATATGGTCAACATACAGTGACCTTGGAGACAGGCGAAATTGCTCGCCAATCATCCGGTGCGGTAATCGTTTCAGTTGATGATACGGTTGTCTTGGCTACCGTTGTTGCAAAGAAGGATGCTAAACCAGGTCAGGATTTCTTTCCATTGACCGTGGATTACATGGAGAAGAGCTACGCTGCAGGTCGTATTCCTGGTGGTTTCTTCAAACGTGAAGGTCGTCCATCTGAGAAGGAAACATTGACTTCTCGTTTGATTGATCGCCCGATTCGTCCATTGTTCCCAGAAGGTTACTTAAACGAAGTTCAAGTTATTGTTCACGTATTGTCTGTGAACCCAGAAATCGATCCAGATATCGCCTCTATGATCGGTGCTTCTGCTGCGATTTGTTTGTCTGGTATTCCATTTAATGGCCCAGTCGGCGCAGCGCGCGTTGGTTATATTGATGGTCAATATGTATTGAATCCAACTGCAACACAATTGAAATCTTCCGCGATGGATTTGGTTGTGGCGGGTACAGAGACAGCGGTGTTGATGGTTGAATCTGAAGCGCAGCAATTGTCTGAAGAAGTGATGTTGGGTGCGGTTGTGTACGGTCACGAGCAAATGAAAACGGTGATCGATGCGATTCATGATTTGGTGCGTGATGGCGGTAAGCCGGAAGTGCAATGGGCGCCAGCTGCTAAGAATGAGCCTTTGATCGCAGCCGTGACGGCAGTGGCCGAGCCATTGTTGCGTGCAGCATATCAAATCAAAGAAAAACAAGCGCGTACTGAGCAATTGAAGGCGGCGAGTGCAGCGGTTTCTGCTGCTTTGGCGGAGCAAGCCGCAGCTGCTGGGGCTGATACTCCAGATTCATCTGAAGTCGGCAATATTATGTTTGACTTGGAATCTAAGATTGTTCGTTCGCAAATCTTGGATGGTGAACCACGTATTGATGGTCGTGATACACGCACTGTGCGTCCTATCTCAATCCGCACTGGCGTATTGCCACGTACTCACGGTACGGCATTGTTCACACGCGGCGAAACACAGGCTTTGGTGATCGCAACTTTGGGTACGGCACGTGATGAGCAAAAGATCGACGCCTTGATGGGTGAATATTCTGATCGCTTCATGCTGCATTACAACATGCCACCATTTGCGACTGGCGAAACAGGTCGCGTTGGCACTCCAAAACGTCGTGAAATTGGTCACGGCCGTTTGGCGAAGCGCGCTTTGCAAGCAGCATTGCCTTCTCCAGAAGAATTTAGCTACTCCGTTCGTTTGGTTTCTGAAATTACAGAATCCAACGGTTCTTCTTCTATGGCTTCTGTTTGCGGCGGTTGCTTGGCCTTGATGGATGCTGGCGTGCCAATGAAAGCACACGTCGCGGGTATCGCAATGGGCTTGATTAAAGACGGTAATAAGTTTGCCGTCTTAACTGATATCTTGGGCGATGAAGATCACCTCGGTGATATGGACTTTAAAGTTGCTGGTACAGCAGAAGGTATTACTGCTTTGCAGATGGATATCAAGATTCAAGGTATCACTAAAGAAATTATGCAAGTCGCTTTGGCTCAAGCTAAAGAAGGCCGCATCCATATCCTCGGTAAAATGCAAGAAGCAGTGCCAACAGGTCGTGTTGAGTTGTCTGACTTCGCGCCACGTTTGATCACCATTAAGATCAATCCAGAGAAAATCCGTGATGTGATCGGTAAAGGTGGCGCAGTGATTCGTGCTTTGACCGAAGAAACTGGTACACAAATCGATATTAGCGATGAAGGTGTGGTCACTATCGCTTCCGTAGATGCTGCAGCAGGTCAAGAGGCAAAGCGCCGCATTGAAGAGCTGACAGCTGAAGTTGAAGTGGGCAAGATCTATGAAGGTACAGTATTGAAGTTGTTAGACTTCGGTGCCATCGTGCAAATCATGCCAGGCAAAGATGGTTTATTGCACATCAGTCAAATCGCTAATGAGCGCGTGAATGCAGTTGCTGACTACCTCAAAGAAGGTCAGCAAGTGCGCGTGAAGGTCTTGGAAACAGATGATCGCGGTCGTTTCAAATTGTCGATGAAAGCTGCTGCGGAAGCGGTGGCGCCAGCGGCTGAAGTGGCGCCAGCAGCTCCTGAGGCTTAATCTCTGTTCTTGCGATCGCAAGTGAGTCCGATGCTTACTTGCAATCTGCGCTAGGCTTGAGATTATGTCTGAAAAAAACCGTGCTCGGGAAACTGTGCACGGTTTTTTTTATGGGGTTTAGATTAAATGAAATTGGAGTAAGTCATGCAAGCGATTGAGATACGAGAATTTGGTGGGCCCGAAGTTCTGCAACTTTGCCAGCGTGAGATGCCTGAACCTGGTGAGGGGGAGGTGCTGATCAGGGTGGTCGCTGCTGGTGTTAATCGACCTGATGTCTTGCAACGCATGGGGCATTATCCGGTGCCAAAGGGGGCGTCTGATTTGCCGGGTTTGGAAGTATCTGGGCATATTGTTGCTGGGGATTTGGCGGGGACCTCTTTTTCGATCGGTGACGAGGTTTGTGCTTTGGTGCAGGGTGGTGGTTATGCTGAGTATTGTGTTGCTCCCCTAGCTCAATGTTTGCCAGTGCCTAATGGCTTGAGCTTGGTTGAGGCAGCTTCTTTGCCGGAAACGTATTTCACTGTGTGGTCTAATGTTTTTGATCGAGGTGGATTGAAGCAGGGTGATTCTATCTTGATCCATGGCGGTACATCGGGAATTGGTGTGGCGGCGATCCAATTGTCCAAAGCTTTTGGTGCGCGCGTATTTGTCACTGCTGGTTCGGATGATAAATGTGCTGCAGCTATCAAGCTGGGTGCAGATTATGCAATCAATTACCGAACTGAAAATTTCGAAGAAGTGGTGAAGCGTGAGACCGATGGTCGTGGTGTAGATGTCATACTCGACATGGTTGCTGGTAAATACCTATCGGCAAATATCAATGCCTTGGCAGACGATGGGCGCTTGGTGGTCATTGCTTTACTTGGTGGTGCTAAAGCGGAGCTCGATTTGTCTCAAGTTTTACGGCGTCGATTGCAGGTAACGGGTTCTACTTTGCGGCCGCGTCCGATTGCGTTTAAGGCTGCGATCGCACAAGCCTTGCAAAAACAAGTTTGGCCTCTGTTTGAAGATAAAGTGCTTAAGCCCATTATTTTTGAAACCTTTCCTTTGGAGCGGGCAAAAGAGGCGCATGCTTTGATGCAAACGAGTGAGCATGTCGGAAAAATTGTGCTTGTTATGTAATTTTTGGCATTGTTTTCGGGTTTGAATGTGTAAAAACGACGTTGTTGCAATTGAAATTGTTGGTGGAAAATTGACCCTGCTTGCTCTGGCGCGATACAATAGACAGTTAATCAAATTTTGAATGCTATGTCACAACAGCGACGCACACTTATTGCCGGTAACTGGAAGATGAATGGTGGCTTGGCCGCGAACGCTCAATTGCTTGAGGGTTTGTCTGCAGCTTCTCTGGACCCAGTTAAGTCACCGGAAGTTCTGGTCTGTGTACCAGCCGTTTATCTTGCTCAAGTTGAGGCTTCTGTGAAGGCTTCTCGTATTTTGGTTGGGGCTCAGGATGTGTCTGCGCATCAATCAGGTGCTTATACGGGCGAGATTTCTTCTGTCATGCTGGCGGATTTTTCCTGCCAGTATGTGATTGTTGGTCACTCTGAGCGTCGTGCTTATCATCACGAGTCAAATGAACTGGTGGCGCAAAAAGCATTGCAGGCTTTGCGTTCTAGTATTTTTCCTATTGTCTGTGTTGGTGAGACCCTCGAGCAACGTGAGGCTGGTAAAACCAATGAAGTTGTCGTGACTCAGTTGCGGGCGGTAATGGATGTGTTGGATGATGGTGCATTGGCTCGCATAGTTGTTGCCTATGAGCCTGTGTGGGCGATCGGTACTGGTAAGACTGCAACGCCTGAAATGGCGCAGGAAGTGCACGCCGTGTTGCGAGCGACTTTGGCTGAGCGCAGTGAATTTGCGGCGTCAAAAGTGCGCATTGTATATGGTGGTAGCATGAAGCCGGACAACGCGAAAGAGTTGTTGGCAATGCCTGATATTGATGGTGGCTTGATTGGTGGCGCCTCGTTGAAAGCGACGGATTTTTTAGCGATTGTGAATGCCGCGTGATTGTTTCAATCAAGTGAGTGTTTGAATTGAATTGTGTAGTGCAGGATATTTTTAATTGGATGTTGAAATGAATACTTCTTTGTCATTGTTGGTGAGTGTGGTGCAGGTGGTTTCTGCGTTGGCGATTGTTGGTTTGGTGTTGCTGCAGCACGGTAAGGGCGCTGATATGGGGGCGTCTTTTGGTTCTGGTGCTTCTGGTAGTCTCTTTGGTGCAACAGGTTCTTCTAATTTTCTTTCAAAATCGACTGCAGTTGCAGTGGCAATTTTCTTCATCGCGACTTTGGTTTTGACGGGTTTTGGTGCGAGCAAAGCGCCTGCTGGTGGTGTGATGGATAATTTGGCTGCGCCTAAAACAACAACGGCTGCACCAGCTTCTGTACCTGCAACTTCTACTGCGCCTGCGAGTGCTGCGGGTCAATCTTCGGATATCCCGAAATAATTGATCTATCACAGCAAAAATATCTTGAATTGATGCAATTGTGCGTTGAACAATTGCTCTGAAGAGAGTAAAATACTGTGCTTATGCCGACGTGGTGAAATTGGTAGACACGCTATCTTGAGGGGGTAGTGGCGAAAGCTGTACGAGTTCGAGTCTCGTCGTCGGCACCAAAGTTTTAATCAGCTGTTCATGCTGATTCATCGAGGAAGTGGTTGCTTAGTGGCTGTATTGGTGGTTTGAGCAATCACTCAATCATGCAATTAACATTTCAATGTTGCGTTTTTATACGGATACCTAACGTGAACCTCGAAAATTATTTCCCAGTTCTTCTCTTTATTTTGGTCGGTATTGCGGTGGGTGTTGTGCCGCAAGTGTTGGGGCGCGTAATTGCTCCGCATCGTCCAGATAGTCAAAAAACTTCCGCGTATGAGTGTGGTTTCGAAGCGTTTGAAGATGCGCGTATGAAGTTTGATGTGCGCTACTACCTCATCGCAATTTTATTTATTTTGTTCGATCTTGAAACGGCATTCTTTTTCCCATGGGCGGTGTCTGTGAAGGAATTGGGGTGGACCGGTTTCCTTGTGATGCTTGGCTTCATTTTGGAATTTGCGGTCGGTTTTTGGTACATCTGGAAAAAAGGCGCCCTTGATTGGGAATGACTTTGGTTAGGAAAAGCGTATGTCAATTGAAGGCGTATTAAGCGAAGGCTTTGTTACGACAAGTCTCGATAAGCTGATTAACTGGACTCAGACAGGGTCTATGTGGCCGATGACCTTTGGTCTCGCTTGCTGTGCGGTTGAGATGATGCATGCAGGTTGCTCTCGTTATGACTTGGATCGCTTTGGTATCGTATTTCGTCCGTCTCCACGTCAATCAGACGTGATGATTGTGGCGGGTACTCTGTGCAATAAGATGGCACCAGCCTTGCGTAAGGTTTATGATCAGATGGCAGAGCCTCGTTGGGTTGTGTCTATGGGGTCGTGTGCCAATGGTGGTGGTTACTACCACTACTCCTATTCTGTGGTGCGTGGTTGTGATCGTATTGTTCCAGTTGACATCTATGTTCCTGGCTGCCCTCCGACGGCAGAGGCGCTGATTTACGGCATCATTCAATTGCAAAACAAGATTAAGCGTAATAATACGATCGCTCGTTGATCGGCATTCGTCGCGACCTTTACAAACTAGAGCAAAATGACTACCAAATTAGAAAATCTTGATGCAGCGGTGAAGGCGGTCATCGGCGAGCGACTCGTGCAGTCGCATTTGGCGCTTGGTGAGCTGACTGTTGTGGTTTCCGCGAAAGATTATTTGCAAGTGATGTTCGATTTGCGTGATCGCGCAGAGACTCACTTCGAAGAGTTGATCGACCTATGTGGGGTCGACTACTCCACTTATGGCGATGGCGCATGGGATGGGCAGCGATTCGCGGTTGTATCGCACTTGTTGTCGATTAAAAATAATTGGCGCCTGCGTGTGCGCGTGTTCGCTGAAGACGATGAATTCCCAGTTTTGCCATCCGTGGTTGATGTGTGGAATACGGCGAACTGGTATGAGCGTGAAGCCTTCGATTTTTTCGGTATTTTGTTTGATGGTCACAATGACTTGCGTCGTATCTTGACTGACTATGGTTTCATCGGTCATCCATTCCGTAAAGATTTTCCAGTTTCTGGATATGTTGAAATGCGTTATGACGCAGATCAAAAGCGTGTGGTCTATCAGCCTGTAACGATTGAGCCGCGTGAAAATACGCCACGTATTATTCGTGAAGAAAACTACGGGATAAAGGGTTAAAGGCATCTCGATGGCTGAAATTAAAAATTACACCTTAAACTTTGGTCCTCAGCATCCTGCTGCGCACGGTGTGTTGCGTTTGGTGTTGGAGTTGGATGGCGAAGTAATTCAACGTGCAGATCCGCATATTGGTTTGCTGCATCGTGCTACTGAGAAGTTGGCGGAACAAAAGACATTCTTGCAGTCCGTGCCTTACATGGATAGGCTTGACTACGTGTCAATGATGTCCAATGAGCATGCTTACGTCATGGCGATCGAGCGTATGCTCGGCCTCGAAGTGCCATTACGTGCGCAGTACATCCGTGTGATGTTCGATGAAATTACGCGTTTATTGAATCACTTGCTGTGGATCGGTGCTCATGCATTGGACGTTGGTGCGATGGCTGTCATTCTGTATGCCTTCCGTGAGCGCGAAGATTTGATGGATTGCTACGAAGCGGTTTCTGGTGCGCGTATGCACGCGGCTTACTACCGTCCAGGCGGTGTGTATCGTGATTTGCCAGATGAGATGCCAAAGCATAAAGCTTCTATTCTGAAAAATGAAAAAGCGATGCGCCTTCTGAATGAAAATCGTCAAGGTTCCTTGCTCGATTTCATTGAAGATTTCACCAATCGTTTCCCTAAATATGTCGACGAATATGAAACCTTGTTGACGGATAATCGTATCTGGAAACAACGTTTGGTCGGTATCGGCGTGGTCTCTCCTGAACGTGCGATGGCAATGGGCTTTACTGGCCCTATGTTGCGTGGTTCTGGCGTTGAATGGGACTTGCGTAAGAAGCAACCGTACGAAGTCTACGACTTACTCGACTTCGATATTCCAGTTGGTGTCAATGGCGATAGTTATGACCGTTACTTGGTTCGCGTCGAAGAAATGCGTCAGTCAAATCGCATCATCAAGCAGTGCGTCGAATGGTTGCGAAATAACCCAGGTCCAGTGATGTCGACGAATCATAAAGTGGCGCCGCCAAGCCGCGTGAATATGAAGTCAAACATGGAAGAGTTGATTCATCACTTTAAATTGTTCACCGAAGGTTTCCACGTTCCGGCGGGTGAAGCCTATGCAGCGGTTGAGCATCCAAAAGGTGAGTTTGGTATTTACTTGATGTCTGACGGTGCGAATAAGCCATATCGCATGAAGATTCGTGCGCCAGGTTTTGCTCACTTGCAAGGCTTGGATGAAATGGCCAAAGGCCACATGATTGCCGATGCGGTGACGATTATTGGTACGCAAGATATCGTGTTTGGTGAAATCGACCGATAGATCGGTCTTGGGCGACGGGATTGTTTGCCCGTAATAGTAAATTGATAGATGGTTGATGCCGCTCTGCGGCTCAATATTTGAGGCAAGAGCGATGATCTTATCAGAGCAAGCACTAAAGAAAATTGATCGCGAACTCGCGAAATTCCCGGCTGATCAGCGCCAATCAGCTGTGATGGCAGCGTTGGCGATCGCACAAGATGAAACTAATTGGCTGTCGCCAGAAGTAATGCAGTTTATCGCTGATTACATCGGTATGCCAGCAGTGGCAGTCCAAGAAGTGGCAACGTTCTACAACATGTATAACACCAAGCCAGTCGGTCAGTTCAAGATCACTGTGTGCACTAATTTGCCTTGTGCATTGTCTGGTGGTGAACGCGCGGCCCATCATTTGAAACAAAAGCTAGGTCTTGACTACAAAGAAACCTCGGCTGACGGTAAATTCACTTTGATGGAAGGGGAGTGCATGGGCGCGTGTGGTGATGCACCTGTTATGTTGGTTAATAACAAGCGCATGTGCAGTTTCATGTCGAACGATAAGATTGATGCTTTGGTCAGTGAATTAGGTCAAACAGCGGAGGCGGGTAAATAATGACGAGTCTACATAATCGCCATATCAAGCCATTGATCCTTGCTGGCTTAGATGGAAAGAACTGGCACTTGCAAGATTACGTAGCGCGCGGTGGCTACCAGTCCTTGAAACGAATTTTGGATGAGAAAATCCCACCAGAACAAGTAATCGCTGAATTAAAGGCTTCGTCGTTGCGCGGTCGTGGTGGTGCAGGTTTTCCAACTGGCTTGAAGTGGAGCTTCATGCCACGTCAATTCCCTGGGCAAAAATATCTCGTTTGTAATACGGACGAAGGCGAACCAGGTACATTTAAAGATCGCGACATTATTCGTTATAACCCGCATGCTTTGATCGAAGGCATGGCTATTGGCGCTTACGCGATGGGTATTACGGTCGGTTATAACTACATTCACGGCGAGATTTTCGCCGACTACGATCGTTTCGAAGAAGCGTTGGAAGAAGCACGCGCTGCAGGCATGCTCGGTGACCGTATTCATGGTTCCGATTTTTCATTCCAATTGCATGCATTCCACGGCTATGGCGCTTACATCTGCGGTGAAGAAACAGCTTTGTTGGAGTCCTTAGAGGGGAAAAAAGGTCAGCCACGTTTCAAACCACCATTCCCAGCGAGTTTTGGTTTGTATGGCAAACCAACGACGATCAATAACACAGAAACTTTTGCTGCTGTGCCATTCGTATTAGCGATGGGCGGTGAAGCTTATGCAGCACTCGGTAAACCAAATAACGGCGGTACGAAGATTTTCTCTATGTCCGGTGACGTAGCGAAGCCAGGTAATTACGAAGTGCCGCTCGGTACACCATTTGCGACTTTGTTGGAGTTGGCAGGCGGTATGCGTGATGGCAAGAAAATCAAAGCGGTTATTCCAGGTGGTTCATCAATGCCTGTGTTGACTGGCGACGTCATGATGGCAACCGATATGGACTATGACTCGATCGCGAAAGCGGGTTCGATGTTGGGTTCTGGTGCAGTGATCGTGATGGATGAAACACGTTGCATGGTGAAATCCTTGCTGCGTTTGTCGTATTTTTATTTTGAAGAATCTTGCGGTCAATGTACGCCATGCCGTGAAGGTACTGGCTGGTTGTATCGAATCGTTCATCGTATCGAAAATGGCCAAGGCCGTCCGGAAGATTTGGATATGCTCAACGCCGTTGCTGACGGCATTCAAGGTCGTACGATCTGTGCCTTGGGTGATGCTGCAGCGATGCCAGTACGTGCATTCGTGAAAAATTTCCGAGAAGAGTTTGAGTACCACATTGAGCATAAACACTGCTTAGTGCCGACGTATTTGTAATTAATGTTTTAGTGTCTGCTTGAACAGAGCCGTTCAAGTTTGAAAAATTATTCGCTTAGCGTACCCAGAGCACACCATGGTTGAAATTGAAATAGACGGCAAGAAAGTAGAAGTCCCTGCGGGAAGCATGGTCATGGATGCTGCCAATAAACTTGGCACATACATTCCCCACTTTTGCTATCACAAGAAACTGTCCATTGCGGCCAACTGCCGTATGTGTTTGGTCGAGGTAGAAAAAGCACCGAAGCCATTGCCAGCTTGCGCCACACCTGTGACTCAAGGCATGATCGTTCGTTCAAACAGCGACAAGGCAACCAAAGCACAAAAAGATGTGATGGAGTTCTTGTTGATCAACCATCCACTCGATTGCCCAATTTGCGATCAAGGTGGTGAATGTCAGTTACAAGATTTGGCCGTGGGCTACGGTAAAACCAGCTCACGCTATCAAGAAGAAAAACGTGTGGTATTCCACAAGAACGTAGGCCCATTGATTTCGATGGAAGAGATGAGCCGTTGCATTCATTGCACACGTTGTGTTCGTTTCGGCCAAGAGATTGCCGGTGTCATGGAGTTGGGTATGCTCAATCGTGGCGAGCATTCAGAAATCACGTCCTTCGTTGGTAAAACAGTTGACTCCGAACTGTCGGGCAACATGATCGACCTTTGCCCAGTCGGTGCCTTGACTTCGAAACCATTCCGTTATTCTGCCCGTACATGGGAATTGTCTCGCCGTAAGTCGGTCAGCGCGCATGATGGATTGGGTTCAAATCTGATCGTTCAAGTCAAAAATAACAAAGTGTTGCGCGTTGTTCCTTTGGAAAACGATGAGATCAATGAATGCTGGATTTCAGACAAAGACCGTTTCGCTTATGAAGGTTTGAATACTGAAGATCGTCTGACTAAACCAATGTTGAAACAAGGCGGTCAGTGGCAAGAAACTGATTGGCAAACAGCGCTTGAATACGTCGCTCATGGTTTGAAAAATGTTCGTCATGAACATGGTGCGAATGCGATCGGTGCGTTAGCATCGGCAAACTCCACTTTAGAAGAACTCAGTTTGTTAGCAGGTGTGGTACGTGGTATGGGGTCCGACAACATCGAAACACGTTTGCGTCAGTCTGATTTCGGTCTAACAGGTAAAGCAACACCTTGGTTGGGTATGTCGATCGCATCCTTCGCGCAATTGCGTCAAGTGTTTGTGATTGGTTCCTTCTTGCGTAAAGACCATCCGTTGTTGGCCGCTCGTTTGCGTCAAGCAGTGAAGAGTGGTACCAAGCTAAGCGTATTGCATGCAACTGACGACGAATTGTTGATGAAAGTCGCCAACAAAGCGGTGGCGGCGCCATCTCAATGGCTGTCTTTCTTGGCTGAAGTCGCAACAGCGGTTGCGAATGCGAAACAAATTACAAAACCGGCAGGTATCGCCGATGTTGCAGTGAGCGAAGCGGCTCAAGCGATTGCCAATAGTTTGTTATCGTCGAATGACGAAAACAAAGGTGGCGTATTCCTCGGCAACACGGCAGCACAGCATCCGAATGCAAGCCAAATCCACGCTTTAGCGCAATGGATTGCACAGCAAACAGGAACAGGCTTTGGTTATTTGACTGAAGCAGCAAACTCAGTTGGTGCTTACTTGGCGGGTGCAGTACCAGCCAATGCTGAAGTGGCTAGCTCTGTATTGAGCAATGCACGCAAGGCACTTTTGGTGCTCAATGCTGAAGCGCAACATGATTTTGCAGACGCGAATCAAGCAAGTGCCGTATTAGCTCAAGCAGATATGGTAGTGGTGATGTCGCCGTTTAAGCACGGTTTCGAATACGCCGATGTTCTATTGCCTGTGTCTCCGTTTACTGAAACAGCAGGTACTTTCGTCAATTGCGAAGGTCGTGCACAAAGCTTCCATGGCGTCGTTAAGCCTCTCGGTGATACACGTCCAGCATGGAAAGTATTGCGTGTCTTGGGTAACTTGTTAGGCTTGGAAAACTTCGAGTTTGAAACTTCAGAAGCTGTACGTGATGCAGTGCTTGGTCAAGGTGTTACTGATTGTTCTGGTAAGTTGAATAATGCTGCAGATGTCGCTTTTGTCGCGGTCGCTTCAACAGGCGGATTGGAACGCGTATCCGACGTAAATATTTATAGCACGGACGCCATTGTTCGCCGTTCTGAATCTTTGCAACGCACTGCCGACGCAAAGGCAGCAACAGCGGTGAGTTTGAGTGCAGCTGAGTTCGCGCGTTTGGGCATCGCTAATGGTGATTTCGTGAAACTGACGCAAGGTACGGCTTCTATCGTGATGCCAGCCAATCTAGATAAATCATTGCCGGCAACGGTAGTTCGTGTTGCCGCTGGTGTGTTGGCGACGCATCAACTGGGTGCGATGTTCGGCCCAATTAGTGTGGAGCGTGCATAATGAATTTCTTAGAAACGATTCAATCCTACGGCGTGCAGTACTTGGGCTCTTTGTGGCCTTTAGTATGGACCTTAGTCAAGATTGTTTGCGTCACCTTGCCATTGCTTGGTGCTGTAGCCTATCTGACCTTGTGGGAACGTAAGATGATTGGTTGGATGCACGTGCGTCTCGGACCAAACCGTGTTGGTCCAGCAGGCTTATTGCAACCGATTGCCGATGCTTTAAAGTTGTTATTGAAAGAGATCATTGTTCCGGCGAAAGCAAATAAAGTCTTGTTCGTGTTAGCGCCAATCATGACGATTATGCCTGCACTTGCAGCTTGGTCTGTTGTGCCATTCGGCCCTGATGTGGTATTGGCTAACGTCAATGCTGGTTTATTGTTGATCATGGCAATCACTTCCATGGAAGTGTACGGCATCATCATCGCGGGTTGGGCCTCTAACTCTAAGTATGCCTTCCTTGGTGCGATGCGTGCTTCCGCACAAATGGTTTCTTATGAAATTGCGATGGGCTTCGTTTTGGTCATCGTTTTGATGGTCTCTGGTAGCTTGAATTTGACGGAAGTAGTCAATGGTCAAATGAAAGGATATTTCGCTGATCATGGCTGGAATTTCTTGTCTTGGAACTGGTTGCCTTTGTTACCGATGTTTGTGATCTATGTGATTTCCGGTATCGCTGAGACAAATCGTCATCCGTTTGACGTGGTTGAGGGGGAGTCTGAGATCGTTGCAGGTCACATGGTGGAATACTCCGGTATGTCATTTGCGATGTTCTTCTTGGCTGAATACGCCAACATGATTTTGATCTCGGCTTTGGCTTCTATCATGTTCTTGGGCGGTTGGAATTCACCGATCGGCCACGAAGTTCCAGTATTGGGATTATTGGCTTACATCCCTGGCTGGATCTGGTTGGGTATGAAAACCTTCGTCGTCGTATCGATGTTCATTTGGGCACGTGCTTCTTTCCCACGCTATCGCTATGACCAAATTATGCGTTTGGGTTGGAAGGTGTTCATACCTTTGACTTTGGTCTACTTGGTGATCGTCGCTGCTTGGATGCAAAGCGCTTGGAACATTTGGAAATAATCGACTCAGCTCAGCTTAGCTAAGAATAAATGGAAGCAAATAATGGAAGCGATTAAAGATTTTTTTGGCAGCCTCATGCTGCGCGAGCTGATCAAGGGTTTAGCCCTGACAGGTCGCTATATGTTTGCGCGCAAGATCACGGTGCAATTTCCAGAAGAGAAAACGCCGCAATCCCCACGTTTTCGTGGTTTGCACGCTTTGCGCCGTTATCCAAACGGTGAAGAACGCTGTATCGCGTGTAAATTGTGCGAAGCGGTTTGCCCTGCGATGGCGATTACGATTGAGTCTGATCAACGTGAAGACGGCTCTCGTCGCACAACACGTTACGACATCGATTTGACTAAGTGTATTTTCTGCGGCTTCTGTGAAGAGTCATGCCCAGTGGATTCGATCGTAGAAACACATGTTTTGGAATATCACGGCGAAAAACGCGGTGACTTGTATTTCACCAAAGAGATGTTATTGGCTGTTGGTGATCGTTACGAACCAGAAATCGCGGCAGCTCGTCAAGCTGACGCCAAATACCGCTAGACTGGAAGAGCTTAGCTATGGATTTTACAACTGCTTTATTTTATGTGTTTGCTGCCATTTTGGTGTTGGCCGCGACGCAAGTGATCACCGCGCGTAGCCCCGTGCACGCCGCATTGTTTTTGGTTTTAGCTTTCTTCAGCGCTGCTGGTATTTGGTTGTTATTGAAAGCCGAATTCTTGGCGATTGTGCTTGTCTTGGTGTATGTGGGCGCCGTCATGGTGTTGTTCTTGTTTGTGGTGATGATGCTCGACATTAATATGGATAAGCTGCGGGAAGGTTTCTGGGGACGTTTACCTTTGGCTGCCATCGTTGGATTAGTCATTGCGTTTGAAATGTCTGCAGTATTGTTGAAAGGCTTTTTGCGTCCAGATAATGCGGCTCCGGCCAATGCTTCGATGATTGGTGACACAAAATTCTTGGGCATTGAGATCTTCACAAAGTATCTATTGGCATTTGAAGTGGCTGCGGTCATCTTGTTGCTAGCGATTGTTGCCGCTGTAGCATTGACATTGCGCCGTCGTAAAGACAGCAAGTACTTCGACCCAGCAGCTGCGGTAAAAGTGAAGCGTAACGATCGCGTACGTTTGGTCAATATGAAAGCAGAATCCGACCGCGCATCCGCCGGCGAAAAAGCTGCAGAGAATACAGGTGCATAAATGGCTTTGACCTTGACACATTTTTTGATTTTAGGTGCGATTCTATTTGCGATTTCTATCGTAGGTATCTTCATGAACCGCAAAAACATCATCGTTTTGTTGATGGCAATTGAATTGATGTTGTTGGCGGTGAATATGAATTTCATCGCGTTCTCTCACTATTTAGGTGATGCAGCAGGGCAGGTTTTTGTCTTCTTTATTTTGACCGTAGCAGCAGCGGAGTCCGCAATTGGTTTGGCGATTCTGGTGGTGATGTTCCGTAATTTGGATACGATTAATGTGGAAGATCTGGGTACATTGAAAGGTTAATACCACCAAGATATTTGGTGCGTAGCAACTTTGATGTATTGGGAATTAGAGAAATAAGATAACAAAGGGTCGATATGGCGGGGCAACTTAACCCACATTTATTACTGGCAGTACCACTCGCACCACTGGCTGGTGCCGCAATTGCGGGTCTGTTAGGTACAAAGTTCTTTGGTAACCTAGTTGGTCGTAAGGTGTCGCACACGGCGACCATCCTCGGCGTCTTGGTGGCTTTCGTATTATCGTGCATGACCCTTTCTGAGGTCATCGACGGCGCAAAATACAATGGCACCCTGTATCAATGGATGAATGTGGGTGGCATGAAACTGGAAGTTGGTTTCTTAGTTGATAGCCTGACAGCGATGATGATGTGCGTCGTCACCTTCGTGTCGTTGATGGTGCATATCTACACGATTGGCTACATGGCGGAAGACGAAGGTTACAACCGCTTCTTTGCATACATCTCTCTGTTTACTTTCTCCATGTTGATGCTGGTCATGAGTAACAACTTCTTGCAGTTGTTCTTTGGCTGGGAAGCAGTGGGTCTGGTTTCCTACTTGTTGATCGGTTTCTGGTACACAAAACCAACCGCTATTTACGCGAACATGAAAGCCTTTTTGGTGAATCGTGTTGGTGACTTTGGTTTTATTCTTGGTATCGGTTTGCTGGTTGCTTATGCTGGTTCGATGAACTACGCAGAAGTATTTGCGAAGAAAGACACATTGGCACCAATCATGTTGCCGGGTACCGATTGGATGTTGATCACTGTCGCATGTATTTGCTTGTTTATCGGCGCGATGGGCAAGTCTGCACAATTCCCGTTGCACGTATGGTTGCCAGATTCGATGGAAGGCCCAACGCCGATCTCTGCTTTGATTCATGCAGCAACGATGGTTACGGCCGGTATTTTTATGGTGGCACGTATGTCCCCGCTGTTTGAGATGTCGGATACAGCTTTGTCCTTTATCATGGTGATTGGTGCGATCACGGCCCTGTTCATGGGCTTCCTAGGCATCATTCAAAACGACATCAAACGTGTTGTCGCGTATTCGACTTTGTCCCAGTTAGGTTACATGACTGTCGCCCTGGGTGCGTCTGCATACTCAGTTGCTGTGTTCCACTTGATGACACACGCATTCTTCAAAGCTTTGTTGTTCTTGGCTGCAGGTTCAGTCATCATTGGCATGCACCATGACCAAGACATCCGCAATATGGGTGGTTTGTGGAAGTACATGCCAAAAACATGGTTCACGTCATTGTTAGGTTCGTTGGCATTGATCGGTACACCGTTTTTCTCTGGCTTCTACTCAAAAGACTCCATCATTGAAGCGGTAATGGCGTCTCATTTGCCAACGTCTGGTTTCGCCCAGTTTGCTGTATTGGCTGGCGTATTCGTGACGGCTTTCTATTCTTTCCGTATGTATTTCTTGGTGTTCCACGGAAAAGAGAATTTTGGCCATGCCCACCATGGTCATGACGATCATCATGGCGATGATCATCACCACGGATTAGCACCTGGTGAAAAACCACACGAGTCCCCAGCGGTGGTTTGGGTGCCATTGGTGTTGTTAGCAATTCCATCTGTATTCATCGGTTTGTATGCAATCCAACCAATGTTGTTTGGTGACTTCTTCAAAGATGTGATCTTCGTCAATCACCATGCTCATCCAGCGATGGAAGAATTGGCGCACGAATTCCATAGTTGGCAAGCGATGGGAGTTCACGCGTTGCAGACTAAACCTTTCTGGTTAGCCGTGGCGGGTGTCGCAACTGCATATTTCTTCTACATGGTGAAACCGTCGATTCCTGCAGCAATCAAGCAGAAGGCAAGCGTGATCTACAATATTCTCGAGAATAAATACTACATGGATCGTTTCAATGAAATCGTGTTTGCTGGTGGCGCACGCTTACTTGGCGGTGGCTTGTGGAACATTGGTGACAAAGGTTTGATCGATGGTTTGGTGGTGAACGGAAGCGCGAAGTTGGTAGGTTTGTTCTCCAAAATCGTTCGTTTGTTCCAGACGGGTTTCATTTACCACTATGCGTTCGTCATGATTTTGGGTGTGCTGGGCTTCCTGATTTATTTCATGCCGCTCCCATTTTCGAAATAATTTTTGAAACGCTTAGACTACGTATTAAGTAAAACATTTAGTACAACATTAAGTGCAATACAGAGTTACGAATCAGTGACTAAACAAGTGACTAAAAAAAGATAATCATGATGCTGTCAACTTCTCCTTTATTAAGCCTGTCGATTTGGGTACCGATCGTATTTGGCATCTGCGTATTAGCCTTGGGCCGCGATAAGAACCCTGGCTTTGTGCGCCTCGTGTCCTTGGTTGGTTCCATTATTAGCTTCTTGGTGACGATCCCAGTTATCGCGAACTTTGATAATGCGGCACATGGTATGCAGTTTGTCGAGAAGATGAATTGGATCTCTCGTTTCAATGCTTTCTATGCCTTGGGTGTTGACGGCTTGGCGATGTGGTTGGTGCCATTGACAGCATTTATCACTGTTATCGTAGTCATCGCTGCGTGGGAAGTAATTGAAAAGAATGTTGCTCAATATATGGGCGCGTTTTTGATTTTGTCTGGCTTAATGATCGGTGTATTCTGCGCGACCGATGGCTTGTTGTTCTATGTGTTCTTCGAAGCTACCTTGATTCCGATGTACATCATTGTTGGTATTTGGGGTGGTCCAAATCGCGTATACGCAGCGTTCAAGTTTTTCTTGTACACCTTGCTCGGTTCTTTGTTGACACTGGTTGCCATCATTTACCTCTACATGAAGTCCGGTTCATTCGACATCGCGGCTTGGCATAAATGGCCTTTGCCTTTGGATGTGCAGATCATGTTGTTCTTTGCGTTCTTAATGGCGTTTGCGGTCAAGGTTCCAATGTGGCCAGTCCATACATGGTTGCCAGATGCTCACGTTGAAGCGCCGACAGGTGGCTCTGTCGTATTGGCAGCAATTATGTTGAAACTGGGCGCATATGGTTTCTTGCGTTTCTCTTTGCCTATCGCTCCAGATGCGAGTCATGCATTGTCTGGCATGATGATTACCTTGTCTCTAATCGCAGTGATCTACATTGGCTTGGTCGCTTTGGTGCAGAAGGATATGAAGAAGTTGGTGGCTTACTCTTCAATTGCACACATGGGCTTCGTTACACTCGGTTTCTTTATGTTCAATGATATGGCAGTGCAGGGCGCAGTCGTGCAGATGATTTCTCACGGCTTTATTTCTGCCGCAATGTTCTTGTGTATCGGTGTTTTGTATGACCGAGTACATTCCCGTGAAATCGCAGATTACGGCGGTGTCGTGAACACTATGCCAAAGTTTGCTGCTTTGTTTATCTTGTTCTCTATGGCCAATTGCGGCTTGCCAGCGACTTCTGGTTTCGTCGGCGAGTTCATGGTGATTATCGGCGCTGTTAAATTCAATTTCTGGATCGGTATGTTGGCAGCGACCGCTTTGATTTTCGGAGCAGCCTATTCATTATGGATGGCGAAACGCGTTATTTTTGGTGCGATCACCCATGATCACGTGGCAAAGCTGACTGACCTAAATAAACGTGAATTCTTTATGTTAGGCGTGTTGGCAATTGCAGTTATTGTGATGGGATGCTACCCAGGTCCTGTGACTGATGCGATGCAAGTGTCCGTCGCTGATTTGTTGAAACATGTAGCGACATCGAAAATCCCGATGTAAGACAGAATTGCTACTCCTTCCAGACGGAAGGGGGAAAGTTAATCGCTTCGAGGTGAGTAACACTTAGAAGCAAAGATAAATGTAAGTAGAAATAATTAATATGAACCTGATACCACTACAACTTTATCCAGAAGCGTTTTTGCTGTTAGCGATCTGTTCGATCTTGTTGATCGACATGTTTCTTGGCGAGGAAAAACGTAATGTTACTTACGCGTTGAGTTTATTGAGTATTGGTGTCTGCGGTATCTTGACCATGAATGCGTCGAGTGGCTCATCGGTATATCTGAGCAATAATATGTTCGTCTCAGATGCGATGTCCAACTTAATGAAGTTGTTCTCGTATATCGCAGTTGGCGTGACGTTTATCTATGGCCGCCAATATGCAAGTGACCGTGGCATGACCAAAGGTATGTTGGGCGGCGAGTTCTATGTAATCGCATTATTCGCTCTGCTTGGCCAAATGATTATGATCTCTGGCAATAATATGCTGGTGATTTACCTCGGCTTGGAATTGATGTCCTTGGCTTTATATGCTTTGGTTGCTTTGCGTCGTGACAATACGACGTCGACTGAAGCGGCGATGAAATACTTTGTGTTGGGTGCCTTAGCTTCTGGTTTCTTGTTGTATGGTATTTCCATGATCTACGGGGCAACAGGCAGTTTGAATCTGAATGTGATTGCTACTGAAGCAGCGAAATTGACCGCGAACAAGAACATCCTAACCTTCGGTATCGTGTTCGTGGTGGCAGGCTTAGCATTCAAATTGGGTGTTGTACCTTTCCACATGTGGGTACCCGACGTCTATCAAGGTTCGCCAACAGTCGTCACTTTGCTGTTGGGTGGCGCACCTAAATTGGCTGCCTTCGCAATCTGTTATCGTATTCTGGCAGAAGGCTTATTCCCTCAAGTGATCCAATGGCAGCAAATGCTAATGGTACTTGCGGTGATGTCGATGGCGATCGGTAATATTACGGCGATCGCGCAAACCAACCTCAAACGTATGTTGGCCTATTCGACGATTTCACAAATGGGCTTTATGTTGTTGGGTTTCATTTCTGGCGTATCCAATGCCAATCCAGCCTTGGCTGTTGAAGCTTATAGCGCTTCGATGTTTTATTCGATCACTTACGTGATGACGACTTTGGGTACCTTCGGCGTGATCTTGTTATTGTCTCGCAATGGCTTTGAAGCGGAAGAGATCGCTGATTTGAAGGGCTTGAATAAGCGTAGTAAGTGGTTTGCTTTCATCATGTTGTTGTTGATGTTCTCTTTGGCTGGTATTCCGCCATTGATGGGCTTCTACGCGAAATTGTCAGTATTGAGCTCAGTGGTCGCCGCGGGTCAAATTTGGTTAGCAGTTGCTGCGGTCTTGTTCTCGTTGATCGGTGCGTTCTACTACTTGCGCATCGTCAAAGTGATGTATTTTGATGAGCCACAAGATCAATCGGCAATCGTAGCGAGTGCTGATATGAAGATTGTTCTCAGCGTTAATGGCTTAGCAGTGTTGTTGCTTGGTATCGTTCCAGGCCCGTTGCTGACGAGCTGTGTTGAAGCGATTAAGAGCGCACTTGCCTCTTAAGATTTTTTACAGTATCAATTAGCACATAAGGTAAGCGCCAGTGAACATATCACTTTTGAGTTGGTTGGTGATTGGTCTGGCGCTTGCGTTTGCGTCGCTACCGTTTCTCTCGGAACGCTTTCTCGCAGTGTTCGCATTGAAGTCTTTTCCACAAAAGCCGATTTGGCTGCGTCTGTTCGAATTGATCACCTACTATTGCTTAGTTGGATTACTTGGATTTGCATTAGAAGCAAACACCGGTAATCCTTTCCCACAAAGCAAAGAGTTTTATGTCGTTACTTTTTGCATGTTCATTGTTTTTGCCTTCCCTGCATTTACCTACCGCTATCTGAAAAAATAGATGAGCAAGGAAATACCAAGCCTGCAGCTGAGTGCCGCTGAAAACCCACACCTAGCCGAAGTTAAAGTTAATACGGTTCGTGCTTACGAGGGCAGCTTTCTGCATGTCGAGAAAGACGTAGTGCGTCTTCCAGACGGTAAACAAGTGAGCCGCGAATACATTAAGCACCCGGGTGCGGTGGTGATTCTTCCGCTGTTTGAAGATGGTACGGTGCTTTTGGAGCGTCAATTTCGTTATCCTCTTGATCGCGTATTTCTTGAATTCCCAGCGGGTAAAATCGACGCTGGTGAAGACCATCTCGAATGCGCCAAGCGCGAACTCAAAGAAGAAACGGGTTACACCGCAAGTGAGTGGTCCTTTGTCTGCACTATCCATAACGCGATTGCCTACTCTGACGAACATCTCGATATCTATCTCGCGAAAGGCTTACAAGCGGGCGAGGCTCAGCTCGATGCTGAAGAATTTTTAGAGACCTTTAGAGCACCAGTTTCGCAAGTGCTTGAGTGGGTAAAAACCGGGCAAATCACGGACGTTAAAACCGTTATCGGTGCGTTTTGGCTAGAAAAAATAATGCGAGGCGAGTGGGTGGTTTAGGCCCAAATCATTAATGCAGATAGATACAAAAAAACGCTGAAATCGAACAGATTCAGCGTTTTTTTTGTTTTAGTAGTCGAGTACTTTACATACTTGAGTAGTTTGGACCGCCGCCACCTTCTGGTGTTATCCAAACGATGTTTTGGGTCGGATCTTTGATGTCACAGGTTTTGCAATGGACGCAGTTCTGCGCATTGATCTGTAAGCGATCAGCGCCTTCTTCGGTCTTCACAAATTCATATACGCCAGCAGGGCAATAACGGCTCTCTGGGCCTGCATATTTCGCCAAATTGATGTTCACCGGAACCGAGGCATCTTTCAGTGTCAGATGGATAGGTTGGTCTTCAGCGTGGTTAGTATTGGAGATAAACACAGAAGAGAGACGATCAAACGTCAACTTGCCATCTGGTTTTGGATAATTAATCGGTGTGAATTCTGATGCCGGACGCAAGCAAGCATGATCTGGTGTTGAGTGATGCAGAGTCCATGGTGCTTTACCGCGCAACAAGACTTGATCGATCCATACTAGAGGCGCACCGTAAGCGCCGCGTTTCAACAAGGGTTTAACGTTACGCGCGATATGTAATTCTTCGTGCAACCAAGAGGCCTCAAACGCTGCGCTATAAGCAGTCAACTCGTCGTGTTGGCGATCTGCTGTAACAGCATCAAAGGCTGCCGTTGCCGCTAACATACCTGTCTTGATTGCAGCGTGACTACCTTTGATACGACTCATGTTGAGGAAGCCTGCATCGCAGCCAATCAGGGCGCCGCCAGGGAAGGTGAGCTTAGGTAAAGACTGCAAACCACCTGCAGTAATTGCACGAGCACCGTAGGAAATACGTTTTGCACCTTCGAAATAAGTGCGAATCGCTGGATGTGTTTTGAAGCGTTGGAACTCTTCAAACGGCGAGATATATGGGTTTTCATACGCTAGGCCAACGACATAGCCGACCGCGACTTGATTGTTTTCGAGGTGGTATAAAAATGAACCTGCATATTGATCCATCATTGGCCAGCCTGTCGTGTGCACCACCAAGCCTGGTTTATGATGTTTCGGGTCGATCTCCCACAATTCTTTAATACCGATACCGTAGGATTGTGGATCTTTACCTTTGTCAAGCTCGTACTTGGCAATCATCTGCTTGCCCAGATGGCCGCGCGCGCCTTCAGCGAACAAAGTATATTTCGCGTGCAACTCCATACCAATTTGGAAGGAAGGAGATGCTTCGCCTTCGCGATTGACGCCCATATTGCCAGTCGCCACGCCTTTGACTGAACCATCGTCGTTGTATAGAACTTCAGCTGCAGTAAAGCCAGGAAATACCTCAACCCCCAAGGCTTCGGCTTGCTGCGCCAACCAACGTGTGACATTGCCCAACGAGATGATGTAATTGCCTTCGTTGTGGAAGCATTTAGGCACTAACCAATTCGGTGTGCGTATCGCGCTCGTCTCAGTCAATACCAAGATTTCATCTTCAGTGACTGGGGTATTGAGCGGCGCACCTAATTCTTTCCAATTGGGGAACAACTCGGTCAATGCTTTGGGATCCATGATCGCGCCCGACAAGATGTGGGCACCTGGCTCGCCGCCTTTTTCGAGGACGACAACTGATACATCCTTGCCTGTTTCTGCTGCCAGTTGCTTGAGCTTGATCGCTGCAGATAAGCCAGCTGGGCCACCGCCAACGATGACGACGTCGTATTCCATGGCGTCACGTGGGCCGTATTCTTCTAACAGTTTTTGTGAGGATGTTGTCATAATAATTTTGCTTTCCAAAAATAAAGGAACGAGCGTGCTAATTTGAATATCGGATCTTAGGGGCAGTCGGGCAAATGTGCAAGTCGAGAAACTAGTGGTGAATTTCTAAAGCACGCTGCTTGTTGTTTTTCATATGAGCGAATTATCCCAGATTTTCCTAAGAATGCCTTCACATTAAGAGGGGGAAGGGCGCTAAAAATTGCATGTCAGCGCCAAAATGACCAGAAACGCGACAGTGATTGTTGATGACAAGCCTATGGTCTTTGTCGCTTCAGAAGTGGTATGCTGCAGCACAACAGGCGATGGCGGATGATGGACTATGGTGTCGTCGATGAACTAAGGTAGTCTAATTTAGATGGAGAATTGGCATGGGTATAGAAGTAAATTTCGAAGGTAAAGTGGCCTTGATCACCGGCGCTTCGAGCGGTCTTGGTGCGCGTTTCGCGAAAGTCTTAGCGATGGCGGGTGCTCAAGTTGTGTTGGCATCACGTCGTACTGAACGCTTGAAAGAATTACGTGCAGAGATCGAAGCCGATGGCGGCGCAGCTCACGTAGTCGCTTTGGACGTCACTGACTATGCCAGCATCAAATCTGCGATCGCTCACGCGGAAACTGAAGCCGGCCCTATCGACATCTTGATCAATAACTCAGGTGTGTCGACTCAGCAAAAATTGGTCGACGTTACACCAGAAGATTATGCTTTTGTGATGGATACCAACCAGCGGGGTGCGTTCTTCGTCGCCCAGGAAACGGCAAAACGCATGATCACTCGCTACAAAGGCGACCCAAAGAAACAGCATCGCATCATCAATATCGCTTCGGTAGCAGGCCTGCGTGTGATTCCTCAATTGGGAATTTACTGCATGAGCAAGGCAGCTGTTGTGCAAATGACGAAAGCCATGGCAGTTGAATGGGGCAAGTTCGGTATCAACGTCAATGCGATCTGCCCAGGCTATATTGAAACGGAAATTAATTCAGAACATTTTCAGACTGAGCAAGGTAAGAAATTGATCGACATGTTGCCGCGTAAGCGTGTCGGTACACCAGAGGATTTGGATGGACTTTTGCTGTTGCTAGCTGCTGAAGAATCTCGTTTCTTGAACGGCTCTATTGTTGCTGCTGACGATGGTTTGAGTGTGACCTAATTCCTCGCTAGTAGGTTAGGCGAAGTCAAAGATTCAGAAAGAAGAAGAGCCTCATGTCCGAACACCGGGCATGAGGCTCTTTTTTTAGTTCACTTTCGTGAGCCTAAACCAGTTTAAATTCCAACCACCGTTGTTCGCTTTGATACCAAACTTATGTGAACCAGCACTCAGGCTCACATTGTGTTTGATGGTGGTCCAGGTTTGCCATCCTGCTGTCGCTGGAATATTGATCGCGCCATAAGCGGGTGTACCACCAGCTTCTTCCAGTACCAGATTTCCACCACCGCTTAAACTCGCCACCCGATACTCGACTTGGTAAGTGCCAGAGCTTGGAATATTCACCGCAGGGTACGACATCCAATCACCTGCATCGATATAGCCAACGTTCATTCCTCCGCCAGCATCACTCGTGTTTTCAAGCTTGACGCCGCTCATCACAAGGTAGTCTTCACCTTGAATCGTGATGCCGTCAGACGGCGGGATAGAAGCGGATTCAAACTTAATCCAATTGAGGTTAAATCCGCCACTTTTCGCAGATATGGCAAGGTTTTGTTTGCCCGCGGCGAGATTGACGGTGTGGCTAACTGTTGTCCATGTTTGCCATCCACCGGTGTAGGGAATATTTACGCTGCCGTAACTAGGCGTACCGCCAGCTTGTTCTAGCTGGAGCACGCCATTACTGTTGGGGCTAGCGACGCGATAGCTGACTTTATAGCTTCCGGCTGCAGGCACATCAACGCTGTAGCTCATCCAATCACCGGTATCGATATAGCCTACATTTTGACCGCCGCCAGTGTCGCTGCTTGATTCGGTTTGCACACCAGACATATTACAAAATGCTTCTGCTTCAAGTGTGCCCGGGGCGGTGAACGTGGTGCAAGTGCTCGGTGTGCTACTTGGCCAAGTGGAGATAATGTTTTTGGCGAGATTGCCAGAGGCAGTGAGTTGTGATGGGCTCCAATTACCAGTCGCACTAGCGCCTGGCACTAAGGCAGAGGCACCTTCGTTTTTGTCGTTGAGCGCCCAGTTTGCATTACTGATGTTATTGCGCTTCATGAAGTCGACCCAGGCTGCGGTTTCGCCCGCGTTCACGCCACCATCACCTGATGCGCCAACAGAACCCCATTCGGTAACGAATAGCGGGATGCCATTATTCAAGGCTGTGGTCGCCCAATCGCGCAGGTATTGGCCATGACTGCCAGCATAAAAGTGCAGGGTATAGGCAATATTCTTATAGCCGGTGATAGGATCGCGCGATGCTTCATCTACCTTTTGAGACCATTGCGGCGTACCTACGATAATCAGATTGTTTGGATCGATAGCACGAATCGCTGAGATCACAGCATTGGCGTAGGGTTTGATGGTGCCACTCCACGAGACTTGTAAAGGCTCGTTATAGATCTCGTAAATCACATTGGGATAGTTCTTGTAGGTACGTGCCATTTCTTGGAAGAAGGCGATCGACTGTGCTTGGTAGTCTTCTGCATGATGGGTATGCCAATCGATAATGACATACATATCGTTAGCGATTGCCGCATCGACCACCGCCTTGACGCGAGCCTTATTACTTGCTGGGTCTTGCAGGTAGCCGCCATCATCATTGACACCCATTGCGGCGCGGACAATATTTGATTTCCAGTCGCGTTTTAAGGTGCTGACAACGCCAGCGTTATAAAATTTTTCACCACCCCAATTGTTGTTGCTCCAAAAGAGGCTATTTCCTGCAAAGCTAGCAACCTGGCCGCCCGCGAGAACTTTATTGCCGCTGGTGCTCAGTGGTTGTACGGCTTCAGCGTTAAAGCCCTGCATCAGGGCTAGGCTGCAGATACTGAGTTTAAATAGTTTGCCCAAAGTTGTACCGACTTGTCTTAGGTCGGATTGTGAACTCTGTGTTGAGGGGAGTTGGCTAAGCGTGTTCATATCGTCTCTCTTTTTTAATTGGAAAATAAAATTAACAAACCAGCTGTTGTGAACCCTTACAAGCTTGTGGTGACCAAACACGGGGGGCGCATCATAGAGCAAACCAGCAATGACGGTCCGGACGACATTGCCACAACTCTATCGAGCAAATTTGAGCACTTTGTTTTCCTGACGTCTTGTGCTGTGCAAGGCGGCAAGCGAAATCATTATTCAGAAAATACTTTCTCAAGATCGTGCGCTATTCGATCTTCGATTCAAGTTTCGCTCTTACTGTTGAGATAGGGGCGAACCCAAAATCAAACGACAGACTGTGCTGAATCCCATTCAGATCATCGAGAAGTCTCTTTTCTGAAAACGATTTCAAATATGAGATTAGCATGCTTTTTGTGAATTTGGAATCGTTTCCATCTCGGTTGTCGAGTTTTTCGTTGGTGCGTAGCAGCATTCTGACTAAAGCCGTGAATTGCTAGGAACGGAAGATTTTGCTCCCTGGCTTGGGCTCGCTGCAAAGCTTTATTTACACCGCAAATGATTGGCTTGCATGATGCTGTCAATTCATTCGAGCTGAGCAGGGCTCAAGTAGCGATACGCAATAATTTGTTGATGAGTTCGCTTGAACTTGCGGCATTGAGCTTTTTCATCAATTTAGCACGATACATCTCGACGGTTCTTGGACTGAGTTCGAGTTGGCGTGCGATCATTTTGCTAGTTTGACCATCAACAATCAGGGCGGCAATCTCGCGTTCTCGTGCTGTCATTTCGGGCGATACCGAACGTTTGGCGCTGAGATCATCGAAGGTCCAGATACCAGCTGCATGAGGATCTTCGGGGTGAAGCGATCGTCCAGAAACATGGCACCAGAACAGTTCTTGATTTGCTCGTTTCATGATGCGTTCGTCGGAATACCAACCGGTTGTATTCAAAATCGGTACGATGCGCGCTCCCGTACGTTCAAATTCGTCGGAACTAGGGTATAACATCAAGAATGATTCACCGACCAGGTCTTCTTTAGAAAAGCCAAACATGGCCGCCATGGCGTCGTTACAGGCAATAATGCGTCGATTCTGAGACACGCACATGCCAACTGGTGCCATGCGGAAAATTGCTTCAAAGTCGACGTTGAGTTCGGGATTCATGTTCCAAGTAGCCAATATGAGCTTGGGGTAAACGATTCGGATGCTTTGTTGTGTCAGTCTGACGAGTGCTGAAGCATACCTTGAAGTCGACCGCTTGGCGAGTCTGCTTCGAAGACATGGGTGAGATTTAGTTTTGCATTCGGTGGACTAGTAGTTCTACGGTATTGCGTTCATGCTCTAGCAGTTCTATGCTAGTTCGTTCGAGATATAAAATTGTTTTGCTTTCCATTTTTTTTGCACTACTTATTTTCCATTCATTCACTAGAGGGAGACGTATGAATAAGCTCTATCCAGATGCCGCATCCGCATTAGCAGACATCGTTCAAGATGGACAAACAATCGCCGTGGGCGGTTTTGGTTTGTGTGGGATTCCTGAAGCCCTGATCGCTGCCTTGCGCGACAGTGGCAAGAAAGAATTAACCGCGATTTCGAACAATGCCGGTGTTGACGGTTTTGGTCTAGGCCAGTTGTTGCATACACGCCAAATCAAGAAAATGATTTCTTCTTACGTTGGTGAAAATAAAGAATTCGAACGTCAGTATTTAGCAGGTGAATTGGAATTGGATTTCACACCACAAGGAACGCTGGCAGAGAAATTGCGCGCTGGCGGCGCAGGTATTCCTGCTTTCTTCACAAAAACGGGCGTCGGTACGATCGTTGCTGAGGGCAAAGAAATACGTGAATTCGATGGTGAAAAATATGTGATGGAACGCTCTTTAGTCGCGGACGTTTCATTGGTCAAAGCATATAAGGCAGATAAAGCAGGTAATTTGGTGTATCGCAAAACCGCACGTAACTTTAATCCTAACGTTGCAATGGCGGGCAAGATCACCGTGGTTGAAGTTGAGCATTTGGTTGAAATTGGTGAAATCGATCCGGATCAAGTACATACGCCAGGTATCTATGTACACCGCATCATCGTTAATGCGAATCCTGAAAAACGCATTGAGCAACGCACAACGACACCAGCTTAATTACATCTTCAAGCATATTTTGAACTTACGATGCGTATTTAAGCGATCAATCACTTTACAGAATTAGAGGACATCATCATGGCATG
This sequence comes from Oxalobacteraceae bacterium, assembly GCA_947464955.1. Classification (GTDB taxonomy): domain Bacteria; phylum Pseudomonadota; class Gammaproteobacteria; order Burkholderiales; family Burkholderiaceae_D; genus Undibacterium. Next base: position 32,722 of record CANHZI010000011.1, read on the forward strand.
GAATCGTGACGAAATGGCTGCTCGTGCGGCGCAAGAATTACAAGATGGATTTTATGTGAACTTAGGTATCGGTTTACCGACTTTGGTGGCAAACCACGTACCAGATCACATGGAAGTATGGTTGCAATCGGAAAATGGTTTGCTCGGTATTGGTCCATTTCCAACGGAAGATCAAGTTGATGCTGACTTGATTAATGCAGGTAAACAAACAGTAACAACTTTGGCAGGCTCATCGATTTTCAGCTCTGCCGATTCGTTCGCGATGATCCGTGGCGGCAAAATCAATGTGGCGATCTTGGGTGCGATGCAAGTGTCTGAAAAAGGCGACTTAGCAAACTGGATGATCCCAGGGAAAATGGTCAAAGGCATGGGCGGCGCGATGGACTTGGTGGCTGGTGTCGGTCGCGTTGTCGTGTTGATGGAGCACGTCGCGAAAGGTGATGCGCACAAGATTTTGAAAGAGTGCAATTTGCCTTTAACTGGTGTAGGCGTGGTTGATCGCATCATTACTGATTTGGGTGTGATGGACATTACGGCTGACGGATTAAAGTTGATTGAGCTGGCTCCGGGTGTGACGAAGGAAGAGATTTTGGCTAAAACGGAAGCGAAATTGGATGTCTCTGCCGTTTAATGACCTAGTAATTTCGATCAAATGATTGGCGAATGATCGAAGTTATAACATTCGCATAATAGTCGTTGATAAAAGAAAAAAGCCTGAACTTTGAGAATAGTTCAGGCTTTTGCTTTGGTGCGAAGGTGGCCGAATTTATTGTGCGACCCAGCCGCCATCCATATTCCAAGCAACACCACGAATCTGAGATGCGGCTTCACTGCAGAAGAATACCGCCAAGGCACCGAGTTGATCTGGCGTGACAAATTCGCGAGAAGGTTGTTTTTCTGAAAGCAGAGAAACTTTGGCCTCTTCATTGCTGATGCCATCGCGCGCTGCCCTATCATCGACTTGCTTTTGCACCAGCGGCGTCAATACGAAGCCTGGGCAAATCGCATTACAGGTAACGCCTGTCGTTGCGGTCTCCAGCGCCGTCGTTTTAGTCAAGCCGACGAGGCCGTGTTTCGCGGCAACATAAGCAGACTTCTGCGCGGATGCAACTAGTCCATGCACTGAGGCTAAATTAATGATGCGTCCCCAATTTTGTTGACGCATATACGGTAGTGCTAGACGTGTGGTGTGGAAGGCTGAGGTTAGGTTGATCGCGATAATCGCATCCCATTTTTCCACCGGAAAGTCTTCGATGCTAGAGACATACTGAATGCCAGCATTGTTCACCAAAATATCGACTCCACCAAATTCACTTGCCGCTTGTTGCATCATTGCCTCAATCTCAGCGGCCTTACTCATGTCGGCACCACTGTAGCTGGTCTTTACCGCAAATTCTTTTTCGACTTGTTGACGGACTGCGGTGATTTCAGCCGCATCGCCGAAGCCATTGAATACAATGTTGGCGCCTGCGGCAGCGAGTGAGCGGGCAATACCAAGTCCAATCCCTGAAGTGGAACCCGTCACTAGGGCGGTTTTCCCCTCTAAATTACGTGCTGACATGCTTTTTTCCTTAATTGAAAACAGTTTGAGGTAATAAGTGCGAAGAAAATTCAAATCATTGACGATTTTATGTCAAACACTCGTTAAAATGGTGTGTATTGCAGACTATTTTGAAAGTAATTCGCTATGCCAGTTCAAATCAAGACCGTGCAGTGTTTATCACCTGCTGGATTGCATAAAATGGCCTATAAAGAATGGGGCGATCCTAGCAATCCAAAAGTTCTGGTTTGCGTGCATGGCGTGACGCGCGTCAGTGACGATTTTGACGCGCTAGCACAAGCGATGGAACATGAGTATCGCGTGATTTGCCCTGATGTGGTGGGGCGCGGTCGCTCTGATTGGTTGGCTAATCCGCAGTCATATCAGATTCCACAATACGTGAGTGATATGGTGACGCTACTGGCGCGCTTGAATGCGACAACGGTCGATTGGTTTGGTACGTCCATGGGGGGCTTGATTGGTATCGGCTTGGCGGCGATGAAAGAGAGCCCGATTCGCAAATTATTGTTGAACGATGTTGGCCCTAGTTTACATTTTGAAGCACTGCAAAGAATAGGCCAGTACATTGGTGAGGACGTGCGCTTTGATCATTTTGACGATGCAGTGAAATTTATTCGCGAAATTTCCGCTTCTTTTGGTAAGCACAGCGACGCGCAATGGGAAAAACTAGCACGTGACGCCTTAAAGCAAAATGCCGAGGGAAAATGGATGCGCCACTATGATTTGAAGTTATCTATTCCAGTCAAAGCAACGACACAAGAAGTGGCGGCAATGGGGCAGACGATGTTATGGGCGATGTATGACGTGATCCAAGCCGAAACTCTGGTCGTACGTGGGTCTGATTCTGATTTGCTGACAGTCGACGCGGTTCTTGAAATGCAAAAGCGGGGCCCGAAAGCAAGATCGATTGAAATACCTGCGGTTGGTCATGCCCCAACGTTTGTGCATGCTGATCAGATTGCGATCGCTCAAGATTTCTTTATGGGCAAGGCTTGAGTCACTATCTCGAATTGTTGGTTTTCTAGTTTGTTTATTTTGTTTATTTAGGTGGTTTTTTTATGCAACGCTTTCATGTCGGTCCACGTTTGTCCGAGTACGCTATTTTTAATAAAGTCGTTTATCTCGCTGGGCAAGTGCCTGAAGATCCAAGTCAAGATATCGTTGGTCAAACGCAAAACGTACTTGCGCAAATCGATCGCCTGTTAGAAGAAGCGGGTAGCGACAAGACGCGCATTTTGATGTGCCAAATCTTTATCACCGATATGGCAAATATGGCAGGTATGAATCAAGCCTGGGATGCGTGGGTTCCGCAAGGCAATACGCCACCACGTGCTACGGTACAAGCGGCGTTAGCAAATCCAGATTGGTTAGTTGAAATTGTTGTGACTGCTGCACAAAAATAATATTGTCGATGTCCAGGCTTTAGGGCTTGTAACACTTGTAAAGAATCATGGTTTCTTTGTCCGCATCTATTAATGAAGCACAACTGGTTGCGGGTTTGTCTGCCGCTGATGCTGAGCGTGTAAAACAGGCGCTTGAGTTCGTGACTCCGTATTACGAAAATCACGCAATCATCACTGAGCAAAATGCATTGCAGTTTGCTGTTGGCGTCGCCTCCACGCTGGCCATGTTAAAGACGGATGTGGATACCAGAATTGCTGCTTTGTTGTTTGAATTGACTGAAGCAAATCCTCTAGCTGCGGAAAAAATCGAAGCCCGATTCGGTAAAGAAATTAGTGAGCTCGTGGCAGGTGTACGTCGTTTGCTGCGCCTACGTGAAGCGACGCTCACCCAGCACGATGTCGGCAGGGGAAAAGACGAAGCCGAACGCACCGCTTCGCAGATGGAGGTTTTGCGTAAGATGGTGTTGGCGATGGCAAATGACATGCGCGTGGTGTTGGTACGCCTTGCCTCGCGTCTTACCTCTTTGCGCTACTTCGCCGAATGTAAGCGTGACGACGGTGCCGTTCAACAATACGCTAGCGAAACCATGGATTTATACGCGCCGTTGGCGAATCGTCTCGGTGTCTGGCAGTTGAAGTGGGAATTGGAAGATTTGTCGTTCCGTTTTTTAGAGCCAGAGCAATACAAGAAAATTGCCAAGATGCTTGAAGAAAAACGAGTCGAACGTGAAAGCTTTGTGGTCTCTGCCATTGCTCGGCTTGAAAAAGAACTCGCCGCTGTTGGCGTTAAAGCAGAAGTAAGTGGGCGCCCCAAGCACATCTTTAGTATTTGGAAAAAGATGAAGGGTAAGAAGGTCGACTTCGATGAACTCTACGATGTGCGTGCTTTCCGTGTCATTGTCGATGACATTAAGGATTGTTATACGGTCTTAGGTATCCTTAATAATCTGTGGACGCCGATTCCTAAAGAGTTTGACGATTATATTTCTCGCCCCAAACCCAACGGATATAAATCTTTGCATACGGTCGTCATCGTCGATGATGGACGGCCGCTCGAAGTGCAAATTCGTACCAAGGAAATGCATCAGTTTTCAGAGTTTGGTGTGGCCGCTCACTGGCGTTATAAAGAGACAGGCGGCTCAAATTTTTCAGCGCAAGAATATGACGAGAAAATCGCGTGGTTACGCCAACTGCTTGCCTGGAAAAATGAAGTTTCGGATGTGGTTGTCGACCAAGAACAGTTGCAGCGTGAATGGGTAGAGAAGGTTAAAGCGGCGACTTTAGATGACCGAATTTATGTGTTGACGCCACAAGCGAGGGTGATCGAATTGCCAAGCGGCGCGACGCCAGTCGATTTCGCTTATCAACTGCATACCGACGTCGGACATCGCTGCCGTGGGGCGCGCGTCGATGGCGTCATGGTGCCGCTGAATACGCGTCTCAAAAATGGCCAGACCGTTGAAATTATTACGTTAAAAATTGGTTCGATTCAGGCTGGGCCATCGCGTGATTGGTTGAATCCTGAATATTCCATTGGTACTCGTACTAGAACTAAGATTCGTGCATGGTTCAATGCCATCGATCAGCAAGAAACGCTCAACACGGGGCGTGGCATGATCGAGAAAACGTTGCAGCGTGAAGGTAAGACTTCGGTCAACTTGGAAGAGTTGGCGCGTAAGCTCGGTTTTGCTACCGTAGATGAATTATTCCTCTCGGTTGGCAAAGAAGAGTTTAGTTTGCGTCAAGTCGAAACGGCATTGCGTGATAACCCTGAAAGCGAAGTCGCACCCGAGTTTGTCATCGCGAATAAGAGCCGCGCTTCAAGTGTAATTCAAGGCGCGAAATCTGGTGTGTTAGTCGTCGGAACCGACGGCTTGATGACGCAACTAGCACGCTGCTGCAAACCTGCACCACCCGATGACATCGTCGGCTTCGTGACGCGCGGAAAAGGGGTTTCTATCCATCGCCTGACCTGCAAGAACTTTGCGGAGATGCGGAGCAAAGCGCCTGAGCGCCTGATTCAAACGACATGGGGAGATGGGGGGCGCGATACGGTTTATCCCGTTGATATTTATGTGCTCGCACAAGATCGCCAAGGTCTCTTGCGCGACATTTCAGAAGTGTTTTCACGCGAAAAAATCAACGTTATCGGCGTCAATACGCAAAGTGCCAAAGGCCAAGCCAAGATGTCGTTCACCGTCGAAATTAACGGCACTACGCAATTGCAGAAGTCTTTGACGGTGATAAGGGAAGTGGCAGGAGTTCAAGAAGTTAAACGCGCTTAGTACTTACTCATAAATCCAATTCTCGGGCGCACTCTTTGTTGCAAATACTCGCCTTACTGATATTTAACTGCACGATCAAGTTTTAAAGAGGTTACGATCTGTGTGTCGATAGATGTAAGATTTTGAATAAATTTTCCGCCTAAATTCATTATGACTTTTCCAAAATTAGTTGTTTACCTCTTGTTCGCCACCGCAATAGCTTTAGAGGTAAAGGACTCGCATGCTCAGATGTGGGACGTCAAAGCGAAATGTGCTAAAAGTGGATGTTACTCAAAAATTGAAGCGATAGAAGAGGCGAAACGAGTTATTTTAGCGAGAGGATTGAAGCTGTCACATTATCGCTCTACAACAGCTAACTTAAACGGCGGTATTTGGTTCGTTAGATTTGAGGGACAAAATAACGTTCTAGGTGATCATTGCGCGGTTCTTTTAGATAACAAGACCAGAAAAATCACGTTTATTCATGGAGAATAAATTGTCTTTATCCAAGGTGGGGTAAGAGTAAGTTGGTTTAATTTATTTGCTAGGTCGTGCAAAATCCAATCAAATCATTTTTTGCAAATTATTGCTCGCCTTGTTAGGCGAAATTGAATTTGTGTCACATTTTCTTCTTTGAGATCGAGTTCGACGTGCCGATATAAATTTTTAATGCTGATGATTGCACTCAGCCTGCTCGAATTCCTCATCTCTTAGTACTTCCGCTTGCAGCGTAATGTGGTCGATGCCATGTTTTTCCAACAGCATTTTCTTAATGCTCTCTAAAATTCTCGGCCAAGCTAGGAGGTCGTCGATTTCTAGGTGGCCTATCAATGCCGGTTGACCTGGGGACATGTCCCAGATGTGGAGATCGTGCACTGAGGCTACGCCTGGTGTTGCCTCCAAGTCTTCCCCGATTTTGACGAAGTCGATGTGATGAGGCACGCCTTTCATTAAAAAATGGAAGGAGTCTTTAATCACGGAGAAAGTCGATTTCAAAATCAACAGCGAAACGAATATCGAGAGGATAGGATCGATTGGCATCCAGCCTGTGTAAGCAATGATGGCGCCTGAAATGATCGCTGCCACTGAACCCAAAAGATCGCCCATGACGTGAATCAGCGCTGCTTTGGTGTTCATACTTTCTTTGTCGTGAGAAAGCACCCAAGCGACGATCATGTTGATCGCGAGACCAATCGCGGCAACGATCATCACCATGCCGCCTTGTACGGGTTCCGGTTTAAATAGACGCTGAATGGCTTCATAGCTAATCCATGCAACCACACCGAGCATCACTAAGCCATTGACGAAGGCGGCCAAGGCTTCTGATCGGCCAAAGCCAAATGTATGTTTGGCAGTAGGAGGGCGCTTTGCAATCATTTGCGCTAATAAAGCCAAACCGAGGGCGGCGGAGTCGGTCACCATGTGACCTGCATCGGATATTAATGCGAGTGAATTGGAAACAAAGCCAAACACGACTTCGACCGCAGCAAAAAATAGCGTGAGACCAAGGGCCCAGGCTAAAACCGATTGGCTACGGTCTGCAAAGTAATGCTGATGCTCGGCATCGCCGTGACGATGGGCGTGGAGGTGGGCGGTTTTAGGATCGTGCGAATGAGTATCGTGTGGCATGTCTTTTTGGTATGTCGATGGGTGCGGCAATCAGTGATGCCCTCATTGTAAAGTATTTGCGTGACAGTCACGTTTCGAGTTTTGTTTGAATGTTTTGTTTGTTCTACTTGCGATGGAGATCAGACGCTGGTTTTGAGTGTGGAAGAAAAAGCACTTTACGAAAGAGATTGTATTTGCTATAGTCTCGGCTCTTCGGGCGGTTAGTTCAGCTGGTTAGAATACTTGGTCGACATCCAAGGGGTCGGGGATTCGAATTCCTCACCGCCCACCAGAATTCAAAAGATCTACAAAGAAGGCTAGGTATCCCTAAAAATTCAATTATAGGGATGCAGATCGAGGCGAAAAACGTAGCAATACTCTTGTATTGCGAGGCTTTTCAACAAAGAGATGCGCCCTAGAATTGGATTTGTAGGGATACTTTAGTAAGAGCGAGAAAGGCACCTGGTTATGACACCGCGAACTACGATCACATTCCAATGTGAGCGACGCTAGTCGAGGTGCTTTTTCGTCTGAAAGAAAAGATGTAATGATGAGAAAACGCGGCTAGCCCGCGTTTTTTTTCGTCTATCGATTTTGTTGAAGTTTTTAAGATTTTAAACTGGTAATTTTTTTTGGCTTAGGCCCGTATGGAGATGAATATGATTTCAATTCGCTTGCCCGATGGTTCGCAACGACAATTTGAGTCCGCTGTCACAGTGGCGCAAGTCGCCGCCAGTATCGGCACGGGCCTAGCAAAAGCTGCCTTGGCTGGTAAGGTCAATGGCAAGTTGGTCGACACCTCACATCTGATTGAAGCAGATGCTGATTTGGCGATTGTGACTGATAAAGATGCGGATGGCTTAGAGGTAATTCGTCACTCTACAGCTCATTTGCTGGCTTATGCCGTAAAAGAATTGTTCCCTGATGCACAAGTGACAATTGGTCCTGTGATTGAAAATGGCTTTTACTATGACTTCTCATACAAGCGTCCATTTACACCAGACGACTTAGTTGCCATCGAAAAGAAAATGGCGGAGTTGGCGAAGAAAGATGAACAGGTTGTGCGCAAGGTCGTACCTCGTGATGAAGCTGTGGCTTACTTTAAGTCTATTGGTGAAAACTATAAAGCTGAGATCATTGAGTCTATCCCAGCTGATCAAGACGTTTCCCTCTACACAGAAGGTAACTTTACTGATCTGTGCCGCGGCCCACACGTTCCTTCAACAGGAAAATTGAAAGTATTTAAGTTAATGAAGTTGGCGGGCGCGTACTGGCGCGGTGATTCCAAAAACGAAATGCTGCAACGTGTATACGGCACAGCGTTCGCGAAGAAGGAAGATCAAGAGCAGTACTTGCATATGTTGGAAGAAGCGGAGAAGCGCGACCACCGTAAGCTAGGTAAGGCTTTGGATTTGTTCCACTTCCAAGATGAGGCACCAGGTCTCATTTTCTGGCATCCAAAGGGCTGGACTGTTTGGCAGCAAGTTGAGCAATACATGCGTAAAGTCTATCAAGATTGCGGCTATCAAGAAGTAAAGGCGCCACAAATTTTGGATCGTACCTTGTGGGAAAAAACAGGCCATTGGGAGAACTATCGCGAGAATATGTTCAGCACCGAGTCTGAGAACCGTAATTACGCATTGAAGCCAATGAACTGCCCAGGTCACGTGCAGATCTTTAATTCGAATATGCGTAGCTATCGCGAATTGCCGTTACGTTACGGTGAATTCGGTCAATGTCATCGCAACGAACCTTCTGGTGCTTTGCACGGCATCATGCGCGTACGCGGCTTTACGCAAGATGACGGCCATATTTTCTGTACCGAAGATCAGATTCAAGATGAAGTGATGGCTTTCCATCCGCAAGCGATGAAAGTTTACGATGACTTCGGTTTCGAAAATATCCAAATCAAGATCGCTTTGCGTCCAGATAACCGCATCGGTTCCGATGAAATTTGGGATAAGGCGGAAGATACTCTGCGTGCTGCTTTGCGTAATTGCGGCATGACTTGGGAAGAGTTGCCAGGTGAAGGCGCGTTCTATGGTCCAAAGATCGAATACCATCTGAAAGATAGCTTAGGTCGTCCATGGCAGGTAGGAACGATGCAGGTGGACTTCTCTATGCCGGGTCGTTTAAGTGCGGAATACGTCTCTGACGATAATTCACGTAAAGTGCCAGTGATGTTGCACCGTGCGATTGTTGGTTCAATGGAAAGATTTATTGGTATCTTGATTGAAAATCATGCTGGTGCTTTGCCAACTTGGTTAGCTCCAGTGCAAGTTGCCGTGCTCAATATCTCTGAATCTCAGGCCGAATATGCAAAAACTGTGGCTGAAAACCTGAAAAAACAAGGGTTTAGAGTGCATACAGATTTGCGTAATGAGAAGATTACCTATAAAATACGCGAACATTCCATGCAAAAGTTGCCTTATATCATCGTAGTCGGTGATAAAGAACGGGATGCAAACACAGTGGCTGTGCGTACGCGCGGTAATCTGGATCTGGGTGTAATGACTCAGGAAGCCTTCTTGGATCGCCTCAAAAACGACTTGGAAACCAAGGCTTAACCAGCTTTTGCCCGTAGAAATGCACCGCTTGTTGATTTAATTTTTTGAAGGAAACTGCAATAGCTACCGAAAAGTCACATCGTATCAACGGTGAAATTACTGCGCCAGAAGTGCGCTTGTCAGGCGTTGATAACGAGCCGTTGGGCATCGTAAAACTGGGTGAAGCCTTTCGCTTAGCCGAAGAGGCCGAAGTGGATTTGGTGGAAATCGCGCCAACAGCGCAACCACCAGTTTGCCGATTGATGGATTACGGCAAGTTCAAATACCAAGAGCAGAAGAAGGCGCATGAAGCCAAGCTGAAGCAAAAGGTTATTTTGGTGAAGGAAGTTAAATTCCGTCCAGGTACTGATGACGGTGATTACAACATTAAGTTGCGTAATCTCGTGAAGTTCTTGGAAGACGGAGATAAAACCAAAATTACTTTGCGTTTCCGTGGTCGTGAGATGGCTCACCAAGAGATTGGTATGCGCATGTTGGAACGCTTGAAGGTCGATTTGGATCCGTACGGCCAAGTTGAGCAGTTTCCGAAGATGGAAGGACGCCAGATGGTTATGATCTTGGCGCCTAAGAAGAAAAAATAGTCGGTGAGCTCGTAAATCTAATCGTAGGGTGCATTACGTTGTTGTTTGTCCTCGCAATACTTCGGAATTGCTGCGGGAAACGCCGAGTACTGCATCCCTAAAATTAGTTTTCTGAACCCACCTTGCGGTCTTGAAATGATGAGACGCAAAAAAAGAATTTGTAGAAGTCAACATTTGTAAAAATCGCGATTTCGACAAAGGGTATTGAACTCGATTTCAAGCCCAAGCTAAGTGAGAAGTAGGCATCCAAGAGTGACGTCATTGTCACCACCTACCATCATATAAAAAGGAGCTGTCGTAAAAGACAGAGATGTTATGCCTAAAATGAAAACAAAGAGCTCTGCAAAGAAGCGCTTTCGTGTACGCCCAGGTGGAACAGTTAAGAGTGGTCACGCTTTCAAGCGCCATATCTTGACTAAGAAAACCACTAAGAACAAACGCCAATTGCGTGGCACCCGTAACATCAACGCGTCTGACGTAACATCAGTCATGCGCATGATGCCAACAGCTTAACCTCTACTCACTATTTTAAGGAGTTATTATGCCTAGAGTAAAACGTGGGGTTACCGCTCGTGCCCGCCATAAGAAAGTTCTCGATTTAGCCAAAGGCTATCGTGGTCGTCGTAGTAAGGTATTCCGTATTGCTAAGCAAGCAGTTATGCGCGCTGGTCAATATGCATACCGTGATCGTCGTAACAAAAAACGTGTATTCCGCGCATTGTGGATTACTCGTATCAATGCTGCATCCCGTCAACACGGTATGACTTACAGCGTGTTCATGAACGGCTTGAAAAAAGCGAACATCGAACTCGACCGTAAAGTGTTGGCCGATATGGCAGTGACTGACAAGCCAGCATTTGCTGCGATTGTTAATCAAGTAAAAGCGACTTTGGCTGCGTAATCAGACATAGTCTGCAAATTCGCCATTCGCGAATCTGCATGATGAGCGGGGCAGAGGTTGATTCCACTGCCCCGTTTTTTTTGCTTGAGGATTTACGCGAAAGTGAGTGTTCCTTTGTCCTCATAGAACCTCGATTTCGTGTAAGTCTTTATCAAATCCAATTTCAAGTTAACTTTTATCATCCACACTTTGTGGGAAATATCGCATGAATCCCTTAGATCAAATTGTTGCTCAAGCGATTGCTGATTTTGCTGCTGCGCCTGACGCTGCGGCTTTAGAAAATGCAAAAGCGCTTTACCTCGGAAAGTCTGGCCAGATCACCGAACAAATGAAAGGCTTGGGTAAGCTGGCTCCTGAAGAACGCAAAGCGCAAGGTGCCGTGATTAACGTCGCCAAAGAGCAAATTGAAAATGCGTTGACAGCACGTCGTGATGCGCTCGCCAATGCACAAATGGAAGCTCGTTTAAATGCAGAAGCGATTGACGTGACTTTGCCTGGTCGCGGCCGCGGTATGGGTGGCATTCATCCTGTAATGCGTACTTGGCAGCGTATCGAAGAAATTTTCCGTTCTATCGGTTTTGACGTGGCCGATGGCCCAGAAATCGAAAATGATTGGACCAACTTCACTGCACTTAACTCGCCAGAAAATCATCCAGCACGTTCGATGCAAGATACCTTCTATGTGGAAGGTAATGACACTTCTGGCAAGCCTTTGTTATTGCGTACTCATACCAGCCCGATGCAAGTGCGTTTTGCGCGCATGAATAAGCCACCAATTAAGGTCATCGCGCCTGGTCGTACTTATCGTGTCGACAGCGATGCAACGCATTCGCCAATGTTCCATCAAGTCGAAGGTTTGTGGATTGCCGAGAACATCAGTTTTGCTGATCTCAAAGGCGTATATTTGAATTTTGTGAAAGCATTTTTTGAAACAGACGATTTGCAAGTACGCTTCCGACCATCATATTTCCCTTTCACCGAGCCATCTGCCGAGATTGATATTGCCTTCGGTAGTGGTCCATTAAAAGGACGTTGGTTAGAAGTGTCTGGCTCTGGTCAAGTGCATCCAACTGTAATTAAGAACATGGGATTAGACCCAGAGAAATACATTGGATTTGCGTTTGGTTCTGGTTTAGAGCGTTTAACGATGCTGCGCTATGGCATTAGCGATTTGCGCCTGTTCTATGAAGGCGATTTGCGATTCCTGAAGCAGTTTAACTAATGGAGACATCTATAAATCCAATTCTCGAGCGCATATTTTCGTTACAAAACCTCGCAATACCGACGTATTGCTCTGTTTTGTGCCTCAATCTGCATCTCGATAATCGAATTTCTAGAAGCTCCATATGGAATATTTGTTTCGTCAAAATTAGACTCAATTTTTTGTACTTTAAAGTACACCATCAACATCACGGTTGAATTATGCAATTTTCTGAAAACTGGTTACGTACTATGGTCGATCCGAAGATGACTTCGGACGAGTTGTCTCATATGTTGACAATGGCAGGGCTTGAGGTGGAAGAGGTAGAACCTGTTGCTCCTCCATTTAGCAATGTGGTTGTCGCAGAGATCCGCGAGATCGCGAAACATCCAGACGCAGATCGTTTGAATGTCTGCCAAGTAGATGTTGGTACTGGCACCTTGTTGAATATCGTCTGTGGCGCCCCCAACGTACGAGTAGGGATGAAAGTACCATGTGCGATGGCAGGCGCTGTGTTGCCGCCAGGTGCAGACGGTAAACCGTTCTTGATTAAAGTCGGTAAACTGCGTGGTGTTGAATCGCAAGGCATGCTGTGTTCCGCACGTGAGTTGAAATTATCTGAAGATCATGGCGGTTTGATGGACTTGCCCGCAGATGCACCCGTTGGTCAAAACTTCCGTGATTATTATCAACTCAACGACTTGAAATTCACGATTAAGCTGACGCCAAATAAGGCAGACTGCCTCTCTGTGCTAGGTGTGGCGCGTGAAGTTTCCGCTCTGACCGGTACACCATTGAGTCTCCCTGAAGCGCACGTGGTGCCAGTGGCGTTGACTGAAAAATTGCCAGTCAAGATTAGTGCCCCTGATTTGTGTGGTCGCTTCGTCGGACGTGTGATCCGCGGTGTGAATGCGAAAGCGCCGACGCCAGATTGGATGAAGCAACGCCTAGAGCGCAGTGGTCAACGTTCGATTTCCGCATTGGTCGATATTTCTAACTACGTCATGTTGGAAATGGGCCGTCCAAGCCATGTATTTGATCTCGAAAAAATTCACGGTGGATTGGATGTACGTTGGGGTAAAAAAGGCGAAAGCTTGAAACTCTTAAACGGCAATACCATCGAAGTCGATGAGTGGGTTGGCGTGATCGCAGATCAAAAAGAAATTGAATCTTTAGCCGGCATCATGGGCGGTGATTCCACAGCCGTCACACTCGATACTGAAAACATTTATTTGGAATCAGCGTTCTGGTGGCCTCAGGCGATTCAAGGCCGCGCACGCAAATACAATTTCTCTACCGATGCAGCGCATCGCTATGAGCGTGGCGTGGACTTCGCCTCTGTGGTTGAACATGTTGAACGCATTACTGCGTTGATCGTGGAAATTTGTGGTGGCCCAGAGCACGTGAAGGTTGGTCCGATTGATGATCATATCGTGAACTTGCCGCAACGCTTACCGGTGAAAATGCGCACCGAGCGCGCCAATAAAGTGATTGGTGTGCCTTTCACTGATGCTCAGATCGCGGATATCTTTACCCGTCTTGGTTTGCAGTTCACGCAAGAACCAGGCTTGTTTTCTGTGACGCCACCATCCTATCGTTTCGATATCGAAATCGAAGAAGATTTGATCGAAGAAGTGGTGCGCGTGTTTGGTTTTGAAAATATTCCTTCCTTGCCACCGGTTGCGCCAAACGCGATGTTGATCGCGCCAGAGAATAC